>CAUSAR010000043.1:0-16401 GCA_963529735.1 uncultured Campylobacter sp.
CGAGCTCTCTTTGCGTCAGGTTTTTATCTCTAAAATCAATCGCTTCTAAGATTGCCGAAATTCTATGTGCGGGTATCAAGGCGATAAATATGCAAAGCCAGATTAGAAAAACTATTATATAAAAGTACTTTAGACGCAAATTTGCTCCTATGTGGCATATTTATTTTTATGGACAATGCGGCAAATATCGTATCGATCCATTATATTCTTGCCTTCTTCGCCGTATATAGTATAGTCTCCTTTGCTGTCCGCAAAATCATACGCATATGATATTACCGCCCTATTGGTATCGTGTTTGTGGATAAAAATTTTCAAGCCAGCCCAAGTCCAGCTCGTCTCCGGCAAAATTTGACCTTTTAAGATTTGTATCTCCGTCGTCTTAAAGGTGTTCTCTATAAAGCATAGCGTACAAAAAAACTTGATTTCCCAGAGCTATTGGGGCCATATACTAAAGCTATCGGCTTATCTAAAAATTTCTGCAAATTTTCTCCGATGCTTTAAAGTTATTAAAACCGACTTTTGCCATTTCGGCTCCTCAGTGTATTTTTTGTTTACCATGATTATACTATAGTTTGTTTTTGGTACTCTTAAATATTACTAGGATTAAACGTTATACTTTGCAACGCCTTAGCACCATAGCCATAATTATAAAAATAGTATCTAGATATAACCTGTCAAAACAAAATACCTAATGACAAAACGGGCTGACCTAGAATGTTCTAGAATATTAAATAAATCCGAGAGAAAGAAATTTGAAAAATAAAAAATAAGAAGTTTGGGCTACCTCTCGGGTTACCTTTTGAAAGCTTAAGTCTTGAAATATCGTATTTTAGGGAATTTTGGATGGTGCGGATGAAAGGACTTGAACCTTCACGCCGTGGGGCACCAGATCCTAAGTCTGGCGTGTCTGCCAATTTCACCACATCCGCACAACAATAATAAAATGGTACGCCCATCAGGATTCGAACCTGAGGCCTACGGCTTAGAAGGCCGTTGCTCTATCCAGCTGAGCTATGAGCGCATAAAAACAAAGTGGCGCGCCCGATAGGAGTCGAACCCATAACCTACAGATCCGAAGTCTGTCGCTCTATCCAATTGAGCTACGAGCGCCCAAGTGGGGTGAGTGATGGGAATCGAACCCACGACCCTCAGGACCACAATCTGATGCTCTAACCGACTGAGCTACACTCACCATCTAACAAATGGTCGGGGTGAAAGGATTCGAACCTTCGGCCCTCTGGTCCCAAACCAGATGCGCTAACCAGCCTGCGCTACACCCCGAGGCATTGCGAGTTTAGCCTACTTATTGAAAAGGCGCATTGTAGCCAAAAAAATACGGTATGTCAAGAAAAATAAGCTTAAATTTGAAAATTTACGAAATTTTTCGCTTTAACCCGCGCAAATTCGGCTAAGAACAAATTTGGTGTAAAAGAAAAAAGTTAGCCCGATCAACCAGACGTTAAAAAACATCGCCTTAAAAATATCTTGCAACCCACCGCCAAAAATATCCGCCACAAGCGAGTAAAGCGCGATTTGCAGCACTATCTGACGGGTAAAATTTAAAACAAAAACCGCCGCGGGCCTTTTTACGCCTTGAAGCGTCGAGCCGGAGAGATTTATGAGTGCGTAGCCTATAAACGCTAGCGAATTTACGGCAAAATAGCTTTTTGCCGCGTTTACGACCTCGGGCGTCTCGTCAAAAAAACCAACCAAAATCCCGCCGAGCCCAAGACAAAAAGCCGCCGCAAAAATACAATAAACCGCTAAAAATTTGACTGCATAAGCGTAGCAGCCGCGCACTCTGGCGTATTCGCGCGCACCGAAGTTTTGCGATACGATACCAAGCACCGCCGATGCGATGCCAGTCGTAGGCAGCATTACGATCTGCTCGATGCGTAGCGCTAGTCCATAACCTGCGACCGCGTGCGTGCCGTAGCGGCTGATAAAATGCATGAGCACGAGCCCGCCAAGCGACATCGAGAGGTAGTTTAGGCACGCAGGCAAGGCTTGGGCTAAAATTTTACGGTAGGTGGCGAGTTCGGGTGTAAATGAGCGTAAATTTAAAAAATTTATCATGCCCGTTTTTGCGACTTTGACGCCTAAAAATAACGAACCAAGAAGCTGCACCGAAGCCGTCGCTAAGGCTATGCCGCCGATACCAAGCCCGCAAAAATCCACGTAAAAAAAGCAAAAGCCCAAATTTATAAAAAGTCCCGTAAAAAGCCAGTTTCGCAGGCTCTTCGTATCGCCCGTAGCCACTAGCACGCCGTTTAAGGATTTTATGAGTAAGAAAAATGGCGAGGCAAGAAATATCACGCGGTTATACGCCATGGCTTCGCGCAAAAACTCCTCGTTCGCGCCTAAAATTTTAAGTAAATGCGGCGTAAAAATAAAGCCCGAAAGCCCCATAAAAACCGCACAAAGAAGCACGAAAAACACGCCTTTTGCGGCGTAAATTTTAGCAAGTTTTTCTTTGCCGCCGCCAAGCGCGTTACCCACAAGCGCCGTTAGCGCCGAGCCAAAGCCAAGCCCCACGCCCACGACGCTGATATAGAGCAAAAAACTCATCGAAAAGCCCGCCAGCGCCTGCGTCGATATGCGCGCGGCAAAAAATACGCCCGTAACGTTATAAAGCGTGTTAAAGCTCATCGCAACGCCCGCGGGCGCGGCTAGGCGCAGCACGAGCTTGTTTACGGGCTCTTTTGTTAGATTCACTTGATTTTGAGCTCCAAAAGCGCGTCTTTTGCCTCTTTTGGCACGCGGTAGCTGTCGCGGATCTTTGAAATCGTTTTGTTGTGAGTAAATTTACTCAGTCGCCCGCTCTCTAGCAGCTCTCGCCCCGCGCCGTCAAATTTGATAAAAACCTCGGCTAAACACCAAGCAGCCGCCATTTGCACGTAGTATCGTTCGTCTTTTTCCTCGGCGCAAATTTCAAAAAATCGCTCCAGCGGAAGCGCGTTAAAATTGCGCATAAAATAAACGTAGAAAAATCGCTTTTCGTATTCTAAATTTGATCCTAAGGCTTGCTTTAGCAGCGCATCCACGTAGTGCGCCTCGCTAAATTTAGGCTCAAAGCCGTCCGTCACAGCCCAGTTTGGCATCATTTTGATAAACTCGCTAGCTAGCTTAAATTTGGCTTCATCATCTTTAACGAGCATTATCAAAAAACCCTTTAGCATGAACTCCTCGTGAAAAAACGGCTTGTAAGCTGCGATCTGCTCTAAATTTAGCCGAGCGAAATTTTGCTTTGCCAGGCGTCTTAGCTCGGGAGTTTTTACGCCTAAAATTTCGGGGCTTTTGATGAGTTTTTGCGAAAACGCCGCCAGCTTTTCGCTCCTAAGCCCCTCTAAAATCTCTAAAAATTCGCCTTTTACGTCCACGCTAGCTCCTTTGCTTTTTAAATTTACCGCTCAAATTCGCCACGTTTAAATTTGACGCCTCAAAAAGCCTAAGCGTCAAATTTGCCGCCCTGCGCGCCGAGAGCAAATTTAAAGGCTCAAATTTTACTTTTGAGCCTCTTGCGCGCGTTTTGCCGACTTTTTGCGAGCGTAGATGTTGATGAGCTCCACGCCCAGAGAAAACGCCATCGCAAAGTAAACGTAGCCCTTAGGCACGTGCATACCGAGCCCCTCGCCCACAAGCGTAAAGCCGATCAGGATCAAAAACGCAAGCGCGAGAATTTTGATCGTCGGGTTGTTATCGACGAAATTTGAAATGCCCTTAGACGCAAACATCATCACGCCCACCGCAAGTATCACGGCTAGGATCATGATCTCGATGTGATTTGCCATGCCCACCGCGGTGATGACGCTATCGAGCGAAAAGACGATGTCAAGTACGGCGATCTCGGCGATAACGACCCAAAAACTCGCATGTCCCTTGCCCGTCTCGCGCTCCTCATGCTCGCCGCTGACACTTGAGTGGATCTCGAGCGTGGACTTACCGATGAGGAAAAGTCCTCCCAAAATCAGCACCAAATCGCGCCCCGTGATCGTGAAATCAAACACGCTAAATAGCGGCTTGGTAAGCTTCATAATCCAAAATAGCGAAAGCAAAAGCGCAATCCTCGTTAGCATCGCAAGCGAAAGCCCTAGTATGCGGCCTTTGTCACGCTGCTCGGGCGGGAGTTTGCCCACTAGGATCGCTATAAATATGATGTTATCGATACCAAGCACGATCTCAAGCCCCGTTAGCGTCACGAGCGACAGCCACGCCTCGGGTGAAAAAATCCAATCAAACATTTTTTTCCTTTTTTATAAATTAGGGCGCGATTATAGCCAAAACGGGTTTAAATTTGATTGAGCGAGCGGGCGCGGGCATTTGGGGATCAAATTTTGCGATTAAATTTGGCTGGTTTTTGTTTATTTGGCGGAGATTAAAATTTGACGCAATGAAATTTGAGCTTACAAAATACGGCGCAAACAGCTCTGCGGATAAATTTTTAGGAAAAGCAAATTTAAGAAAAATTATCTTAGATAAAGGGCGTTTAAGCGATAAGCGGATAAAATTAAAATCTTTTGTAAAATTTAAAATGAAGTGGTGACCCCTACGAGACTCGAACTCGTGTTACCGCCGTGAAAGGGCGATGTCCTAACCGCTAGACGAAGGGGCCACAAATTAGCGAAAGTGGGATTTTACACTAAAGATAATAAAAAATAGCTTAAACCAAGGATAAAAAATCATGAAAAAATTTACAAACTTCGCTTTAGCTGCGCTCGCGTGCCTTGCATTTAGCGGCTGTGCCGCGCTACAAAGCCAAAAATCATCGGACAAATTTACCGTCACAATCCTCACTCCGCCGCTAAAAATCAACGACGTGGGCTTCCTGCACAAAACCGCAAACCAGCTAAATTTGCAAATTTACAGCTCTGGCGTAAATACGGTAAATCTAAAAATAAACGACAAAATTTGCATGAACGGCGCGTGTTTTGAGAAAAAAGAATTTAACAAAAAGTTCTTTTTAGAGGAGAGATACGACGACTTTTTCGCGGAAATTCTGGAGCGCAAACCGCTGTATGACGGCATAAATGTAATGACAAATTCGTGTGGTTTTATACAAGATATAAGTAAATATTCAATAAAATACGAAGTTTGCGGTAAAAATATCAGTTTTTTCGACGCTAAAAACCGCATAAAAATCATCATAAAAGAGCTTCAATGAAATTTATCGGCGCGCACGTCAGCATCGCGGGCGGCGTAGAAAACGCTCCGCTAAATGCGGCAAATATCGGCGCGAACGCCTTTGCGATGTTCGTCAAAAATCAGCGTCAATGGGAAGCCAAGCCGCTAACCCCAGAAAATATCTCCAAATTTAAACAAAATTTAAAAGCCGCCGGCATCGAGCCCAGGCACGTTTTGCCGCACAACGGCTACCTTATAAATTTAGGCCATCCGAGCGCCGAGCAGCGTCAAAAGTCCATTAACGCCTTTTTGGACGAAATTTACCGCGTAGAGGCGCTAGGCCTAGTGATGATAAATTTTCATCCGGGCTCATATCTAAATGAAATTTCGCCAGAAATTTGCCTCGAAAATATCGCAAATTCCGTAAATTTCCTACTCGAAAATAGCCAAAACGTAAAGCTAGTCATCGAAAATACCGCGGGCCAGGGCTCAAATTTGGGCTTTAAATTTGAACACCTAGCCTACATCATCAAACGCTGTACCGATAAAAGCAGGATCGGCGTGTGCCTGGACACATGTCATACCTTTGCCGCGGGATACGATATCAGAGATAACTACGAGCGCGTGATGAGCGAATTTGACGAGATAGTCGGACGCGATATGCTGCGGGGTATGCATCTAAACGATACGAAATTTGACCTAGCCAGCAAAAAGGATCGCCACGAGAGCCTAGGCAAGGGCTTTTTGGGCTTAAAAACGTTTGAAAATATCATAAACGACCCCCGCACGGACGATATCCCGCTAGTTTTAGAGACGATCGACGAGAGCATCTGGGCGGACGAGATAAAAATTTTAAGAAACTTTAAAGGAGCATAAATGAGAAAATATATCGGCGTGTACCTCGCGGCTTGCTGCTGCCTAAATGCGGCGGGCTTTAAAATCCCGGAGCAAAGCGGCGATAGCATCGCGCTTTTAAACTCAAACGTCGCGACGAGCTTCGGACCCGACGCAGCCTATAATAACCCGGCGAATATGATATTTTTGGACGGCGGACATTATCTCGAGAGCTCGCTAACCTACCTGCATATGGCAAAGACGAAGTATAGGCACTTTAGCGGAGCTAAATTTACCTCAAAAAGAGCAGGCGCGCTAGCTCCGACTTTTCATTACGTTTCGCCGCAGTTTGGCGACTGGCGCTTTGGCCTCTCAGTCGTCGTGCCTGCGGGAATGTCGATGAGATGGGATGAAAGACTACCTAAAGCCACCTCTAAAAAATTCGATCTAAAAGTGATCGAGGTAAATCCTAGCGTCGCCTATGCGCTAACCGATAATATCGCGTTAGGCTTTGGCCTGCGCGCCGTTTACGCTAGAGGAGAGGCCGTGCAGGAGGTCTCAGGCGCCCTACCCGCCTCGCAGGATATCAAGGGTGACCGCATAAATTTCGGCTATAACGCGGCAATCACTTATAAACCGACTTCAAATTTGAGCCTAGCGGCCACCTACCGCTCAAAAGTAAATATGAATCTAAAAGGCGACACGGACATCAGCGCGCCGGCGCATCCGAGGGGGGCGTTTCCGAGCGGCTCGTATAGCGGCAGCGCAAAGCTATCCGTACCGCTACCAGCGAGCTTAAATTTAGCCCTATCGTACAAAATCGCAAAAACGACGCTGCTATTTGATTTTGAGCGAACGTATTGGTCTGCATGGAAAGAGCTTGACTTCAACTACCCGGGTGCCTCGGCCGCACACTATCGCAACCCGTTTTTTGCGGCATTTGACGCGTCTAAAAAGCGCGACTGGAAGGACAGCAACGCCTACCGCATCGGCGTAGCGCACGACGCGACGGATAAGCTCCGCCTAATGGGCGCGGTTACGTTTGACGAGGCAGCATCCAGAGCCGATACTACGGGCTTTGACCTGCCAGATACCAAAGCCGTCATCTACGCAGCGGGCTTTAACTACAAATTTACAGACGCTTTGGAGCTAGGAGCTAGCTACTTTTACCAAGACAGAAAAGCTCGCGACGTGAGCTACTACTCAAACGCGTCGGGACTCTATCCAAACGGCAAATTTGAACGCGGCAACGCTCAAGCGATAAATTTGAACGTAAAATATAAATTTTAAGGCTCGGCTATGAACTACCCTTACGAAAATTTCGAGGATATGCTAAATGCTGCGGTCGATAAAAACGGCGGCGGTATCGCGATCTATACAGAAACTAGCAAGATTAGCTACAATCAGCTACGCACAAACGCCTTTACACTGGCTGCGTTTTTGCAAGGCATGGGCATAAAAAAAGGCGACCGCGTCGCGATGATCGTAAATAACTCGCCCGAGTTTATCGCTAGCTACTTTGCCATCACTCTGCTAGGCGCCGTGGCGGTGCCAATAAATACCTTCTTAAAATACGAAGAATTCGAATACATCATAAACGACTGCGGTGCGAAATTTCTCTTCGCATCGGTCGAACTCGCAAAAGAGATAAAAGGGCTAGATAGCAAAACCGCGATCAAAAAGATCGTCTGGATCGGAGATAGAGCCGAATTTGACGAAAACAACATCAGCTACGCGCATGCGCTAAACTGCAAAATCGAGCTAAATTTGACCGACCGACCGAGTATCGACGACCTAGCCCACATCATCTACACATCAGGCACCACGGGTAAGCCAAAAGGCGCGATGATCAGCTACCGCAACCTCATCTCAAACGTCCAGGGCGCGCACGAGGTCTTTCATGTGCGTATGAAAGATAGATTTGCCGTATTTTTGCCGATGTTTCACAGCTTTACTCTCACGGCGATGGTGCTACTACCGATATTTGCGGCATGTTCGCTTATTTTGGTAAAGTCCATTTTCCCGTTTTCAAACGTCCTAAAACAAGTCCTGCTCAAGCGCGCGACCGTATTTTTAGGAGTGCCGGCGATCTATGCGGCTATCGGAAAGGCGAAAATCCCATGGTATTTTCGCTGGTTTAACTGCGTTAGGATTTTCATCAGCGGCGGCGCGCCTTTGGCCGAGCAGACTATTACCGATTTTCGCGTCAAATTTCCGCGCGCGGTACTGATAGAGGGCTACGGCCTTAGCGAATGCTCGCCTATCGTCTCGGCAAACACGCTGCAAAAACAAAAAATCTCAAGCGTCGGCTTGCCGCTGCCGGGCTACGCAGTAAAATGCATAAACGACGAGATGATGGAGCTACCAGCAGGCGAGGTCGGCGAGCTAATCGTAAAAGGCGACTGCGTGATGCAGGGCTACCTAAATATGCCAGACGCCACCGACGAAACGATCGTAAACGGCTGGCTGCGCACGGGCGACCTCGTCAAGATCGACGAGGAGGGCTATATCTTTATCGTCGACCGCAAAAAAGACCTCATCATCTCAAAGGGCATCAACATCTACCCGCGCGAGATCGAGGAGGTGCTGTTTAAACTGCCAGAAGTCGAAGCCGCCGCGGTTATTGGCGTAAGAGACGAGCACGCGGACGAGGAGGTTACGGCCTTTATCCAGTTTAAAGAGGATATGAGCCTAGACGAAAAAGATATCCGCGCGCACCTCAAAAAACACTTGGCGAATTTTAAAATTCCAAAGACGATTTATTTTAAAGACGAACTGCCTAAAAATGCGACGGGCAAGGTGCTCAAACGCGTTTTAAAGGATCAGATAAGGGGTGAAATTTAGTGCGGTTTTTGATAGAGTTTATCGGCGGCGAGCAAAATTCTAAAATTTCCTCGCTCATAAAATGCAGCGAAAACGAGGCGAAAATTTTACGCCACCTGAGCAAAAACTACGTCGAGGGCACTCCGCAAAGTAGCGCTTACGACGTGCTTTGCGCGGTTTTCGGTAGCGAGGAGTATAAATTTTTAGCAGGCCTTACTGACGTAAAAAACCTGCTAGAAAGCGGCTGGATCGTGCAGGGCTTTTCTATATTTAAAAACCCTAACGCAGACGGTGCGGGCTCAAATTTACTCGGCCTGCTTCACAGCGAGATCTCGCTCTCGCCGCTTTTTCTTAAAATTTTAGAAGAGGGCGAGTTTGGACTTACGCTGCCCACAGTCGCGCCCTACGCCGATCATCTTGATTATCTAAAAGATCAGTTTTTACGCGTGGAGCTTTACGGCAAGCTCTCGTTTTTTAGCAAAAACGTCTCAAGCGACGCCAAAAACCGCCTCGAAAAAGACGTAAAAGAGCTAGAGGCCATCATCGAAAAACGGCTAAATTTAAGCAAAATTTCGATTTCCGTCGAGCAAATTTTCAAAGACAACTCGCTAAATGACAGAGAGCAGCTGATTTTCCTCGCGCTTTTAAAGGAAGAATACGTCGGCGAAACGGACGCCAACCGCGATCTAAACGCACTTGTAGGGATTTTGAGCGCGGACGAATTTGAACGCATCAAAAACCGCGCTCTACTAGACGAGGGCTCAAAGCTGATCGAAAACGGCCTAATCGACTACGACGAGTCGCTAAATGCTTACGGCGGCTTTAGCAGGACATTTTACATAACAGACGAAATTTTACAAAGCGTAATGCACCCAAAAACCGAGAGCAAAAACAAAAAACTAGCTCTAGAAACACTCGTAAAAGAGCAGGAAATCTTTGAGCTCATCGAGCCCTCGACCGACATAAACGACGTCGTGCTGGATGTCAAAGTAAAGGAGCTACTAGACGCGATCCTAAAACAAGTAGACCGCCGCGTGCTGGCGCGCCTATCTAGCTGGGGCATCAAGTCGCGCAAAAACGTGGACGCCAAAATCATCTTTTACGGGCCGCCGGGTACGGGCAAAACCATGAGCGCGCTAAGCCTCGCAAAGAGCCTAAAAAAGCAGGTTCTTAGCTTTGACTGCTCTAAAATTTTAAGCAAATACGTCGGCGAAAGCGAGCAAAACGTGCGTAAAATTTTCGACACCTACAAAGAAATCTGCGCCAAAAGTAAGAGCGAGCCCGTGCTGCTGCTAAACGAAGCCGATCAGTTTCTAAGCACGCGCGTCGAAGGCGGCAGCGGCGCGGACAAGATGCACAATCAAATGCAAAATATATTTTTGGAGCAAATCGAGCGCTTTGAGGGCGTGCTCATCGCCACGACGAACTTCTTGCAAAGCCTAGATATCGCGTTTTCTCGCAGGTTTGATTATAAGATCGAATTTAAAAAGCCCGACCTCGCCGCTCGTCTTGCGATCTGGCGCAAAGTGCTGCCCGAAAATGCGAGCTTTGAGGAAAATTTCGACGTCAAGCAGCTGGCTAAATTTGAGCTAAGTGGTGCGCAAATCATGCTCGCGCTCAAAAATACCGCGCTAAAAGTCGCCGTGCGTGAGGACGGGATATTTACGATGAGCGATTTTGAAAGCGAAATCAAACGCGAGATGAGCTCAAATTTCGGCGAAGATAAGAAGGTTGGGTTTGACGGGTAAATTTGGCCAAATTTAGGGTGGACCGAGTTAAATTTAGTCAAATTTGACTAGATTTTATAGCGCTTGCTCTAAATTTGCGCTACCTACTCGGCTTTATAGCGCATTCTTGCAAATTTGAGCGTTAAATTTGCAGCTCGGCTGGCGAAAATAAGGTTATCAAGCATGAGTGATTTTTTACTACGCCAAACCAAGCTATTTTAGGTATCGCATCCGTTTGCGCTGCACTGAGTGCAGTTATCTACTTCAGTATTTCGACTAAATTTTAGTCAGCGCTTTCGTCCTTTGAGCCGTTTTACTCGTCATTTTTATTTTTAAATTTATCAAACTGCTTTTAGGCTTTAAAAACAACGACAAAAAGCCCGTTTGGGAGCAAATTTTAAGCCGGCTTTCAAATATAGTTTAGATCAACGCACTTAAACGAGATCTTGCTCACCAAACCTCTCGCCCGTTTTTAAAATTTCATCCCTTAGTTTCTCGTGTCCGGCTGATAAAGCTGCAACCTTGGCTAGTTTTTCGCTCTTTATCTGCGCAAATTCGCTCTTTAATGCCGATAAAATTTTATTTAAAAACGACGCATTACCAAGCATCTCGTTTTCAAATTCATATAAATTTAGCGACGTCAAAACGCGGTCTTGCACCTCGTCAAAGCTCGGGATAAAGAGCGCAAAGCCGTTTTGCTCGTGCGCGCGCATCGAGCCCGCGATCTTTTCTTTTAGAAAATACACGGCGATTTTAACGGCATTTTCGTAGTTTGCGGCGACTTTAAGGTTTAGCTTTTCAAAAAACAGCGCCGTTTTTTGCAGTCCCTTAAATTTCGCCGTCTCATAGTCTCGCAAAAACGTCCTATACACCTGCCCAGCATACGTCCTAACATCGGCAAACACGGTATCGGAGTGCGTTTCGTCCTCTTTTTGCGCGTTTTCAAATTCGGATTTATAAATCATAAATTCGCGCTCCAGCCGTGCGTAAATTTCATCCAGCGCCGCGCCGATTTCTTCTTGCAACGCGCTTAAGCCCCGCTTATACGTTCTAAAAAATTTGGCGAATTTCACGTCGTTGTAGATGAGTTTTGAAAACACCTCGTCGCTGTCAAAATCCACCGCCTCATACGAGCTAGCTTCAAAGTACTCGCCCTTTAGCAGCGTTTTTCGCGGCGCGTATTTATACTTTTTCACGCTTTTTAGGCTGGCTAGGATCTCGTCTGCAACGAGCTTTGCGACGTGCTTTAGCTCGTTAAAGGCTAGCTCGATTTTTGGTTTAAAATTTTCTTGCACGGCTTTTAAATTTGACTCCAGCTCGGCATCAAATTTGGAGATTATCTCGCCCGCTTTTTCATAAATTTTAGCGATTTTTTCGTGCTGAGCAGCGTTTGCCGCAACCAGTCTAGCGCACTTTTCGCGCACGAATTTTTCTTTTATCTCTTCGCCGCTAAAAAGCTCGCGGACCGCGTTTATCACCTCGCTAAAATTTGACTCCGCCAAAAGCGTCGCGTCGCCGTTTGCCTGCGCCGTTACAGCTTGCTTGGCGGAAACTGCGATAATGCGCTCGAAAAATCGCCCGTACGTCGTTTGCGCGTGAGTTTTGAGGCGCTCAAGCTCGTCCTTGCTTAGCTTATCTTTTTGATTTAGCAAGCAGATCGCCGTTTTGCCCCCGCCAGCTAAAAACTCCTCGATCTGCGCGGCTTCGCTAGCGCGCGCGGCATTGTCGGCGAGGCTTAGCCAGATGACGCCCGCGACGTCTTTTAGCACTTCGTGCGTGACGGCGGTATCGGCCTTTGAGAGCGAGTTTAGCCCCGGCGTATCGACGAAATTTACCGACTTTAAAATTTCAGAGGGCGCGTAGACGCAAAGCCTGCTCACGTCGTCGCCAAACACGCGCTGATCGACGAATCGCCCGATCTCCTCGACGCCCAGATACAGCTCTCTGCCGTTTTCGTAAAGCACGCTAAGTCCTGGCGCGGCGCCGTATCTGATAAAGGTCGGCTTTGAGGTCACGGGAGTTAGGCCCGACGGTAAAATCTCGCTACCCAAAAGCGCGTTTAAAAACGTCGATTTGCCGCTAGAAAACTGCCCGACTATAGCGACCGTAAGCGGGCCGGATAAAAATAGATCGAGCTTATTTAGCTCGCGCTCTAGCTCCACGCTTGGGTGAAATTTGGGCTCGGTTAGCTCGTTTTGCAGCCGCCTAAATCGCCCGTGAAAATCGTCCGAAAATATCTTAAAATACCGCGTTTTATACGCGTTTATAAACTCCTCAAACACTTTGCAGCTCCAAATTTATAGCATTTATCGCCTCGCTTTGCGAATTTAGTCGCTCTAGCTCGCGCGAGTCCCGCCCGCTAGTTTTCGCTAGCTGGGCAAGCTCGATTTTTAGTGCCTCTTCGCTGATTGCGAGCGCCTTTTCTTTATCTTTTAGCGCGGCTTCGATCTGCTTTTTAAACTCGCTTTTTTCAAATTCGCTAAGTTCGAAAACGAAATTTTTGATCCGCTGGGCACCCAAAAACTCCTCCGCGGCCACTTTGGCGGCTTCGGATATGCCTTGCGCGCCCGAGTTTGCCGCGCTAGCCACCGCGTCAGCGACCTGGGCGCACTCTAAGCTTATCCCTTTTGAGTTTAGATAGTCGTTTATGCTAAAGACCTCGGCCACCGCTGTTTTGCCCTCAAATTCGCCGAATTTTAGCGCGATATTTTGCGCGCACGCGGCGATTTGCCGCACGATTTCGTTGCGGTTTTGACGCATCAAGGCGGCAACGCCGTCTTTGATCGTAGTTTGCGCGATGCGGGCTAGACGCTGCGGATCGATCTTTTGTTTTTTAGAGGCTGCGTAGTTTACGTCATCCGCAACGCGCTGCTTTAGCGTTTGCGCTAGCGACCTTAACCCAAGCTCGTAGCTAGCCGCGGTTTTGGCCGTATCTAGGCGCTCCAGCTCCTCTTTTACCGCGCCCCTCACTTCCTCTAGACGGCTAGCTAGCGCGGCTTTTTGTTCGTTTAGTTCAGAAAGCCTTTGCGACAAGCTCAAATTTGAGCCCGTTAAATTTAAAATTTGAGCCTGCGTATCCGCCGCAAACTGCGCGCAGACGCGGCCGAGCTCCTTTTTATATGCCTCGATGCCAAGGCGCGATTTTTGGCTATTTTGCCCAAAAAGCGTCTCGTAAAGATACTCCTTAAACTCCTCGACGCCGCTGTTTTGTCCGCCCTCAAAGTAGCTTTTAGCGCTCACGGCGAAAAACTCCGCCCCGATACCCAGCTCCCGCGTGCGCTCCTCGACGCTCTTTTTGGCGTAGGCTGCGACCTCGTTTAGCTCGCCCTCTTTTAGCACATCCGCGTGCGTGAGTAGCACGGCGAGCCTCACGGCATGCGAGTTTTGCAAGCTTGCGACGATGAAGTCCAGATCCTTTTGCGTGGCGCTTTGCGAGACGTTCATAAGGTGCACCATGAGGTCGCACTCCCGCATAAACCGCCGTACCAGCTCCTCGCGCGCAGTCACCGCGTCGTCGATGCCGGGCGTGTCGATGATGCGCACGTTGTCCTTTAAAAGCTCCAAATTTTCGTAAAGCTCGACGTTTTTTACGAATTTAGCGTATTTAGAGTCCGCCGAGGTGTAGAGCCTGATCTCGCCCGTTTTAACGATCTTGCTAGCGGGCTGGTTGGAGCAAATTTGACCCACGCTAGAGCTTTTAAATGCGGCTTTTGATTCGCCGCCGTCCGCGTCAAATTTGGCGGTTAAATTTTGCACCGTTTCGCTCGGATCGCCCTCAAATTTGACGCCTGTTTCGCCGTAAATTTGGGCTATTTCTTCATCTTGATCTTGCGCTATGCCAAGCTCTTTTAGCTCCGTCTTGCTCCAAAAATTTACCTTTGCAAAAGGCTCGGGCGAGTATTTTAGTACCGTCAAATTTACGGTTTCTGGCACGTTTGAAGCGCCCAGGATTTTCTTGCCCAGCAGCGCGTTTAGCAGGGTTGATTTGCCTGCGTTTATGACGCCAGTGACCGCGACGTTAAACTCGAGCTCGTGCGCCTTTTGCCGCGCTTTTGCTGCCGCGTTTGCTACGTGGGCGTACGGGTTTAGCGACAAAATTTGCTCGCAGATATCGTTTAGCGCGTCTATTTTTTGATGAAAGACGTCTGATTTTTTAAAATTTGCGCCCTCTTGCTCGTTCCTTGCGGGCAAATCCGCGCCGAGGGTCTGCAGAAACTCCGCAAGTCTGCTAAAATGCGCGGCGGAGATTATGTTTCCGGTTTGCAAGATTTCTAAGGCGGCGAGTAGTTTTGATTTTGAGATTTTAGCGGATTTTAGAGCGTTTATCGCGCCTAGCTGGGCGCACTGCAGGCTGTATATATCGGCCTTTAGCCCAAGCGCGTGAAGGATGTCTCTAAACTCCTTTAGCACCATAAATCTATCAAAATTCTCCGCATCTGCCGCGAGCAAAACAGCGAGGCTTCGCTCGTCTGCGAGAATTTGCGTTTTTGGGTCTAAAAATAGCTTAAGAGAGCCCCAAATTTCGCTTAAAAATTTATCCGTATCCACCGCTTTGCCTTTGATAAAATTTGCGTCCGCAAGGTCGCTTTCGGGGCGAAATTTAGCATAAATTAAATTTAAACAAGCTTGGGCAGGTTATTTTCGTGATAAATTTAAAGCAGTCTGCGTAAAAAGCAAATTTGACGGCAAAATCGTGTCAAATTTACATAGCGGCTCGTGGTTGAATGATGTTTTGTTCAAATTTTTGCTCGGTGTCTTCGCTCATGATGTGAAGCACCTTGCTGCGTTTGATCTTCGCGTCGTTTTTAAATATCGCGCGCACCTTGTCCATGCCCGCGTAAAAGTCACGCATGAGCACGACGCAGATGTATTTGCCAAAAAACGTCGGCTTTATGACGCCGTTTTCTTCGTAGATCGCATTTACTAGCTTTAGCAAGCTAAGCTCGACAAATAGGTCCTTGTTGATGTTCGCATCGTTTTGCTCGTTGTAGGCTTTGATATCCACGGCGCCGTCAAAAAGCCTTGTTAAAAACGTATATTTTAGCCTCTCTTTTTTGCTAAATGCGCATTTTGCGATGACCGGGCTTTGTCTATCTTTGACCTTTCTGCCGTAGTCAAGCAGGTTAAAGGCGTTTATCACAAGCTCGCCGTCAAGAAAGCTAAATGCACCGCTGCCAACGCCAACGTACTCTAAATTTGAGCCCACGTATTCGTCGCGAAGGTCTGCGCTTTTTTCATTTGAAAATGCCCAAGCGTTGCTTTGTCTATATCCGCTCTTAGCAAATTCGCTCACGATGATCTCGTAAAATTCGCGCTCGTTATCGACGTTTGAGACGCCAAGCGAGCGAGCGATGTTCTCTCTCGTTAGCTCTGATTTCATAAGCGGATAGAAGGTGATCTGCTGCGGAGAGATCGATTTTGCGACATTTATGTCGTTTATTAGCTGCTCTTTTGTTTGATTTGGTAGGTTAAAGATGAGATCTAGGCTAATGACCGGGATCTTGCCTAGAGCCTGCTCGAGCTTTCTTTTCGTCTCTTCGGCTGAGCCGAATTTCTCATATCTGCCAACTCTTTTTAAGGTCTCATCGTCAAAGCTTTGCACGCCTACGCTTAAGCGGTCGATGAGACCGTCAAAACGGCTAAGGCTTTCTGGCGATATGTGGTTTGGATCGCTCTCGGCCGAGACGTATTCGATACTAAAGAGATCTTTGGCGAGTTTTAGCGTCTTTTCTAGCTCAGGCTCATTTATGAGCGTCGTGCCGCCGCCCACGTAAAGCGAGCTAAAATCAAAGCCGGCCTCTTTTATCTGCCTCATCTCCTCGCGTAAATTTTCAAAGTAAATTTTCGCAAGCTCCTGCTCGTAGTGGTACTTGTGAAACGAGCAATACGGGCAAAA
>CAUSAR010000044.1:0-16264 GCA_963529735.1 uncultured Campylobacter sp.
CGAGATGGCGGAGGCGGCGCGAGATAGGACGCGCAGGCAGTTTGGCAACTCGGTGCAATTTTTTACGCCGCTTTATATCTCAAATTTTTGCGACAGCGACTGCGTCTACTGCGGCTTTAGCTCGCGAAATAAAATCTCTCGCGTGCGGCTAAAGGCGGATGAGGCGGCGACAGAACTAGCAAATATCGCAAAAAGCGGCCTAAAAGACGTGCTGATCCTAACCGGCGAAAGCGCGAAAAAAAGCGACCTGGGCTACATCGGCGAGGTTTGCAAGGAGGCGTCTAGGCTTTTTAGCAACGTAGGCGTCGAGATATATCCGCTAAACGCCGACGAATACGCATTTTTGCACGGTTGCGGCGCGGACTACGTCGTGGTTTTTCAGGAGACTTACGATCCGGCGGCGTATGCGAGATTTCACCTAGGCGGCGTCAAGCGCTCGTTTGCCTACCGCTTTCACGCTCAGGAGCGCGCTCTCATGGGCGGTATGCGTAGCGTCGGATTTGCCGCGCTTTTGGGGCTTGACGACTTTAGGAAGGACGCGCTAGCCACTGCGCTACACGCGCATCTCATACAGCAAAAGTATCCGCACGCCGAGATCGCGCTATCTTGCCCGCGCCTGCGCCCCGCGATAAACAAGGCTCACGTCGGCCCGAGGGACGTCGATGAGAGGGCGCTGTTTCAGGTCATCTGCGCGTACCGACTCTTTTTGCCGTACGCAAATATCACGATCTCCACGCGCGAGTCGGCGCGCTTTCGTGACGGCGTCATCGCAGTCGCCGCAAACAAAATCTCAGCCGGCGTTAGCACGGGCGTGGGGACGCACTCGGATAAGGCCAAAAAAGGCGACGAACAGTTTGAGATCAGCGATGCGCGCTCGGTCGAGGAGATGCTGCTTGCCGTGCGCGGGCTAAATTTGCAGCCCGTGATGAGCGAGCATATTTACGTTTGAGATCGGTCGGTCGCGCGTTTTTGCGGACATAAAATTTGGCTTTTGGAGTAGGGGCGATGGACTTTGGTAAATTTGAACTCGTTTGGGTGACGAACCGCCGCTTGAGCGAGGATTTTTTCGCGGACGTTAGGCGCGTAGCGCAGGGCGGCAAGGCGGATAAAATTTTGCTTAGGGAGAGTGATTTGCCAGAGCACGAGTACGAAAATTTAGCCTGCAAAACGCTTGAGATTATCGCTGAGTGCGGCTCTAGCGCGGGCCTAGTTTTGCATACTCACGCAAGCGTCGCAAGCAAGCTTGGCGTGGGCGAACTGCATCTGCCTTTTGCTAAATTTACGGCGTCAGGCGGCAAGCGGGCTGTAAATTTAGCGGATTTAAATTCGGCTAAATCAGGTAGCGTCAGTGCGGATAAAGATGAAATTAGCGGCGTTTATGTGCCGAATTTGATGCAAAATCTCAAAATCGGCGTTTCGGTCCACTCTTTAGACCAGGCTTTATCGGCGCAGGAACTAGGCGCTGATTACGTCGTGGCGGGGCATATTTTTGATACGCCTTCTCACGCGCTAGAGCGGGGCAGGGGGCTTAAATTTTTACGAGAAATTTGCGAGAGTCTAAATATCAAAACCTACGCTATCGGCGGGATAAATTTTGAAAATTTAGGCAAGATCAAGGAGGCGGGCGCGGCAGGAGCCTATATGATGCGGGGATTTTTGAGTTAAATTTTAGTTGGCGCGGATTTGGCGACGATGCCTTTAAATTTGGATTTGGCAAAAGAAAGCCATAGCTACAAGTAAAATTTAATGCACAAAAATACAAAATCGCCGCGCTAAAATCTCTCAAATTTACATTGCTAGGTTTTGGGTAAAATTCTCAAATCGCCGCCGTAAAATCCGTCAAATTTAAGCCTATTTTGCTACTATTTCAGACGAAATTTAACTCAAATGGAGAATGCGTGAAAAAATTGATCTTTGTAACGGTGCTTTGGGCGTTTAGTTTTAGCCTCATCGGCGAGTTTTTGGCGGGGCGAGTGGATAGCTACTTTGCCGCGTTTTCGCGCGTCGTGCTTGCGCTTGGCGTATTTTTGCCATTTATGATTAAGGATTTTGCCGCGCAAAACCTCGCTCTATACGCCAAAGTAGCCGCGATCGGCGCGATGCAGATCGGCGCGATGTATATTTTTTACTACAACTCGTTTGCATACCTTAGCGTCGCCGAGGTTGCGCTCTTTACGATATTTACGCCGTTTTACGTGAGTGTGGTTTATGATGTGCTTGCTGGTAGGCTTAGGCTACTGTATCTCTTTAGTGTGGGCACGGCGGTTTTGGGTGCGCTCATCATCAAGTACGGCAACGTAAATAGCGGCTTTTGGCACGGATTTTTGCTCGTGCAGGGGGCGAATTTGTGCTTTGGCGTCGGGCAGAGCGCGTATAAATTTTTACTGGAAAAGCGTGATTTTAACAAGCAAAGAGGGGTTTTTGGCTACTTTTTCGTCGGAGCCGCCGCGGTTACGGGCATAGCATTTGCCATGTTTGGCAATCCTGAAAAGATCAACCTCGACCTAACCCAAGGCGCCGTACTGCTGTGGCTTGGTATCGGAGCTAGCGGTCTAGGTTACTTTTTATGGAACAAAGGCGCATGCGAGGTAGATAGCGGCACTCTAGCCATCATGAATAACGCTCTCATACCTGCAGCCATCATCGTAAATTTAGTATTTTGGCATAAAGATGCGGACATACTAAGACTCTGCCTTGGCGGTGCAGTGATTTATATCTCGCTACTGATTCATAACAAAATCATCGCACACTACGAGCGAGCAAGCGTAGTGGCAAAATAGCTAAATTTGAAGTCAAATTCGGCTAAAATTTAAAACTAGCGGCGATACTAAACATCGCCGCTTTACTTGTAGTAAGTGTTTTTAAGTTTTGGTTTTAAAATATTAAATATACGCAACACGCCATTCAACCTGTCTAAACTTATACTTATAGTCACGCATTTATCTTTAGCATAGCAAAAACTATATAAATTATGTTAGAGATAATAGATGCGGTTTTGAACCGGCAGAATTATAGGTTAACGCTTCAGTAGTTTGGTTGCTTTAGTTTTTTACTCGATTTAGAGCTAGAGTCTGACGGAATATTTTGCCTGCGCTACAAAAGTGAGACTACTTAGAAATGATAAAAATAAGAGAGTTTGATGTAGCTATACGTTAAACGCATGCACAAATTTGACTAGCCAAGCGGTCCGTCAAATTTGCAAATTATACTATCTCTAAGACCGCCGTGATGTCGGCCATGCCTTGCGTGTACATAGCTGACGTAACGAGTGCGTCCGCGCCTGTGCTAGCAAATTCTCGGACGTTTTTTAGATTTATCCCGCCGCTTGCGACTAGAGCTGCGTTTGGAGCGATTTTATCTCGCAAGTCTACTGCTCGCTTTACGGCCCCCGGCGTAAATTTATCGCACTGCACGACGTCGGCGCCCGCTCTTAAAAGTGCTTCGCAGTCACCTAAATTTTCGCACTCGACGGCGATTTTGCGCTCGGGAGCTTTTGCTTTAAAGGTTGAAATTTGAGCCAAAAACTCCTCATACGAGTCGTAAGCCTTGATGTGATTTTTAAAAAATAGCACGCTATCGCTCAAATTTAGCCTGTGCACGCCGCAGCCGCCCTCAAGCACGGCTTTTAGGCAAAATTTCTTGGCAAACGGGAAGCTCTTGCGCGTGGCTAGGATCTCGCATTTTGGATTTACGCTTTTTGCCGCCTCGTTCATCGCTCTTGCGTAGGTGGCGATCCGGCAGGCGTACTCTAGGCAAATTTGCGCTAGTTTCCAGGCTTTGTGCATATTATCGTAGCTGCCGCTGATTTTTACGATCGGCTCTTTTGCGGCCGCGACGGCTGAGTTTGGGACGCAAATTTGTGCCTCGCAGTCTAGCAAACGCGCAATACCGGCTGCTACGTCTACGCAGCTAACCGTCACGTCCTCGCGCGGCAGTATGGTTAAAACGGCGTTTTTGCGGATGCCTTGAAGCGAGGTCGTAAGATCAAAGTAGGGCAGATCCTCGCCGATGTAGGCTAAAATTTCCGCGTCGCTAAGCTTTATCATCGCTTTCTAGCCTTTTTGCCTCGGCGTTTTTCTTATTTGCGTTTACGATCATATTTCTAAAAAAGCCGTTTTCGTAGAGGCCCGCGTGATAGAGCGAAAAACCTATAAACGCAACGCCTGAGGCTACGTGCCACTTTTTAAAGCTGCCTTTGTTTCGTCCGAGCATTCCCAAAGCCGTAACGCAAACGGCCGCTAAAGTGACGCTCATGCCGACTTTGGCGACTTTTCTATGGGTTTGTAAATTTAAAAGTTGTCCGTTTATGTTCATTTTTTTCTCCAGCAAGTTGTGTTTGCGATGCCTATGCTTTCAGGGTCAAATTCCGGATTTAGCCCAGCTTTTCTTTGTGATTCGTAGTCTTTTAGGGCTTTTATCATGACCTTTGATAGCATAAAGATCGCAGCGATATTTATCGTAGCCATCGCCGCCATCGTGATATCGGCGATGTTCCAGGCGATAGTTAGGTTCATCTGCGCTCCGACGAATATCATCGCGACCGCCGTTAGCTTAAAGGCTATGGCGATTTTGTGGTTTTTGGTAAGGTATTTGATATTTGCCTGCGCGTAGTAGTAGTTGCCGATCAGCGACGTGATCGCAAAAAGCACCACCGCAAGCGTCGTAAAGTGAAGGCCGATCTCGCCGTAGTACTCGCGCATCGCGGCCTGCACTAAAGGAAGCGCGGTGAGCAGTTCGCCGCTGGCACCCGTTTGCTTTGTGATATAGGCCTGCGAGAAAAGCACTATCATGCCAGAAGCCACGCAGATCGTCATATCTATAAAAACCGCTATCGCCTGCACGAGTCCTTGCTTTACGGGGTGGCTCGTGTGAGCGGCGGCGGCTGCGTTTGGCGCAGAACCCATGCCAGCTTCGTTTGAAAACAGGCCGCGTTTGATGCCGTAGACGATCACGCTACCGGCAAATCCGCCGAATATCGCCTTAAAATCAAAGGCGCTTTTCATGACCATATCAAAGACGGCGGGGAGTTTGTCTAAATTTAAGCAGATCGCAATAAAGGCTAGCAGGATGTAAGCAAGCGCCATAAAAGGCACGATGTAGGAGCTAACCTTGCCGATGACGTGGCTTTTGCTAAAAAACATCACCGCCGCAAATGCTGTTAGGATGAGGCCGATACCAACCGGCAAGCCGCTATCGCTAAAGCTCGTAGCGCCAGCGCTTTGGTCGTAGTAAATTTGAAAGGCGGAGGTCATGGTGTAGCTTTGTAGGCCGTTAAATCCGTATGCGTACGTGATGATGAGAATGACGGCAAAAAGGCTCGCCATCCACTTGATGCCTAGGCCGTTTTTGATGTAGTATGCCGGGCCGCCTTTAAAGCCGAATACGTCTTTGGTCTTATAAATTTGAGCTAGCGTACTCTCGGCAAATGCCGAAGCCGCGCCCAAAAATGCCATCAAACACATCCAAAATAGCGCGCCCGGGCCGCCCGCTACGATAGCAGCGGAGATGCCAGCGATATTTCCGATGCCTACGCGCGAGGCGGTGGAGATCATAAGCGCTTGAAAGGACGTGAGATGGTGCTTGTTGTATTTGTCCTTTTTCTCGACTAAAACCTTGCAAGCCTCGAAAAACATCCTAAACTGCACGAATCTAGTAATATAACTAAAATAAATACCGGTAATAACGAGCACGATAACCAAAAAATAGCCGTATAAAAAGTCGTTGGCTAGCGACATCTCGTCGTTCATAAATTTTAAAATTTTATCGATCAACCGTCATTCCTTCAAATTTACTTCGCGCCTATCTTGACGCCTTTCATCGAATTTGCCAGCAGTCCGATCGTCGTGCCGTTGTGCAAAACGGCTGTTGCGATAGGGTTAAAGAGTCCAAACGTCGCACCTGCTAAGATGAGTGAGTTTATACCGACGGTAGCGTTAAAATTCGTATTTATCAGCCTCATAGTTTTATTTGCGACGTCTTTTGCGACGGCGACCGAGCCGATGTCGTCTTTTAGTAGGCTGATGTCGGCGGTGGCTTTTGCTATATCGGCGCCCTTTTGCATGCTGATGCCTACGTGCGCTTTGGTGAGGCTTGGCGCGTCGTTGATACCGTCTCCGACGAAGGCTACTTTTTTACCCTCGGCTTTTAGCTGCTCGATGATGCCTGCTTTATCGGTAGGTAGGCAGTTTGCGTAGACTCTATCGATACCTAGCTCGCTTGCTACCTGATCGGCTTTAGACTGCACGTCGCCAGTTAGCATTATCAGCTCTTTTACGCCTAGTTTTCGTAGCTTTGCTAGCGTTTGCGCCGCGTTTTCTCGCATGGTGTCGCGCATGGCGATGACGCCTAAGAGCTCTTTGTCGTAGCCTACGTAAAGTAGCGTGAGTCCGCTGTCTACTTCGCTTTTTATGATTTCTTCGTGTTTGCTAAATGAAATTTGCTCGTCGTCCTCTAAAAAATGCCGCGAGCCGATCACGACCTCTTTGCCGCCTACGTATGTTTTGACTCCGTGAGCAACGATAAACTCGACCTCGTCGTGGTGGATGTGGTGAAAGCCTATCTCGCGCGCGGCCTTTACGATAGCTTCGGCTACGGGGTGAAAGTAGTGCTCCTCAGCGCTTGCGGTCAAATTTAACAGCTGCGCTTCAGTAAATTCTTTGTTAAACGAGTGAACCTTGACGACGCTTAGGCTGCCGTGCGTTAGCGTGCCTGTTTTATCAAAGACAAAAGTATCGGCGCTCGCTAGCGCTTCGATAGCTTTGGCGCCTTTTATCAGCACTCCGTTTCGGCCGGCTTTTGAGATGCTTGATTTAAATGCTACGGGCGTGGCTAGTTTTAGCGCGCAGGAGTAGTCCGCCTGCAAGACGCTAGCTACGCGAGTCATATCTCGGCTAAGCAGATACGAAACGCCGGCTAGACTTAGCGTCACTGGCACTAGCTTGTCGGCTAGCTTCGTGGCTTTTAGTCCGACGGCGGATTTTTCGTTTAGTGAGCTTTGGATGTAGGATTTTATCCTAGCAGTCGCGCTCTCGGCCGCTATGCTCTCAGCCCAGATTTTTATGCGCCCGTCCTCGACGACGGTTCCGCTCATCACGCGGTCGCCGCGCTCTTTTTTGACGGGTTCTGCTTCGCCCGTCATCGAGACTTGATTTACGCTTGCGGTGCCCTCTACGATGTAGCCGTCGATGCCGATGCTCTCGCCCGCGCCGACAACCACGATGTCGCCCACCTTGACGTCGGCGGTCGCGATTTTTTTGAGGGATTTTTTACCGTGATCATTTATCTCGATCCAGACCTCTTCGATGTTTGGGCGGGCTAGCTCTTTGATGAGGTCGTCGCTGCGGTGCACGGCGCTTTCTTCCATGTATTCGCCGATAGTTAGCATGAGATTTGTGCTATTTGCCGCTAAAAAGTCGCGCCTAGCTAGGCTCACGCCTACTGCTGTAGCTTCGAGTACCTTTGAGGTTATACCCTCGTTTACGGCTTCGCTTGCGCCTTCTTTTAACAGTGGAGCGGCCGCTATCAGGCTAGCCATAGCTTTTACGCCGTTGTTGTTTATAAGAGGCGTGATGGCTAGAGCGGTTGCTGCCTTGTAGATTTCAGCCTTGCTCGGGCTATTTTTGCGCTTGTTTAAATTTGCGATCGGCAAATTTTCGATGAACTCTTTGATCTCGTTTAAATTTGACTCAAAGCCGACGATAATACTTTTTGCTTTTTTGTTTACCCTGACGCTTTTTGCGTACCTAAACTCCGAAATTTGAGCCTCCAAACGGCTCTCGTCGCAGTCCTCGCCGATGCGTTCGCAGACGAAGCGCACGCGGTTTTTAGTCAGGTGCGCGATGCGAACATTATTTTTGGGAGTCAATTTCGGCCTTTACATCTTCAAATCGCTCTTTTAGTTCTTCAAATCCTGCTTGAAGCAAATTTGAACCCTTTGCGATAGCTGAAAATAGCGCTTTTTGCGCGTTTTCGTTTGTTAGCACGTATGCCACGACGCCGCCTATGAGCGCACCTTTTATAAAGCCTGCCGCGTTAAAATTTGCCGGAATGAAGTCCTTTAGCGCGTCGTTTATACCGCGATCAAAAGCGCTTGGCGCGCCGGTAGTCTTTACCGTCGTAGTCGTAGTCGTCGTGCTGCCGTCGTCGTTTAATTGATTTATAGTTTGCGTTTCGTTTATGTAAGGGTTTTTCATTTATCTTCCTCTAAAATTTTGATTATTTTTTCCGTAGCAATTACGCCGGCGATACCGGCGGCAACGGTTGCCGCAGCCGCAAGATAGCGCGCCGAGACTAGTTTGTTTGATGCGCTGATAGCGCACGCCGTGACGATACCGCCTTGGATAGCGATTTTAGTCGTTTTAGCTACGGCCTGCGTCTTGCTGACCTTGCCTTTTTTATAGTTTAGTATTTCTACGCCGCCCGCTGCTATCGCGCCGATTAGCGCGCCGCTTATCATATGATCTACTGGGAGTCTGGTTGTTGATGTTAAATTCATTCTATACCTTTATTATTTTTCTAAATTCGGTTCAAGCGCATTTGCGATATCTTCGGCTAGGCTTTCGGTCCGCTCGG
This sequence comes from uncultured Campylobacter sp., assembly GCA_963529735.1. GTDB lineage: Bacteria > Campylobacterota > Campylobacteria > Campylobacterales > Campylobacteraceae > Campylobacter_A. The sequence goes on from CAUSAR010000044.1 coordinate 8,572, forward strand.
CTGCTTTTGCCGGAGCTTTTTTAGCTCTCGGAGCTCTTTTTTTCTTGGTTTTTGTTTTTTCGGCTTCTTTTTCAGCGGCTACTTCGGCGCTAGTGCGTCTTGTGCGTTTTTTTGTTTCGGTTGCCTCTTCGCTTGTTTTAGCAAATTTTTTCTCGGCGTACTCTTTTGCTTCGCCTATTTTTTTCTCGGCAAATTCTTTTGCGTTTTCGGCAAACTCTTTGCCTTTATCTAGTCCGCTTTCAAGGGTTGATTTGATTTTGTCTTTGTTGTTAAAAGCCGCGACGGCTAAACCTCCTAAGATTGCTCCTGCGATAAACGGTAATGCCATTTTTTATCCTTTATGTTGAATTTTATTCTTTATCTTTTTTTTATCTAAATTTTTACTGAGCATCATGCTAGCTAGTCCGCCAAGCGCCAAACCGCCGAAAAATGAAAAATTCGGATTGTTTAAAAGCGCGATCGCATCCTCTTTGCTGCCTTGCCCAGAGCCTATGCGCTCTAGCGTTTGACTGATTTGTTTAAAGCTATCCGAATCAAAAGCGTTTAAGATATTGTCGCTCGGATTTTGAGCCGTTTGCGCCTGCTCCTCTTGGCTTGCGTTACCCGCACCTTGAAACTGCGCGGCTAAAATTTGAGCCAGTTTTGCTTTGAGAGCCGGAATGTATTCGTTGTTTGACGTAGCCCAGAGCCTAAAGCAGACGTCTTTAAAGTTTTCATCGCTCAGGCTGTCGGTCAAATTTTCATAAAACGCGTTTAGCTCAAGCTCGTAGTTTAGGGCTTTTATAAAGCAAGCGTCAAGATCCTCGCACGCTAAAGCGCAAAAAACTTGCGGATCGGCGGGGTCTGCGTATGGCTTTAAAAGCTCTAGCCCACTTTGCCTCACCGCTAAAATTTGATCAAAAATTTCATCTTTTTTGCAGACGTTTTCGTAAAATTTAACCCCCTGCGACTCTAGTAAAAATACCGCATTTGCGGCTTGCTTTAGCTCCTCGTTCATCTTGCGCCGCCAGTAGCTTTTTGAGCTAGGTTGTTGATGAGGGCTGAAATTTCGTGTAAATTTTCGCCTTTTAGCAGATCGTCCCACATCTTTTTCGGGAAAATTTCGTGGTCGTACTCGATCGTTGCAGAGCCGATTAGCTTATTAAATTTGACGTTTTTTATGCCGTCTATTTGCTTGATCGTTTGATCTATTTTTTCTAACGGCAAGCTGTCCGCTTCTTTTTTGATCTCACTGCTGACGCGGACCCTTAGGCGGCCTGCGACGTGGTGGATCGGCGTGAAATACGAAGCTATGCGTAAGACTAACTCCGATGGTATATGTGGCGCTGCGCTCATGTTTCTCCTTTGTTTTTTGGCGTATTATCTATTTGCTACGCTTAAATTCAACTGAAACTTTTTTGCATATCGTTATCAAATCATTTTTGATAAAGAGGCGCAAAAAAGGCTATTTGTTTTGGCACTTTAGACAAATTCCGTATAAAATCATCGCATGGCCTTCGAGTTTAAAACCTGAGTTTTTACAAATTTGCTCTTGTTTTTCTTCTATATATTTATCGAAAAAACTCTCCGCTGCGCCGCATTTTATACAGATTAGATGGTCGTGATGCGACTTTAAATTTAGCTCGAATTTATTTATCCCGTTCTCTTCAAAACTCAAAACCAGCCCGAAATCCTGCAAAAAATTTAAAAACTGATAGATCGCCGTGAGACTCACGTTTCGTCTAAATTCGCTTTTGATCTTGGTTTGTATCTCGCTTGCGCTAAGGTGCTCGTCGCTGGAAAATAAAATTTTTAAAATTTGCTCTTTTGCGGCGGAATTTTTATATCCGTAATCACGTAAAAGCTCTAAAAATTTCATATAAAATTTATCAAAAGTGTGCATTTTGCCGCCGTTTCAGCCGATTAAAATTACTTTCTATTATAGTAAAAAAAGCTGATAATGCGATAAATTTAAGACCAATTCTCAAAAAATGGGGATTTTGACTAAGCGGTTATAAAGGTTATTTTGGCATAATTCCGCAAAAATTTTAAAAGGGAAGCCATGACGTACGATGAACTAGAGCTTGAAGCGGTTTTGTTGGAGGTTTTGGAAAACCGAGGCAACTTTGAATCGCTTGACGATGAAGAGCTTTTCGAGCTTATCGAAGAGGTCGCAAAATATACCGACGGAGACTATGAAGAAGCGTTTGAGTATATGACTCAGTTTTCGCCGATCAACAAAAAGAGATTCGTCTCTCTTTACACGGTTTAGCCGCTAGGCCAAACCGTTTTTCCTCTTAATTATTTAAAATATTTATTCAATACTTCTTTTAGCGTTTTTGTATATCTAGAATCTTTCGGAGAGTTGTTGTAGATATCTTCCATATCATACATTCTATCGTAATAATCATATGTAGCCTCTTTGTCGACCACGACTAGAGACGTATTTATGCTAACGCCTGCAAAAAGACCCCTGCTTTTGCCCCTAAGCGTAGCCCAAGCCGTAATTTCAGGCAGATCGCTCATTACACCGGCTTTTTCGCCGGCGGCTAACACTACGGCATCGGCGCTAAGATCGATTTGACCTTTACCGTTTATTAGCCCAGCATACGACCTTCTTGATTTAAAAAGTACAACAAGGTCGGTTGATTTATAGCCACCTTGCAAACCTATGCCGCCGCCTTTAAAATTTATAAATATCGGACTGCTCCATTCATTTTCATCATTTCTGCCGACGAATATACCGTCTCCAGTATGCGTAGTCACGACTAGCCCGCCGCTAACTACCTCAGGGATGACCATTATGCCTCTTATTTCGCTAGTATCTTTTAAATTTAGCAGTTTTCTAGAGCCTAGATCATTTAAGATATCAAATGAAGTTCGTACTTTTTGATTTTGTGTAAAATCCGCATAAGCAAGCTGGCTGAGCAAAAGCGCGCAAGCGGTAAGCTTTAAAAATATTTTCATTTTTGTTTCCTTTTTTGTAAAATTCACCCGCTATTATAGTATTTTTTTATTAAATTTAAAAATTATTCGTTAAATTTACGTAAAGGATGTAAATGAAAAAGATTATTTTAGCCGTTTTGATTTGTTTAAATTTGAGTGCAAAAGGTCAGGGCGGCGCGCCTATTGAAACTCAGACGATCGTAAACGGCGATGTGGAGATAGTGCAGGTGGAGGCGAAATTTGCAGGAAATTTAAGCATAGATGGCAAGAAAAAGCGCTGGCTTAACGTGCCGGGGGATGAAAATCTAAAATTTGCCATCGTTTCCGCGGGATACCGCCAAAAAGGCGAAATCAAGCTAATAAACGGGCTTAAAAGCGGCGACGAGACGATAGTTTTTAAGATCGTAGAGGGCGAATACAAAAAAGAAAAAATAACCGTCGAGGGCAGCAAGGTGACGCCTCCAAAAGACGTGATAAAGCGTATCGAGGAGGAGCGCGAGGAGGCAAATAAAATCTACGCGACGGCTAATGCCGGGTTAAAATTTAACTCCAAATTTATCCTGCCGATGAGCTCGGCGGTCACGAGTCCGTTTGGCACCGCACGCGTATTTAACGGTACCCTAAAGAGCTACCACGGCGGCACGGACTTTAGAGCGGCGGTCGGTACGCCCGTAATCGCGGCAAACGACGGCGTAATCGTCATCGCAAAAGATCGCTACTATGCGGGCGGATCCGTGGTAATCGATCACGGCGAGGGCATTTACACGCAGTACTATCATCTAAGCGCGCTAAACGTCAAAGTCGGCCAAAGCGTCAAAAAAGGCGATACCATCGCGCTTAGCGGTGCTAGTGGGCGAGTGAGCGGGCCGCACCTACACTTTGGCGTGATCGCCGGCGGCGTGCAGGTAAATCCGCTAAATTTCGTCAAAAAAATCAACGAAATTTTAAATTAACATTTTTTTCACGACTTTTCTTTAAACTTCGCTCATCTTTTTGAAGGAGAGAAAATGAAAAAAGTAGTTTTGATTAGTATGTTGGTTGCGGGCGGGCTTTTTGCCGCTTCGCTTGAAAATAGCACAAACGACGAGCTTTATAAAATGGTCGCAAACGCCGACGCTAAGACGCTTAGCGAGGTAGCTTTTGAGATAGATAAGCGCGCGGGCAAGCTAAAATTTGAAGCCAAAGAGGCCAAACGCGGGCTAAAGGCCGAAATCAGAAAGAAGTTTGATGCGATGAGTATCGCCGATAGAGAGCGGTTTATGCGTGAGTTTAGAAACGGCTATAACGCCCAAGTAGGCGCGCTAAGCGTGGCGGAGGCTAAAAGGCTTGATATCGAGCTAAAAGATCACGATGACGACGATGATTTTCACAAGAAATTTAAGCACGATTTTAAGGGCGGATTTATAAAAGATAAAGACGGCAAAGGGCCGCATATGCCGCAAAATAAAGAGTAAATTTGGCTTTTGCGGGGCGGATTTTCGTTTAAATTTGCGCGAAAATTTGCTCCGTTTTTTACAATTTTAAGCACTTTGGCGACAACGTAGATTTATGAAATTTTACCTTGAAATTTAGATGAAATTTGATAAATTTACGCAGGATTTATTTGTAGCTAAATTTGAGCGCTCTTTGAAAATCTCGGATGAAAACGAGCCTTGCAAGCAGGATAAATAAAACCCGAAAATCAAGCGGATAGAACTGCCGTAAAAACGACAAAAGCAAACGAAAATGGAGCAAAAATGAGTAAAATTTTGATTGTCGAGGACGAAAATATGCTGCTTGAGATGATGCGCGCGTATCTGGAGGCCCAGGGCTACGAGACCGCGGGCGCAAAAAGCTACGACGATGCGTTAAATTTGGCTTATGAAAGCAACTTTGATCTTTGGATATTTGACGTTAAAATTATCGGCGGCAGCGGCTTTGCGCTACTTCGGGAGTTACGAAACGCGGGCAAAAACACGCCTTGTATATTTACGACCTCGCTAAATACGCTTGATGACGTGCAAAGCGGCTTTACTAGCGGCTGCGACGACTACATAAAAAAACCCTTTGAGCTAAAAGAGCTACACCTGCGCGTGCAAAATCTGCTAAAACGCACCTTCGTGCACAATAAAAACGAGCTGGTAAATGTCGGCGAAAATTTGGACTTTGATATGAATCAGGGCTTGCTATTTCGTGACGGCAAGGCTGTCTCGATGCCTAAAAAGCAATCCAAGCTACTCGCGCTTTTGCTTAAAAATCAGGATAAATTTTTAAGTAGAGACGAGATTTATTCTCAAATTTGGGATTACGACGAGAGTCCTAGCGAGCTTAGTTTGCGCGTTTATATCGCAGAGCTACGTAAAATTTTAGGCAAAGAGCGAATCGTGAGCGCCTCAAAGCTAGGCTATAAATATGTTTAAGCTTTTCGCGGTCGCCAGGAGGCAAAGAGTGGGCTGTCGGTCTAAAATTTTATCCAAATTTACGCGAATCTTTTGCAGTTTTAAGCTTCAAATTTTACGTCCGCGAGACACCATCAAATTTAATCCAAAAGGCGGCAAATGTCCTTGCTAAAACCTCTTAAAAAAGCCTTTGCAGCACTATCAGACCGTCAAATTTTACCTATATTTTTGCTTTATTTCATCACGAGTGCCGCATTTTTGGTCTTTTTCGCGCAGATGTTTTACGAGCGCGAGAAGCATTTTATACTCGATCGCGATGTATTTATCGTGCGAGATTTGCAGCATCACCTGCAAAATAAACTGCAAAAAAACGGCGAGATAGACGACGATGATTTCGACGACGTAGAGGCTTTTGCCGTAAATTTAAAAACGGGCGAGGAGATCGAGGACGATTTTGAGCCGCGCGAGGGCATGCCGCAAAGATACAAGGACGGGGCGAACTCGGTAGTGCAGTTTTATCTAAAAAATCGCCTCGGCGAGGAGGAGTACTATGTCGCGGTCAAGGTCGCGGATCCCGAGTTTGCGATTCTCACGCTAAAACTCAAAATAATATTTTTCTCGTTTATGATACTTCTTGCTATTTTAATCATAGCTTATTTTATTATCCGTCTATCGTTGCGTCCGCTTTACCGCCGCATCGACTTTTTAAACGGCTTTATCAGGGATACGACGCACGAGATAAACACGCCTCTTAGCGTCATTTTGATGAGTATCGAGATGTTTGAAACCGATCCTAAAAAATATCTAAACAACATAAAAACCGCCTCCAAAACGATCTCGACGCTATATGAGGACCTCACGCTGGTAAAGCTTAGTGGCAAAGAGGATGGCGCGGCGACGAGCTTTAACTTAAGCGAGCTAGTGCGCGAGAGGATCGGGTATTTTGGACTAAATTTGGAGCAAAAAAATATAAATTTAAGCATGCAAATCGCCGAGGTGCAGCTGCGCTCATCCTATAAAAAAACGCGAAAAATCATCGACAATCTACTAAGTAACGCCATAAAATACTGCGACGAAAACGGCTCGGTAAGCGTAAATTTAACTCCCGCAGCGCTCGCGATATCAAACAGCGGCGCGGGCATCGCGAAGGAAAATTTGCCGCGGATTTTTGATCTTTATACGCGGTTTGACGAGCGAAACGGCGGCTTTGGTATCGGGCTTCACATCGTTAAAACATTTTGCGAGGAGCTAGGGTTTAAAATCTCTTGCAAAAGCGGCGGAGGGCTAACGGAGTTTCGCGTGGAGTTTGGCGGGAGCGCGACGAAAATTTAAGAGGGCGGCGCAAGGTCGGTTTTTGAACCGTAAATCAAACCTGCTTTTGCGGCATCGAATTTAGGCAGGTTTGATTTGTAGTTTTGCAAGATGAAATTTGATTTTCGTATCGCCTAATCCGCATGATTCTTGAATTATCTTAATGCTTAATCTTTCCGCAACCGATGGCTTTAAATTTGGCGCAAAAGCAAGATAAAATTCTGGTAAAATTTGCGATAAAACTATAAAGGAAAATAAGTATGGGCAAGCGGGATAAGGCGCTAAATTTAGCGCGAGATTTCGAACGCGATGGCTTTAGGGTGCCCGGTTTATACGAGCGGTTTTGGCAGCTGCAAGGTGATGCGGCGGCGTATTTTGCGCTAGCGGATAGCCTGCTGCGCGGGCAGCAAGAGGGTGGCACGCTACTAAAGGACGCTCTGGGCTATGTAGGCGAGGATGATTTTAAAGCTCTGATCGCTACGGCGGTTGGAATTTTGCGCGAAGAGGGGGCAGAGGGGCGCGAAACGAAGCAGAATGAAAGCGCGGCACAGACGGGCGAGAGTGCACGCTCGGCGCGGGTGAACGAAAGCGCAAGCAAAAACGCACGGCAACGCGGCAGAGATGAAAAAGCGCGCGCTGGAAAAACGCCGAAGAGGTCATCGCTGCGGAAAGTCTTGAGTTCGCGCCGTTTTTGCACCAGTATCTGGGCGAGCTTTTTAAATTGCAGCCCAACGAGAGCGCGTATTACGCGGAGTATCCGTGGCGCGGGCTTAGTTACGAGAGCTCACAAATCTGGCGTGAGAGGCTTGCGGATCCGCAGACGAGCAAAGATGAGCGGCAAAAAATTTTTAGCTGCTTGCTGCAAACCCGCGAGCCGCGAAACGTGAAATTTGCCTGCGAGTTCGCGCTTGCAGAGGATTTTTTCGACCGTCCGTGCGACCTGCTAGAGTATATCGGCTACTGGCTGGAGGCCGTCGGATTTACTTTTGAGCGGGTTAAATTTAACGCAGACGAACCTTGCGCTGATAAATCACAAAAAGCGCCGAACGATGAAATTTGCTTTGGCGGCGAGAAATTTA
>CAUSAR010000045.1:0-16262 GCA_963529735.1 uncultured Campylobacter sp.
TGCCTTTTAGCGTGCTTTTGACGTGATCAAAAACCAGCATCTCGCAAAAGACCGATGCCGTCTCCGCCGTAGTTAGCGGCGTGTCGGCGTTTAGAAATCCGACGCTTTCATAGGCCAGATTTTGATGCGCGGCATGACCTAGCTCGTGCGCTAGCGTGAAAAGATCCCGCCTCTCGTCAGTGTGGTTTAAAAGCACGTATGGATGGGCTTTTGCGACGCCTGATTGTGAAAAGGCGCCGCCTCGTTTATTTTCGGCCGGATAGACGTCGATCCAGCCTTCTTTAAACGCGCGAGCGGCTATCTCGCCGAATTTCGGGCTAAATTTAGAAAAAGTCTCAAGCACGATTTTTTTGCATTCATCAAATTTATAAACGCTCTTGCTCTCGCCCAGCGGCGCGTATCTATCGTAGTCGTAGAGCTTTTTAAAGCCTAAAATTTTGCGCTTTTTTTCGTAAAATTTGATCGGTAGATCAAAGCTCGTCTCGGCGGCCTTTATTAGCGCGTCCACACTGGCTTTGGTCGTTTGGTTTGAAAAATGCCGCGGGCTTTCGGGTAGGTCAAATTTTCGCAGCTCGCAGCTAGTTTTTAGGCTGGTTTTTATCATATTATAGATGTAGCTAAGCAGATGCTGTTGCGGCGCTAAGCCGTCTGATAGGCTCTTTGCGGCTGCTTTTCGCTCGGCTCGGTCTGGGCTGTGAAGCTTGGATAAGATTTCCTCTTCGCCCAGCATTTTGCCTTTAAATTTAAACTTAAGCGCGCTTAGCGTCTCGTCAAAAAGCCGTGAGAAACCCTCCGCGCCCGTGTTTGCCGTGCGTAGTAAAATTTGCTCCTCTTTTAGGCTTAGCTGATGGGCTTTTTCTTTTGCGATATTGCCAAGATAGTAGCCAAGTCTTTGGCTTTTAGCGATGATTTTGTTTTGTCTGGCTTCGTCAAATTCGTTAAATTTAAGCTCAAAAAATAGCAGATGATTTTGCGCCTTTGAGCTAAGCTCGTCAAATTTGGCGTAAAACGCGCCCTTTGAGGTGTCTTTTGAGAAAACTAGGCTCACGTAAATTTGCACGCGAGCGATGTTTTCTAGTAAATTTTCATATTCGTTAAGCGCGGCAAAAAACTCCTCGTCGCTTAAATTTAAAAATTTATCCGAATATTTTGCTTCAAATTTTTCGCACTCGTTTTGTAATGAAAGAGCCGAAATCTCCAGCTCTTTTTCGTTTTTAAAAAGCGGGGTCAAGTCCCAAGCGTTCATTTTGCAGCCTTAAATTTACTCTACGGTCTCTGAAGCTACGGCAGTAAAAAGTACGTCAGAGGCGCTATTTACGGCTGTTTCTACCGAGTCTTGGATCACGCCGATGATAAATCCTACGCCGACAACCTGCATCGCGATGTCGTTACCGATACCAAATAGCGCGCAAGCAAGCGGCACCAGCAGTAGCGAACCGCCCGCGACGCCGGAAGCCCCGCACGCGCCTAGGGCCGAGATAAAGCAAAGCAGTAACGCGTCGCCAAAATCAACCGTGATAGACGGGATCGAATTTACCGCCGCAAGCGCCAAGATGCCGATAGTTACGGCTGCGCCGCCCATGTTTATGGTAGCTCCAAGAGGGATCGAGATCGAGTAGAGCTCCTCTTTTAGTCCTAGTTTTTTGCAAAGCGCCATATTTACCGGGATATTTGCCGCAGACGAGCGAGTGAAAAACGCCGTAACCGCACTCTCTCTCACGCAAGTCATCACTAGCGGATAAGGGTTTTTCTTAGTAACCGCAAACACCATCGCAGGGTAAACGACGAAGGACACGAAAGCCATCGCACCTACTAGAACAAGGATTAGTTTTAGGTAGCCCGCAAGCGCTTCAAATCCCGTCTCGTGGATGCTGATAGTAACTAGACCAAAGATACCAAACGGCGCCAAGCGGATGATAAATCTAACGATTTTAGTCACTCCGTCGCTGACGTCTTGAAATACTTTTTTAGTTTCTTGCGTGCAAAATCTCATCGCGATACCTCCGCCGACGGCCCAAGTGATGATGCCGATGTAGTTGCCGCTAGATAGCGCGGTGATAGGGTTTTGAACCATCTTAAAGATGAGGTCTTTTAAGACGTCCACGATACCTTGCGGAGCGCTCATATTTGCGCTCTCGACGCCTTTTAACACGAGCTCCATCGGGAAAAGAAAGCTTGCTACGACCGCAACCACGGCGGCTAGAAAAGTGCCGACTAGGTAGAGCGTAATTACCTTTTGCATGCCTTTTGCATGGCCGAATTCCTTTACGATGATAGATGTCGCAACTAGTACGAAAACTAGGATAGGCGCGATAGCTTTAAGCGCTCCGACGAAGAGGTTGCCCAAAACGGCGATAGAGTTTGCGACGGAATTTGCTACGTCGGTTAGGTCTTTTTTTGCTGCGGCTAATTGCGCTGCGTCGCTCACGCCTTTTGCGATTAGCTCGTTATAAGGAGCCGCCTGATAGTGCGTCCAAAAGCCGATAACGGCACCTAGAGCTATGCCGATTAAAATTTGAATGATCAAATTTCCGTCGGCGAACCTTTTTGCCAGTTTGCTAAACATTCTAGTGTCCTTGCCTTAAAATTTAATATTAGTTTAGGATTATAGCCGAATTTACGCGGAATTTACAAGCTTTGAGCGAGATTAATTTGAATTTTATTATGAAATGTTACAATTGCGAGATTAATTTTCATAAAGGAAAAGCATGTATTTATTTACTTCAGAGGTTGTGAGCCCGGGTCACCCGGATAAATGCGCCGACATCATCGCCGACAGTATCGTAGATACGATCTTGATGCAAGATCCAAACGGCCGCGTCGCTAGCGAAGTTTTCGTCGCCGGTAAAAACATTATAATAGGCGGCGAGATAAACTCTAAGGTTAAGCTAAGTTTTAAAGACTACGAGGCGATCGTTAAAAACGCACTAGCCAAAATCGGCTACGACGGCAAGTCTAAATTTACTAAAGAGCAGTGCCTGCATCCAGACGACATCGAGATAAAAGTTTGCGTAAATCAACAAAGTGCGGATATAAATCAAGGCGTCGATCAAGAAGGCGGCGAGATAGGAGCAGGCGATCAGGGCATAATGTTTGGCTTTGCTAGCTGCGAAGCAAACGAGTATATGCCAGCAGCCATAACCTACGCTAGGATGCTTTGCGATAAGGTTTATAAATTTGCTAAAGCCAATCCCGATAAACTGGGCGTCGATATAAAAACTCAGGTTACCGTAGACTACGGCACCAAAGATAACTTTGAAAACTGCAAACCTCAAAGCATCCACACTATCGTTGTTTCGGCCCCTTGCGTCGAGACGATGAAGATAGAGGAGCTGCGCGCTCTAGTGCAAACTCTGATCGACGATGCGGGCTTACCAAAGAGTCTTTACGATAAAAGTAAAACGCTCATCTACATCAACCCGACCGGCCGCTACGTAAATCACAGCTCGCTTCACGACAGCGGACTAACCGGCCGCAAGCTCATCGTGGATAGCTTTGGCGGATATAGCCCGATAGGCGGCGGCGCGCAAAGCAGCAAGGACTACACCAAGGTCGATCGCAGCGGTCTTTACGCAGCGCGCTGGATAGCTAAAAACATCGTCGCGGCCGGCCTTGCTAAAAAATGCATCGTTCAGCTAAGCTACGCTATCGGTATGGCAAAGCCAACTTCTGTGAGCGTCGATACGATGGGCACGCAGATCGCTGGCGTAAACGACGATATGCTGTCAAATTTCGTTAGCGAAAATTTCGCCCTCACTCCGCGCTGGATCACGAATAAATTCGGCCTGGATAAACCTGGCAAGGATACGTTTTTATACGCTAAAGTAGCAGCCAAAGGTCAAGTCGGAAACGCCAAATATCCGTGGGAAAAGCTTGACGCGATTGATACCTTCAAGGCTTTGATTAAATAAATCCTCAAGCCCGCTAAATTTAACGCGGGCTTAAATTTGCCCTAAAATTTAAGGCTTCGTATGAAATTTCGCCCCGCTTTACGTCTTAAATTTGCTTCAAAAACGCGCGACAAAATTTAAAGAGAATTAAGATGCAAACAGAAGCAAACCAAAATGGCAAAAACAAGACGTTCGGACTCGTTTTGCTCGGGCTTTGCCCGTTTTATTTTATCTGCGCGCTAGGCATTTTTGCATTGCCTTTTGACGTGCTGGCTCGCTCGTCTTTGGCCAGGGATTTCGTGGAAGCTATGCTCAAAATTTACCCGGCCGTTGAGAGAGCCTTTTCTCATACCGACTTTACTCAAAAAGCCGCACTTTATATCGCTTATATGGGGGTTGTCAAGGTCATCACGCTTGTTGTTTACATGGGTTGCTTTTTGTGTCATAGGGCCGGTAGGCTCGCCATGGCAAAGGCCGTAAAAAAACAAAGTGTCGTAAGCAGAGCATTTGTTTCTATTTTTGGTATTTTTGCTACGGTATTGATGATAAATTTGGACTTTAACGGCACTTATATCGGTTATCGCAATCCAAGATACTCGTCTGAATACGAATGGGTGCTAAAATCTCCAGGCGAACTGTTTTGGCAGATGTGTATTGATTTTTGCGTTTTGTGCGGCGTGGCGGCTTTTATTATCTATATGGTAGCGGCTATTTTAGCCGTATTCTACAAACGCAAAAACGCCTAAATTTAGCAAATTTATCTGGAAAATTTATCGAGCAAGCCTTGCTTTGGCGTGATTATCTCAGACGGCGAGCCGTTTGCGCTGTGATAGATTGCTTTGCCGTATTTCGTCGCATAGTATTTGAGTAAATTTCGCTGTAAAAAGGGCTCGGTGCTAGGCACGAACCAGCCGTTATTAGTAACCGCGATCATTACGTCAAATTTGCCCTCAAATAGCTCGTCCCGCGTCGCTTCGTAGCAGATCGCGTTTCTGATTTTTACGCCCTCTATCTCGTAGTCGCTAGGAGCACTCGCCGTTTCAAAATCCTTCGCGCCGCCGAAAAATATTTTATTTATCAAATCACGAGCAAACGCTGGCAATGGAATCTCCTCGCCAAAAGGCACGAGGATAAATTTATCCAGCCGCCACACCTTACCGCGGTCAAAGAAAAACGCCGAGTTGTAGTTGGTGCCGTTTTCGCGAGCTAGCGCGCCTGCGACGATAGCGATCTTTTGTGATTTTTCTAGCAGTTCGGAGATGAGATTTCGCTCGTGCGTCATATAAACGGGAAAGGCGCTCTCAGGCAAAATAACGGCCCTAAATCCCGCATTTATAGCCTCGTCTATGACGGCTAAATTTTGATTTATAAACTCGTTTTTTAGCTGCTTGGCCCACTTTAGCTCCTGCGGCACTTCGGTGTTTGCGAGCTTGATCTCAAAAGGCAAGGTTTTAAAATTTGGCGTATCGTATTGAACGGCGCATGCTAAAAGCGCTACAAAAGCGATAAATTTAAGGCGGTTTTTGACGTAAAACAGGCACAAAATCGCGGCGAAAATAAACGCAAGGGCGAGCAAATTTGGCGCAAAAATACCCGGCACAAAAACGGCTTCTAAATTTAGCCAGTTAAAGCCGAATGGATGGATGTTTGAAACTAAAATAAGCAGCAAAGCCTTTAGCCAAATTTGAGCTGGGATGCCAGCTATCAAAAACAGCGTGCCGTAGATGATCCCGATAGCTAAAATCTCAAGCGGGATGATGTAGCTAAGCTCGTAATAAACGAGGCTAAAGCTGATCCAGTAAAACCACGAAATCCCTATAAAAAATCCTGTCCAAAAAAAGCCGCGGCGGTCAAATTTGAGCAGAAAATAAAAGCCCGCGATCGCAAAAAACGGCGAGATAAAATTTAAAATTTCGCCGCCTAAAACATCGGCCAGTATAAAATTTGAGATTAAAATCGCGCCGACAAAGGCTTTTATTATAATTTTAGTGCTAAAATAAGGGCTTAAAATTTTTTTTATTAAGGAACCCCATGCAAGAAGGAAATTTCGTAGCTTCATTACTGCCTCTAGTCGTGCTTTTCGCGATATTTTATTTTTTGGTTATCAGACCGCAGCAAAAACAGCAAAAAGCTCATGCCGCAATGCTAGCCGCACTCGAAAAAGGCGACAAGATCATAACTAGCGGCGGACTAATCTGCGAGGTGATAAAACCGGAAGAGGATTTTATCAGAGTTAAGCTTAACGACGACGTAATCGTGCGCGTTTCACGCGAATTCGTCGCGAGAAAAATAGAAAAAACAGAGACGAAAGCAAATGCGTAACGGCAAAATAACGTATAGGCTGATCATCTTTGCTTTGGCTTTGATTTTTGGCATTATCTTTTCCGCGCCGTCTTTTACGGACAAGCTAGGCGGATCTAAAATCAGTCTAGGTCTTGATTTGCAGGGCGGACTTCATATGCTTCTTGGTGTTGAGACCGAGGAGGCCGTGCACTCAAAGATCAAGTCGATCGCCGCTAGCGTGAACTATTTTGCGAAAAAAGAGGACGTTTTGATCGATAGCTTTAAGATCCGCGAGGATAAGGTGGACTTTGAGCTACTAGACGCAGACGAAGCCGCTAAAATCGACGGCATGCTAAAAGATATCAAGGGTCTTAACGTACAAAAAGAGGGTCTAAAATACTCAGTCGGCTTAACCGACGCCGAGAAGGCCGAAACTATCGAATACGCGATAAACCAAGCAGTCGAAACGATCAGAAACCGCCTCGATCAGTTCGGTCTAGCAGAGCCGACGGTAGCAAGGCAGGGCAAGGATAATATCCTAGTCGAGCTTCCGGGCATCAAAACGGCGGCCGATGAGCAGCGCGCTCGCGATCTCATCGCAAAAGCCGCACACCTCCAGCTAATGGCCGTCGATGAAAAGCGCCAGTCGCAGGCAAACTCGATGAGCGAGGCCGAGGCTGAGAGCTACGGCGACATCATCTATCCGGACGTCAAAAATGCTCAGATAAAATACGTCGTAAAAAACATCCCTGTCCTTGACGGAGCGATGCTAACGGACGCTAGAGTGGCCTTTGATCAGCGCACGAACGCGCCTATCATCAGCTTTACTCTAAATGCTGAGGGAGCTAGAATTTTTGGTGATTTTACCGGCGCAAACGTAGGCAAGCGACTAGCTATCGTGCTTGACGGCAAGGTGTATTCGGCTCCTTCGATAAACGAGCGAATCGGCGGTGGAAGCGGCCAGATAAGCGGCGGATTTAGCGTAGAGGAGGCTCACGACGTAGCCATCGCTCTTAGAAGCGGCGCTCTTTTGGCTCCCGTAAAAATGCTAGAAAAGCGAAGCGTAGGACCAAGTCTTGGCGCGGATAGTATAAAACAATCTATGATCGCGCTTGCGTCGGCTTCGGTTTTGGTGGTACTGTTTATGATAGCTTATTACGGATTTAGCGGCATTTTGGCAAATATCGCGCTTGTCGCAAATATCTTGATACTGGTCGCCGTGATGGCGATGTTCGGCGCTGCTCTAACGCTACCTGGAATGGCTGGTATAGTGCTAACTATCGGTATGGCGGTCGATGCTAACGTCATCATAAACGAGCGTATCAGAGAGCTACTGCGCGATGGAGCTAGCATCGCAACTAGCGTGAAAAAAGGTTATGAGAACGCGATGAGCGCGATCATAGACTCAAATTTGACCACGCTTATTACCTCGGTCGTACTTTACGCCTACGGTACTGGACCTGTCAAGGGCTTTGCCGTAACGATGGGCATAGGTATCATCGCTTCGATGATAACGGCGATCTTGGGTACTCACGGTATGTTTGATACGATTATAAATAAAATAGAAAAAAGCGGCAACACGCGGTTTTGGTTCGGTTATAAAAGGGTATAAATGCAATTTTTCTCAAAGGCACATGTTTATGATTTTATGAGTAAGCGCTACATCGCGCTAGCCGTCTCGGCCGTACTATTTTTCGGTTCGCTTTTTTTGATGGCGACGAAAGGCTTTAACTACGGTATCGACTTTTCGGGCGGTACGCTCATTCAGGTGAAATACGATAGTGCAGTCTCTCTAGATAAAATTCGCGCGGCTTTGGCAAAAGACGAAGCCTATAAAAATGCGAGCGTTACGGAATTTGGTTCGGCAGAAGAAGTTACGATTAGATTTTCGGGAGCAAGCTCAAATTTAGGTAGCGACGTCGGAGCTAGCGTAGCCGAGCTTTTAAAAGATACGGGCAAATTTGAGATCCGCCGTACGGACGTGGTCGGACCAAAGGTCGGCGACGAGCTACGCGAAAAAGGCGTGATGGCGCTTGCGATCTCGCTTGTTGGCATTTTGATCTACATCGCGTTTAGATTCGAGTGGAGATTTGCGATGGCGGCGGTTGCTTCGGAGATTCACGACGTCGTGATCACGATGGGTGCGATCAGTTTTTTTACTATCGACGTAAATTTGGACACTCTCGCGGCGATCCTTACGGTCGTGGGCTACTCGCTAAACGATACGATTATCGTTTTTGACCGTATCAGAGAAAATATCAAAAGCAGCAAGAGTACGCATCTTGATACGATAATAAACGAATCGGTTTCCGCGACGCTAACCAGGACGATACTTACATCGGGCACCACACTCATCACGGTAGTCGTGCTATTTTTGTTCGGTGGAGATATGATACACGGATTTTCTTTGGCGCTGATAGTGGGCATCGTCATCGGTACGCTTAGCTCGATATTCGTTGCCGCGCCTATGCTTTTATGGTTTAAATTTAGCGTAGAGAAATACCGCGCGACGGAGGCCGAAAAGGCGCGCGCTCAAAGAGAGAAGCAAAAGCAGCGAGAGATGTTTGAAAAAGGCGCTATATAAGGAGAGGCGATGAACTGGGGTAAGGTTGTTTATATTTTTTTCGCTCTCATGAGCCTAACGACGACGGCGGGATTTTTGTATGACAAAAACGAGATTGCGCTTTTTATAGCGGCGAGCGTAAACGTGATCTCGACGCTGCTAAAAATCGGCGTCAAAAACGTCTTTGCCGCCGAGCTTTTTGCCAGCTCGCTAGTGGCGGACTTGCACCTTATTCCGGCTTTTGTGCTACTTCAGGTAAACGGCAACGCGCACATGGCGTATTCGCTAGCGATCGGCGCCGCGATAGCAAACGTCTTTTCTTTGGCGCTTGTTTTGGTCGAGTCCGGCAAGGCGCAAGAAGAATTTTAGGAGTAAAAATGAGTGAAAATTTAAAATACGAGCCGGCAAAAATAGAGAAAAAATGGCAAGAAATTTGGAGTAAAAACGGCGAATTTGAACCGAAAGACGACTATAGTCTGCCTAAAAAATATATCCTAAGCATGTTTCCATATCCTAGCGGACGCATCCATATGGGACACGTGAGAAACTACACCATCGGCGACGCCTTGGCTCGCTACTACCGCAAGCGCGGCTACAACGTCCTTCATCCGATCGGCTTTGATAGCTTTGGTATGCCTGCGGAAAATGCGGCGATAAAGCACAAGATCCATCCTAAAATTTGGACTTACGAAAATATAGACTATATGCGCGGCGAGCTTGAGACGCTGGGGCTTAGCTTTTCTAAAAAGCGCGAATTTGCGACTTCTGATCCGCTTTATACTAAATTTGAGCAAGAGTTTTTCATCAAAATGTATGAAAAAGGTCTGGTTTACCGCAAAAGTGCGGTCGTGAACTGGTGCGAATACGACCAAACCGTGCTTGCTAACGAGCAGGTCGAGGACGGATGCTGCTGGAGATGCGGTAATGCCGTCATCCAGCGCGAGCTACCTGGCTACTACCTAAAGATCACTGATTACGCGCAGGAGTTACTGGACGACCTAAAGCGCCTTGAGGGCAAATGGCCGTCTCAAGTGCTCACGATGCAGGAGAACTGGATCGGCAAGAGCTTTGGCTTGGAGTTTAAATTTGAGCTTGACGAGGAGTCGAAGCAAATTTTAGAAGGCGGCGAGCAGATAGAGGGTTTTGAGGTATTTACTACGCGCCCTGATACGATTTACGGCGTTAGCTATGCAGCCTTGGCGCCTGAGCACAAGATCGTAAAAAGGCTGCTTGACGGCAGCAAGCTTGAGGCGGCCAAAGCCGAGAGAATCAGAAAAATTTTAAATCAAAGTCCGCGCGAACGCCAAGCTAGCGAAAAAGACGGACTGTTTTTGGGCATAAACGTCATGCACCCGCTAACCGGAGAAAAAGTTCCGGTTTGGGTGGCAAATTTCGTCCTGGCGGACTACGGTAGTGGCGCGGTTATGGCAGTTCCGGCTCACGATGAGCGCGATTACGAGTTTGCGAGTAAATTTGACCTACCGATAAAGTGGGTGGTTAAGCCTGCGCAGGGCGAATTTGAGGGCGGCAAGGCGCTAACTGAGTACGGAATATCTATAAATTCGCCGCTCATAAACGGACTAGGTAGCGAAGAGGCAAAACTAAAAATCATAGAAAAATTTGAAGCAGATAAAATCGGCAAACGGGTCGTAAATTTTAAAATCCGCGACTGGGGCATCTCTAGGCAGCGCTACTGGGGCGCGCCGATACCTATGGTGCACTGCAAGTGCTGCGGCGTCGTGCCTGAAAAGATCGAAAATCTGCCTGTGACGCTACCTGATGATGTGCGGATAACAGGCGAGGGAAATCCACTCGATAAACACGAGAGCTGGAAACACGTCAAATGCCCAAAATGCGGCGGTGAGGCTGTGCGCGAAACCGATACGATGGATACGTTTTTTGAGAGTAGCTGGTATTTTGCTAGATACGCTAGCGACGAAAAAACTTGGCAGGATCGTGCATTCGACGCTAAAAGCGTGAATTATTGGATGAATGTGGATCAGTACATCGGCGGTATCGAGCATGCGATCTTGCACCTGCTTTACGCGAGATTTTTCCAAAAGGCCTTGAGAGATCTAGGCTACCTCAGAGACGACGAGCCGTTTGAGCGACTGCTCACTCAAGGTATGGTGTTAAAAGACGGCAAAAAAATGAGCAAAAGCAAGGGCAACGTGGTTGATCCTGACGACATCATCAGCAAATACGGTGCCGATACGGCGAGGCTTTTTATCCTATTTGCCGCGCCTCCGCAAAAGGAGCTTGAGTGGAACGATAGTGCGGTTGAGGGCGCGTTTAGATTTTTAAACCGATTATACGAACGAAGCGCAAATGTCAAAAAATGTACGCAAATCCCGCAGATAGTGCACGCAAATTTGAGCAAAGAAGAAAAATACGCGCGTATGAAGGTTTACGAAGCGCTTAAAAAATCAAACGATGTTTATGAGGAAAATTTTACCTTTAATACCCTAATCGCTGCTTGCATGGAGGCTCTAAACGCGGTAAATGCGCAGGATAATCAGGATGTGATGGCAGAAGCGTTTTTTATCATCTTAAATTTGCTCGAGCCTATCGTGCCGCATGTTGCAAATGAGCTTAGCGAGAGGCTATTTGGCAGGGCAAATTTTACGAAAATAGAAATTTTGGATGAGGTTTTCGAAAAAGATAGCTTAAATTTGGCTATTACCGTTAACGGCAAAAGGCGCGGCGAATTTGAAGTGCCAAGCAGCGCGAGCGAGGACGAGGTCTTGGCTCTAGCTAGACAAAGCGCGGCTAAATGGCTAGAAGGAAAAGAAATAATCAAACAAATTTACGTGAACGGCAAACTCGTAAATTTTGTAATAAAAGGCTAAATCGTGAAGATAAAAATTTTACTACTTTTGGCGACTTTCATCTTGGTTGGATGTGGTTATAAGCCCGTCTCAAAGATTACGAACGACATAATGGGCGATCGTGTATACGTAAATGTGCTAATAAGCAAAGAAGAGCCTAAAAACAGCGTTTGGATCAAAGATAGCGTACTAGAGGGTATTGTAACAAGGCTGGGCAAACGCATAAGCTACGATAAAAACGAGCCAACCACCATAACCGTCTCGATCAAATCGCTCAACTATCAAGCGCTATTATATGATGAAAACGGCTATGTGACGTCGTATAAAGCGATACTAACGCTAAATTTCGACACTAAGTTAAAAGGCGGCAAAATGCTATTGGTGACGACTTCGGGCGAGCACGACTTCACCGTTTCGCAAAAGGTAAGGGATACTAGATTTGCCGACGGTGTTATCAGCGAGAACGAAAAGTATAACGCTATAAAAGAGGCTTCGCAGGAGGCTTTTGACGAATATATCGCCGTGCTTGCGGTAAAAGGGCTAGAAAATGGCGACTAGCGTCAGCCAAGTCATAAAAGAATCAATCCAGACCATGAAAGAGCGCGGGCTCATGCTAACTCCGGATAACTATGCCGAGGTTTTTTGCGAGATAGCGAAAAAAAACGGAGTAATAGTGCCTGATTGCCAGAAGCTTGAAAAATACTCGGCTCGCCTAAACGATGAGCTTAAGGCGCAACTAAAACAAAAAAACGTAAGAAACTTGGACGAGCTTTTTGCTTTTATGGCGGCTAGGCTAAATTCGCCCGGCCTTGCCGAGTATCCAAAACTAATAAATGCGCTCGTAGCTATGAATAAAAAAGTTTTTCAGGCCGTAGCTTCGCTACATAATAAAAATGCTAAAAATTTAGCCGAAGCAAGCTCGGAAGCTCTAAATAGAAGACTAGATGCGCAAGCTATAGATAGAATAAAAGATAAATGGTTCGATTTTTTAACCGATTACGACGATAGTTTTTTGAAAAGATTGGGCATTTACGGCGTTAAAAATTTTAGTGACTTAAAAGATATCGTTGCTGAGCTTGAGGATGTTTTGACGAAAGAGCAGGCTTGCGAAAAACTAGTTCCGCTCGTATCGGATATGCTAAGACCTTCTATTACCGATAAAATCGACGGCGAGATAGAAAAAGTAAATAAAATTTTAAAAAGCGATCCAAAGCTTTTAGAAGATTTCTCGGTTAGAAAAAATATAGAAAATTTGACCAAAAAGCGTATCGAGCTTGATAGGGCTGAGATTTCGACGAAAGTTGGAGCGCTAGATAAAGTTTTGGACGGCATAAACGAGCAAATAGCAAGCCTAATCAGCAGTTCTTCTAAGAGCTCGAGCCAGATGCAGTTTATCAAAAACGATCTGAATTCGATAAATTTAAACGAAGATAGCTTTGAGGTGATCAGGGATAAGTTAAAAAATATCGCCGATACCCTAGATGTCGAGGTTAAGCAATTGGGTGAGCAGATGCTAAGCGACCAGCAAACTATAAAAGAGCTACAAGCAAAAGTGAGCAAGCTGGAAGTAGAGCTAGAAAGCGCGAAAGCCGAGAGCAAAGAGGATTTTTTAACTAAAACTGCGACAAAAAAAGCACTAATGGAAGAGCTTGGGCGGTTGGAGGTTGATTTTTTACAACAAAATGCCGACTACGCCGTGTGTTTTTTTGACATAGATCATTTTAAAAATATAAACGACGTATACGGCCACGACGCCGGCGACGTGATAATAGCAAGCGTAGGAAGGGTGCTTAGGGGCAACTCCAGGGAAGCCGATTTCGTCGCTAGGTACGGCGGCGAGGAGTTTGTGGTGTTGTTGCCGGGGTTTGATATAGCGCAGAGTATAGAGTTTGCGGATAAGGTGCGCGATGTGCTAAAAAACTCCAAATTTTTATACAAAGACGAACGCATTAACGTTACGGTGAGTTGCGGCGTTGCTATACGTAGCCAAAATCAAAGTCAAGCAGCCGTATTAGAAGCTTCGGATAAAATGCTATATCAGGCTAAGCAAAACGGCAGAGATCAGGTGATGCCTAAAATTTAATGAAACTAGAATATTTTTTAGAAAACAAACCCCTTTTTTATAAGGAAATCAACCGCGCGCGCATGCCAAACACCTTTAAATTTGTGCAAGACGCGTTTAAAATACCAAAAATCATCCATATCATCGGCACGAACGGCAAGGGCAGCACGGGGCGATTTTTGGCGCAGATGCTTGCGCGCGGCCATAGCGTCGGGCACTATACGAGTCCTCATATTTTCGAGTTTCGCGAGAGATTTTGGATGAATGGCGCCGTAGCTAGCGCGGACGCGCTCGAGACGGCTCACGAGAGGCTGATTAAAATTCTGCCCCCCGAGATCGCGCGCTCGCTTTCGTATTTCGAGTACGCGACGTTGCTTTGCGCTCCGCTTTTTGAGGGGTGCGACTTTTTCGTCTGCGAAGCTGGCGTAGGCGGCGAATTTGACGCTACGAACGTATTTGACAAGCGTCTTAGCCTCTTTACTCCGATCGGTTTTGATCACACTGCGCTACTGGGCGATACGCTTGAGAAGATCGCGACGACTAAATTTAACGCGATGGCGGACACTGCTTTAATGAACGACGATATGAACGAGCTTTGCGCCGGTATCGCTAGAGGGATCGCCGCCAAAAAAGGCGCGTCTCTCAAATTTGCGTCCCAAAATTTAAGCGACGATGATAAAAATGAGATTAAAATTTACGCGGAAAAATTTGGTTTACCCGAGTTTTTGCGCTCAAATTTGACTCTCAGCTCTTCGGCCTTTAAGGAGCTTGGATTTAGTTTAAATTTAGCAAATTTGGGTGCGCTAGATCTAAACGGACGCTGCGAAAAGATCGCGCCAAACGTCACTATAGACGTCGGGCACAACGAGATGGCGGCGCAGGCTCTCGTGAAAAGATTTGAGGGCAAAAAGCTAAATTTGATCTTTAACGCCTTTGCCGACAAGGACATAAAAGCCGTCCTAAAGGCCATCAAACCGATCGTTAAAAAAACCTACATCATCGAGTATGAGACGCCGGGCCGCGAGCTTGCGACTGCGCAGGTGAAAGAGGCTTTGCGCCAGCTTGATATGGAGTTTGCCGACTTTACGGACGTGCGCGCGGACGAGGAGTATCTGGCGTTCGGGTCGTTTTACCTCGTGGAAGCCTTCCTAAAAAGGTACCGCGGTGCAAAGTGAGATTTACGAGTATTTTTTAAACGGAGGCGATGCGCAGCTACTTGTTTGCGAGGACGATAAGGAAGCCATCGCAGCTCTTAGCGCGGCGGAATTTGCCGGGCTTAAGGCCTTTAGGTTGCCTGATTTTAGAGCGCGCGAGGGCGATGATCTGCGCAGCTTTAGCGCCGAGCTTTTTGAGCTATCCTCCGAGCTAGCTAAATTTTACGAATTTGAGGGTAAAAAAGTTCTTATCAGCCCCGTTTGCACGGTTCTAAACAAACTTCCGGGCAAAAAGCATCTACAAAAGCTAACGCTAAATTTCGGCGACAAAATCGACCCCAAAGAGCTAGCCGAAAAGCTACTGCGCTTTGGCTACGAGGCGGTTGATATCGTAGAGAGCGAGGGGGAGTTTTGCGTGCGCGGCGAGATCATCGACGTTTTTTGCGTCGGCGCGCAGGAGCCAAACCGCATTTTGCTTTTTGACGACGAGATAGAGAGCATCAGGCACTACAGCACGCAAACGCAAATTTCAAACAAAATCGAGCTAAAAAGCGTTGAAATTTCGCCTTTTATCGCTGCTCTGGGCGAGGCCGAGTTTGAAAAAACCTCCGAAAAAATAAAAGATATGCAAACGGACGCGCTAATCAGCGACCTAAAGACGCTCGGATTTTGGGCGATAGATGGATTTATCGACTATACGCGCGAATTTAAAACGGTTTTAACGAAAAAATTTGACGGCTTTGAGCGCGATTTGGGCGAGGTGGCAAATTTGCCCGTACTGCCCGCGGCTAAAGTTTATAAAGATTTAAGCGTAACTCCAAACGCTGATTTTTTCGAGCTAAATAAAAATAAAAAAATCAAGGTTTTAGCGCGCAACGAGGGGCTTTTTAACGCATTAAATTTAAGCGAATATCAAAACGTCGAGTTCGTGCAAACCCAGGCTGCGTTAAATTTGGTTTCACCAAGCGAGATCATCGTCTCGCTAAATAAATTTGAAAAGAAAAAGCGCGCTAAAAAGCCTAGCCTAGTCATCGACGAGCTAAAAGCCGGCGACTACGTCGTGCACGAGGAGTACGGCATCGGTAAATTTACGGGGCTTGAAAAGCTAACGGTGCTAGGTAGGACGCGCGAGTTCGTCGTGATCGTTTATCAAAACGAGGACAAGTTACTTTTGCCCGTCGAGCATTTAAATTTGATCGATAGATACGTCGCAAGCAGCGGCAGTATCGCGGTTTTAGACCGCCTGGGCAAGGCAAATTTCGCCAAGATAAAAGAAAAAGTTAGAGCCAAGCTTTTTGTTATCGCCTCAAAGATTATTTCACTAGCCGCCCAGCGCGAGCTAATCCGCGGCGAAATCATCGAAAAAGACGATGCGGAGTATCTAAATTTCTTGCAAAACGCGGGCTTTGCCTACACGAGAGATCAGGAGCGCGCATCAAGCGACATCGCAAACGACCTAAAAAGCGGCAAGGTGATGGATAG
>CAUSAR010000046.1:0-16216 GCA_963529735.1 uncultured Campylobacter sp.
TCTCGCTAAAAAGCGACGAGGCGCGCAGGCAAAAGCTAAAAGAGCGGTTTAAAAATTACGGCGAATTTAAGCTCGTCGAGGCGACCGACGGCAGGGCTATGAGCGCAAAGGAGTACTACGGCTACGCGCTAGCTAGCCTTGAGGCTTACGGCAGGCTACTAAGCCCGTCCGAGGTCGGCTGCTCGCTCTCTCACGTGCGCGCTTACGAGGAGTTTTTAAAAAGCGACGCCAAATTTGCGCTCATTTTAGAAGACGACGTTATCGGAGACGAGGACGGCGTGAAAAAGGCGTTTGAAAAGGCTGCAAAGATGGATGCTGGTTCGGCTCTCATCTGTGGCGCGCAGGACGGGCTAGATGGGCGATTTAGCGCATTTGGTAAAAAACTAGAAGATGATTTTTGGCTAGTCTCAAAGCGCTCTTACGGCACGATTTACCGAGCGGCTGCTTACGTGCTTGATAGGCGCGCGGCGGAAACGGTTTTGCAAACGCACAAAAGGGCGCTTTGCGTGGCTGATTTTTGGCGGATTTTGCTTTTGCAAAACGGCTTAAAGATGTATTTTAGCGATATCTTCGCACATCCGATCGATCTAACAGACTCAAATATCCAAGCCGAGCGAGTGCAAAGAGCGCAGGTAAAAGTCTCCCCGCTAGCTCGCCTAAACAGCTTAAAATATGTCGCCGCAACGCGCCTTGAAGCGGCAATTTTAGGCTATGAGCGGATATTTAAAAGATAAGAAACTAAGCGATTATAAAGCTCAAAATTTATAAAATCAATAATTTTGAAGATTTATTAAATTTTCACGCATTGATTAAAATTTGGAGAGAGAATGAAGGTTTTATT
Organism: uncultured Campylobacter sp.; assembly: GCA_963529735.1. Taxonomy (GTDB): domain Bacteria; phylum Campylobacterota; class Campylobacteria; order Campylobacterales; family Campylobacteraceae; genus Campylobacter_A. The sequence continues at coordinate 842 of CAUSAR010000046.1, forward strand.
TATAATTTCGACACTGCAAGCAGGCGGCGCTGAGCGCGTGATGAGCTTGCTAGCGAGCTATTTTGCGAAATTTCACGACGTAACGCTTTTAAAATTTGACACCAAACCGCCGTTTTACGAGCTAGACGAGAGGATAAAGCTGATCGATCTGCCTTTTCCGATGGTAAAAAAGGGCTTTTTCGCAAATTTAATCAGGCGCGTGAAAAAGTTTTTTTATCAGCGAAATTTGATCAAAAACGGCGGATTTGACGTTGTTATCTCCTCTATGGATAGCACCAATATCAACGTGATTTTGTCGAATTTGTTTATAAACAAGCCGCTTTTTATCAGCGAGCATTCAAGCGCCGATTTTTTCAAAGGGCGCGGCTGGCTATTTTTGCGCCGCATGCTCTATCCGCTAGCTAGCGGACTCACGGTGCTAACAAAAGAGGACTACGAATACTATAGCTTCGTAAAAAATAAAACCGTGATGTATAATCCTATGTTTGAAGCCAAAAAGCAGGGCTTGCCGAAGGAAAATATCATCCTTTTCGTCGGTCGTCTCATCTCGCTTAAAGGTTGCGACGTATTTTTAAAGGCCATGAGCCTAGTCGATAAAGAGCTTTTAAAAGAGTGGAAAATCGTGATAGCGGGTGCGGGCGAAGAGAGGCAAAGGCTAGAGCTTATCGCGCACGAACAACTTCATCTGGATGCCGAATTTATCGGGCAAACAAGCGACGTCGCTTCGCTTTACGAAAGGTCTAAAATCCTAGTCTCAAGCTCCAAAACCGAGGGCTTACCAAACGTTTTAATCGAGAGCGTATTTTTTAACTGCGCTAGGGTGGCGACTGCTACAAGCGGCGCAAAAGAGCTCATCGAGGACGGTAAGGACGGATTTTTAGTGCCGATAGACGACGTAAAGGCGCTCGGAAGCAAAATCGAACTTTTAATGCGCGACGAGGAGCTTAGGCAAGAGCTGGTAAAAAACGCCAACGAGCGAAAAAACGCCTTTAAAACCGATCAAATTTATCAAAAGTGGATGGATTTTATCACGCAAAATATAAAGAACTAAAATGCTAAAAGTAAGCATAATAATCCCAACTTACAACCGCAAAGAGCTTTTTGAAGCCGCCCTAAAAAGCGCACTAGCTCAAGACTACGAAAATAAAGAGATCATAATCAGCGACGATAACTCGAATGACGGTACGCGCGAGCTTGCGCAAAGTTACGTCGCTAAATTTGACAACGTAAAATACGTCTTAAACCAAACCTACGACCGCGGCCCAAACGGCAATAAAAACAACGGCTTTGATCACGCTAGCGGCGATGCTTTCGTGATACTAGACGACGATGACCTGCTGATAGAAGGCGCCATAAGCAAAATGGCGGCCGTACTAGAGCAGGGGTATGCTAGCGTCTGGGCGAACTGTTATTTTGAGCTTGACGGCGAGCCGACGACGAAATTTTCGGGATTTGGACTAAATAAAAGCGGGGAAATTTCGCCGCAGGACTACTACGACGGCAAGATAACGGGCGAGTTTTTGATAATGTTTCGCCGCGACGCCATCGGTCAGAGGCGTTTTGAAAAGAGGCTTTACGGTAGCGAAAATACGCTTTGGATCTATCTTTTTGACCTTCCTGCCTACTATCTGCACGACGCAGTGCGTATTTACCGCTTTCACCGCAGCGACAGCGTCACGATAAACTCGTTTAAACGCCCGCTTTGCATAATGAAAGGCTACGCGATGACTGCGGAGCTCATTTTGCAAAAGATCGCCGAGAAAAACGCTCAAGCTACCGCAAACGGGGCAAATTCGGCCGAGCCAAAATTCCACGTAAACGATGCTCACATCGCGATCCTATACAAAATGGCGGCGTACTATGCCAAATTTGGCGGCGAATACAAAAAAATGTACGAATATCTTTTTAAAAGCCTCAAATTTAAATTTACAAAAGAAGCGCTTGCGATGCTGATTTTAAGCCCGTTTCCAAAGTCGATGATTTTGTTTTTAACTAAAATTCGCGTTTGGATATACAAAAAAACGCACGGCGAATGAAAAAATTAGCCGTTTTTCTCTACTCGATGGGGCCGGGCGGCGCGGAGCGCGTGGTTTCAAATTTGCTCCCAGCTCTGTGCGAAAAATACGAAGTTCATCTCATTTTGATGAGCGAGGTCGTAGCCTACGAGATACCAAGCGCGGTAAAAATCCACTTCCTCGAGCGCTCGGATCCTTATGAAAGCGGCGTAAAAAAGCTTTTTCGATTGGGACTTTTGTTTCCGTTTTTAGCCTTAAATTATAAAAAACTTTGCGACGATTTGGCTATCGACCTACATTTTGTCTTAATGAACCGGCCTTGTTATATCGCGCTTTTAGCAAGGATCGCCGGAGTAAAAGGACGGATGGTGATAAGCGAGCGCAGCTGCCCGTCGGTCATCTACAAAAGCGGCCTTAGCGGATTTGCCAATAGAATTTTGGTTAAGGCGCTGTATCCTAGAGCCGATCTTATCCTTGCTAACGCGCAGGGAAACGCCGATGATCTCGTGCGAAATTTCGGTTGCGACGCCGCAAAAACTAAGGTGCTATATAACGCGGTCGATTTGGCTGCGATAAAAACTCTCTCAAACGAGACGCTAGAGGATAAATTTAAGCCGTTTTTTCTAAACATCGGGCGTCTTGATAGCGGTAAAAATCAAGCGATGTTAATAAGAATAATCGCAAATTTAAATGACGAGCGCGCGACGCTTGGGATCCTTGGTAAAGGGCCTTTGCAAGGCGAGCTTCAAAATTTGATCGACGAGCTTGGCGTAGGCGAGCGAGTAAAGCTGCTAGGCACGGATAAAAATCCGTTTAAATTTATCAAAAACGCGCAGTGTTTCCTTTGCGCTTCGCGGTTTGAGGGTTTTTCAAACGTACTTTTAGAGGCGCTTGCTTGCGAGAGATTTATCATCTCCACCGATCATAAAAGCGGCGCTAGGGAGCTTCTAGGCGACGATGAATACGGCATCCTCGTGCCTGTTGACGACGAAAAAGCGATGGAGTCGGCGATGAGGCGGGCGCTTGAGGATGAAAATTTGAGGCGAGATTATGAAAAAAAGGCTTATGGCCGCGTAATAAAGTTTGATAAAAATGCCGTCGCGGCGCAACTCATAGGATACTTAGAGGGTGAAAATGTCGAGTAAAATTTCGGACTTCTCTGGCAAATTTAAATTTTCAAAGCAAACTTGTTTTTTGATGCTTGCGGCGTTTATTTTTAGCGTGGTTTGTAGGCTATACTGGGTGTACTGGGCAGGCGAATACCAGCACTTTTTCTGGAACGATCAGCTCATGATCAGCACAAACGACGGCTATGCCTTCGCCGAGGGCGCGCGCGACATGATAGCGGGCTTTCATCAGCCAAACGACCTTAGCTACTACGGCCGCTCGATGCCCACACTTACGTATTTTTTATATCAAATTTTACCTTTTAGCTTCGAGAGCATTTTGCTTTATATGAGCGTGTTTTTTAGCTCGCTTATCGTTATTCCAGTGATTTTGATAGGCAAAGAGTATGAGATGCCAGGAGTTGGCTTTGCGGCGGCCTTGCTGGCTAGTATCGCAAACAGCTACTACAACCGCACGATGGCTGGCTACTACGACACAGATATGCTCACTATCGTGCTACCTGCGTTTAGCGTCTGGGCGATGATACGCCTGGCGCAGAAAAAAAACGTAAACGATCTCATTTTTATCCCGATTTTTATCCTGATAAACGACTGGTGGTATCCGAGCTCTTACTCGCTAAATTTCGCCATGCTGGGCGCATTTTTGCTCTATACTTTGGTTTTTGATAGGAAAAACGCGCTAAATTACGAGGCTGTCATTTTGATGATAGTTGCGCTTACATATATCGATTTTTACGCTAAAAGCGCTCTTGCGGTCGCGCTTTATCTAGCGATGAGATTTCGTCCGCAGATCTGGGGCAGGCGCGTAGTAGCCGCGTGTCTAGCTCTGGCCGTAGGTTTACTTGGCTTTAGCGGCGGGCTAAATCAAATTTTATTTCAGCTTAAATTTTACATATTTCGCGGGGTTTCCGATAGTAGCGAGCCGGTTTTTCATTTTTATAACGTAAATAAAACGATAATGGAAATGAGCGATTATTCGTTTGAATTCGAGTCGATAAACGCCTTTGCTAAGCGTATCAGCGGGCATATCGTTACTTTTGCTTTATCGCTCGTCGGAGTCGCGGCGCTTTGTCTTAAATTTCGCTCCTTTTTGCTCGCGCTTCCGATGCTGCTACTTGGGTTTTTGGCGCTAAAAGGCGGGCTTAGATTTACGATCTACTCCGTGCCGGCGATGGCGATCGGGTTTGGGTATTTTGCGGCGCTTTGCGTGAGTTTTTTTAAAAAAGATAAAATTTTAGACAAATTTTGTACCGTTTGTTTAGCGGCGTTTTTTGCGTTTTTCTTTTTATATTTTGATAAATATTACAGTCTTTTGCGCGGCAAATCTCCCGTTTTTGCGCCAAATTTTGACGGCGAGGCGAGCTTTGGCGTATATCTAGCCACGTTTGCGGCGGCGGCGCTTATTTGCGGGGCGGCTTATTTTATGGTCTCAGGCCTAAGCTCGCTCAAAAAGCACGCGCTTTTAGAAAAAATTTGCGTCTTTTGTATCGCTGCACTATCTTTGATGCCGTGCCTTGAGCATATTTACGGCTACAAAGTCGGCACGGTCTTTGCCAAAAGCGAGGTCGAGAGCCTAGATAAACTACACAAGATCGCGGGGCGCGAGGACTACGTGCTGGCGTGGTGGGACTACGGCTATCCGATCCGCTACTACGCAGACGTCAAGACCCTCATAGACGGCGGCAAGCACCTAGGCAGAGATAACTTCGCCGTGAGCTTTGCGCTAGCTAGCAATCAGCTCATGTCGGCAAATATGGCGCGCCTAGAAGTCGAATACACCGAGCGAAATTTCAGCGAGAGATTCGGGTTAAATTTGAACCAGATGATGAAAGACTACAACGCCACTAGCGTAAATTCATTTTTGTATTCGCTAAATAGCAAGGATTTCCAGCCGCCGCAAAAAACGCGCGAGATTTATTATTATCTGCCTGACTCCATGATCGATATCTTTAGCGCCGTTTTGCGCTTTTCAAACCTCGATCTAAACAGCGGCGAGGAGTATGGAGCGATATTTTATCCGGGCAAACCTTACTCGGTGGACGGCGATACGATAAATATCGGCGGAGGGTTTAGCGTATCGGGCGACGCGTCTAAAGTCTATATCGGCGAGCGCGAAATATCCGTAAATACGTACTTTGAAACAAGCTACGACGAAAAAGATAAGCTGGTCGTCAAAAAGCACGAGATGGATGCGGACGGTAAAATTTATCTTATTTTTATGAAGGATTACAGGCGGTTTTTGGTGCTTGACGAAGCGGTGCTAAACTCGGCGTACATACAGCTTTTCGTACTCGAAAACTACGACAAAGAGCTGTTTGAGCCAGTCGTTTTAAACGGCGCGGTTAAAATTTATAGGTTGCTAAGATGAGGGCGGTAAATTTGATCAAGGCGCAGTTATCCGCTAAATTTGCGATAGAGGTTTTTTAAATGGCTAAATTTGGATTTTTGAGTCACGCTGATATGAGCATTTACTTTTTCCGCGCCCCGATCATGCGCGAGCTAAAGCGGCTCGGTCACGAGGTTTTTGCTATCGCGCCAAAGGGCGACTACACGGATAGGCTAAAAAGTGAGTTCAACTGCGTGACATACGAGCTTGACCGCGCGAGCCTAAATCCTCTAACCGTGCTTGAAAACTCAAAAAAGCTCGCCGATATCTTACGCTCGCTAAATTTAGACCTACTGCAAACCTCGGCGCATAAATCAAACGTGTTTGGCACCTTTGCCGCTAAAAAAGCGGGCATAAAGCGCGTGATAAATTTGGTCGAGGGGCTTGGCAGCTTTTATATCGATAACGACTTAAAAACCCGTCTAGTACGCGCCGCGATCGAGACGCTTTATAAAAAAGCGCTAAATATGAGCGACGGCTGCGTGTTTGTAAACGAGGCCGATCCGGCGTATTTTTTGAGCCGCGGTTTGATAGCCCAGGAGAAAATTTTTAAGATAAAAAGCGTGGGCGTGGATACGCTCAAATTTGACGAAAATAGCGTGCCGGCCGCAAATTTGGGCGAGGATCTGCGCGGTAAAAAGATAGTGCTGATGATAGCGCGCGCGATGTGGCACAAGGGCGTGCGCGAGTTTTACGAGGCGGCTGATCTTTTACGCGGGCGCGAGGACTGCGCGTTTGTATTTGCGGGCGAAGGATTTAAAGGAAACAAAAGTACGGCGGATGCGAAGTTTCTAACGGGCGGCACGGTGCGGTATCTGGGTGCTAGAGACGACGTGCCCGAGCTTTTAAAGGCTAGCTATCTACTTGCGCTTCCAAGCTACAAAGAGGGCTTTCCGCGCACGGTTTTAGAGGCGATGAGTATGGGTAGGCCGGTCGTTGCTAGCGACGTGGCGGGATGTAACGAGGCCGTAACGAACGGCTTTAACGGCCTGCTTTGCGAGGCGAAAAACTCAGCCGATCTAGCCGCAAAGATAGAAATTTTACTAAACGACGAAAATTTGGCCGCACAGATGGGACGAAACGGGCGGGAGCTTGCGGTGCGAGAGTTTGACGAGCGAGCGGTCGCTAGGAAATATATGGAAATTTACAGGAAATTTATCGATGTATAGGGCGTTTTTTAAGAGATTACTGGATATTTGCGGCGCGATTTTTCTCATAGTTTTGACGCTGCCGATCATGGCGGTCGTCGCGGCTTTGATCTATTTTAAGGTTAGCAAGGACGTTATTTTTACGCAGGCGCGCCCGGGCTTGCATGCTAAAATTTTTAAAATTTACAAATTTAAAACGATGAGCGACGAGCGCGGCGCGGACGGAGAGTTACTGCCCGACGAGATGCGCCTAAGCGGCATCGGCAAGACTATTAGAAGCCTTAGCCTTGATGAGCTGCCGCAGCTTTTTAACGTGCTAAAAGGCGATATGAGCTTCATCGGGCCGCGTCCGCTTTTGGTCGAATACCTGCCTCTTTACGATGCCGAGCAAGCGACCCGCCACGACGTGAGACCCGGCATCACGGGGCTAGCGCAGGTAAACGGTCGCAACGCGATTAGCTGGGCGGAGAAGTTTAAATTTGACGCGAGATACGTCCGCGAGCTTAGCTTTGCGCTGGATGTTAAAATCGCGATTTTAACGGTGCAAAAGGTGCTAAAACGAAGCGGCGTGAGTAAAGAAGGCATGGCCACAACGGAGAAATTTAATGGCCGCAACTAAAATTTACGTTTACGGCTTTAGCGGGCATGGGGCGGTAGTAGCGGACGTGGCAAGAGCCTGCGGATACGGCGAGGTCGTGTTTTTGGACGATGCCAAATTTGACGGCAAAAACGTGCTCAAATTTGACCCGAGCTTAGAAAAAGCGAACGTGATCGTAGCTATCGGGGACAATAAAATCAGACGCATCCTGCAAGAAAGAGTAAAAAACACGGGCTTTGTCATAGTAAATTTGATCCACCCAAGCGCGGTCGTAAGCGCTAGCGCGCAAATAGGCGAGGGCGCGGTCGTGATGCCAAATGCCGTCATAAACGCGCGCGCTGTAATAGGCGAAGGCGCGATAATAAACACTGGCGCGATCATCGAGCATGACTGCGAGATCGGTGATTTTGCCCACGTTAGCCCAAACGCGGCGTTAGCGGGCGGCGTGATCGTGGGTGCAAACACGCACGTAGGCATAGGATCTTGCGTAGTGCAGTGCATAAAAATAGGCGCAAACTGCGTCATCGGAGCGGGCAGCGTCGTAGTACGAGATATCGCAGACGGTAGCGTCGCCTACGGTAATCCCGCTAAAGTTAGGCGAAATTTGAGCTAAATTTGAGTGCTAAATGCCGCTCGTCAAATTTGCGCTCGCAACGACAAAAGAAAATAGATAAAATTTAGTCCTATCTCTAGCCGCATCAAATTTGCCGTTTTAAAATACGTTTTGACGCAAAATTTAACAAAATCCCCATTTTCTACGGCCTAAAAGCAAATTTAAACGAGTTTTATAAAAATATTTAGATTTTAAGTGCTACAATGCGTAAATTTCTTTAAGGAATAATAATGCAAAGAATTTTCCTAAGTCCGCCGCATATGAGCGGCAAAGAGCAAGAGTACATAAACGAGGTTTTTAAGAGCAACTATATCGCGCCGCTTGGCGAATACGTGAATAAATTTGAAGCGAGCGTCTCAAGCTACGCGGGCGCGCCAGATGCGCTAGCGCTAAATTCTGGCACGTCGGCGATCCACTTGGCGCTAAGGGTGCTTGGTATTGGTGCAGGAGATGTGGTGCTAGCCTCTACGTTTACCTTCATGGCGTCCGTTAGCCCGATACTCTATCAAGGCGCTACGCCCGTCTTCGTCGATAACGACGAAAGCTGGAACCTAAGCCCCGAGCTACTAAAAAAGGCGATCGCAAACTCGCCTAAAAAGCCAAAAGCGCTTGTCGTAACGCACCTTTATGGACAGGCGGCAAAGATGAAAGAGATCTGCGAGATCTGCGAGCAGGAAAACATCGCCGTGGTAGAAGACGCGGCCGAGGCGCTGGGCGGATTTTTGAACGGCAAAGCGCTGGGTACGTTTGGATGGCTGGGCGCATATAGCTTTAACGGCAACAAAATCATCACCACAAGCGGCGGCGGCATGCTGGTGGGCGAAAAAGAGCTCGTCGAGAAGGCGAGATTTTATAGCACCCAAGCTAGAGAGCCCTTTTTACACTATGAGCACAAAGACTACGGCTACAACTACCGCCTGAGCAACGTCTTGGGCGCGATCGGAACGGCGCAGATGGAGGTGCTCGAGCAGCGCGTGATAAAAAAACGCGAAATTTTTGAACAATACAAAAAAGAGCTTCCAGAGCTTGAGTTTATGCCTGAAATCGCAAATTCCCGCGGCAACCGCTGGCTAACGACCGCGCTGTTTAAAGAAAAAGGCTCGCATCTACGCGTGATAGAGGCGCTTGCCAAGGAAAATATAGAAAGCCGTCCGCTTTGGAAGCCGATGCACATGCAGCCGGTGTTTGAGGGAGCGCTAGCGTTCACGGACGGTACTAGCGAGGAGATGTTTGCGCGCGGTATCTGCCTGCCTAGCGGCACGGCGATGCAGGACGAGGAGTTTGCGCGAGTGGTAAAAATCGTAAAGGAAAATTTATAAATGTTTAAAGCGACGAAGCTAAAGCGGCTTGCGTTTTTTCTAGCCTTTGATATTGCGATATTTGTAGCGTCGTTTTATCTGGCGTATCTGCTTAGATTTAGCGGCGTGCTACCTGATTATTTTAGAGGCGGACTGGTCGCGGGCTGCGTTACCATGGTGGTTTTAAAGCTATTTTTTATGTGGCTTTTTAAAATTTACAAGGTGCCGTGGAGATTTTTCGGACTAAACGAGGCGAGGAAAATTTTCCTCGTTCATCTTTGCGCGATAGTTTGCTTTTGGATCGTTTATTTTGCGATGCCAGCCGTTTTTAACCCGTTTCCGAGGAGCGTGGTTTTTATAGACTTTATCATCTCGTGCCTGCTAATCGGAAATTTAAGGATCGCCAAGCGTATGTTTTTGGACTTTTCTAAAAAGCCGCATACGGGCGAGCCATGCGTCGTTATCGGCGCTACCTCAAAGGCGCTTCACGTTTTAAAGGGGCTTAGGCAGGGCTATATCGATCTATATGCCGTGGGCGTCGTGGACGGCAGGAGCGATCTAGTCGGCACTTATTGCGACGGATTTTTGGTGCAGCCAAAGAGCGAAATCGCAAATTTGATCAAAGAATACAACGTAAAAACCGCCATCATCGCGCTAGCTCTGGGTCAAGACGAGCTGGCGGAGCTTTTTGACGAGCTTACGGCTTATGGTATCCGCGATATCAAGATTTTCTCGATGTTTGGCACCGGCAAGGACGCTATCAAGGATATCTCGATCGAGGATCTGCTAGCTAGAAAGCCAAAAGACCTAGATAGCAGCGCGGTGGAGAAGTTTTTAGGCGGCAAGGTCGTTTTGGTCACTGGTGCTGGAGGCAGTATCGGTAGCGAAATTTGCAAGCAGTGCCTCAAATTTGGCGTTAGCAAGCTAATCATGATCGATCACAGCGAGTTTAATCTCTATAAGATCGGCGAGATAACCCGCAGCGACAAAACCGTGAGCAAGATGATAAATATCGTAAACGAGGCCGATCTGCGCGCGGTATTTGAGGAGTTTAAACCGCAGATTGCTATCCATGCCGCAGCCTATAAGCACGTGCCGCTTTGCGAAGCAAACCCGAAAGCAGCAGTCATAAATAACATAATCGGCACTAAAATTTTGATCGATTTATCTATCGAATACGGCGTTAGCAAGGTCGTGATGATCTCGTCCGATAAGGCTGTGCGCCCGACAAACATCATGGGCGCGACCAAGCGCGTGTGCGAGCTTTACGCGCTAAACTCAAATTTGCCTGCTAAAACCGAGATCGTCGCGGTGCGTTTTGGTAACGTGCTAGGCTCAAGCGGCAGTGTAATACCGAAATTTAAAGAGCAAATCGAAAATAATAAACCGCTAACCGTCACGCACCCTGATATCACGAGGTACTTTATGCTAGTTTCCGAGGCCTGTCAGCTCGTACTTCAGGCGGCCTCGATAGCAAAGGGCGGCGAGCTTTTCGTGCTTGATATGGGCGAGCCTATAAAGATCGCCGATCTAGCTAAAAAAATGCTGATTTTATCAAACAAAGAGCACCTGGGCGTCGAATTCGTCGGCCTTCGTCCGGGTGAGAAGCTTTACGAGGAGCTTTTAATAAACAAAGACGACGTAAAAACCGAGTTTCAGTCTATTTTCGTGACGCACTCTAGCAAATACGACGTAGCTAAACTAAATGAACAAATCAAAAATTTAACGCACGCGGACGACATTGCGGCGGGGCTAAAAGAGATCGTGCCTGAGTTTAATCACGCGCTAAATAAGGAATAAATTTGACGTTACAAGATATACAGAGGTTTTCAGAGCTAAGATACAAGGCTAGAGCCTATATATGCTATCTTTTTAGTAAAAATTTGCCAAACAGGCTGCCGGGGGTAAACGCCGAGTCGATAAAAAGCGGCTTTGATAAAATGGCGCACGAGATAGAGGGCTTTGACGCGTTTTACGTGCTTGACGCAAACGGCGTGCAAATAGGCGACGCCGTGAGCCTAAACGAAAAATATAAAGCCGGCGGCGGCGAAAACTGTAGCAATAAGTCTTATTATTACACCGCGGTGCGCGAGAAGCGCTGCGTGCTAAGCGACCCGTACCCGTCCTCGCTAACGGGCGAGCTGTGCGTGACGGCGTCTACACCGATATATGACGACAAGAGCGAGCTAAAATTCGTCGCTTGTATCGACGTTTCGCTAGAAAATATCCTGGCCATCGCCTCCCACGGCAAGCTAGAGAGCTACTTCGGCAAATTTTTAAAAACTGTTTACACCGCGTTTTCGGTCGCGCTTTTTATGGTGGCGGCATTTCTTTTTGTAGACGGGCTAAAGAGATTTTTGTCTAAAGATTTTATGAACATTAACGTCGAGGAGATGTTTGAGACAACGATCGTGCTGACACTGGCTCTGGCGATCTTTGATCTGGTTAAAGCGATATTTGAAGAAGAGGTGCTAGGCAAAAGCAAGCATGGCGATAACGGCGAAAATAAAACGATGGTGCGTTTTATCGGCTCGATCATCATCGCGCTTGCGATCGAGGCGCTGATGCTCGTGTTTAAATTTGCCATCACGGCGCCGGATCACATCATAAACGCGATCTATCTCATCGGCGGCGTTGCGATGCTGATGGTCGCGCTTAGCGTTTATCTTTTTGCTACAAAGCAAAGGAGCTCGCATTGATCGGCATCATCGACTACGGAGCTGGAAATTTAAGGAGCGTTTTAAACGCGTTTGAGAGTTTAAATTTAAAGGCACGGCTGGCGGTTCGCGGCGAGGAGCTGGGTAAATTTGATAAGATTATTTTGCCAGGGGTCGGAGCTTTTGGCGAAGCGATGCAAAAGCTAAAAGATAGAAATTTTATCCCCGCGATAAAAGAAGCCGTAGCCGGCGGAAAGCCGTTTTTAGGGATTTGTCTGGGTATGCAGCTGCTTTTTGAGCAAAGCGAGGAGTTTGGCGTAAATGAGGGACTTGGGCTCGTAAAAGGGCGAGTGGTTAAATTTGACACGTCTAAAATTGACGCGCCGCTAAAGGTGCCACACACTGGGTGGAATACCATAAATTTTACCAAGCAAACGCCGATAAATAAGGATCTAGCCGCTAGCGAATATTTGTATTTCGTGCACTCTTATCACGTAGTTTGCGAGGATGATGCGGCGCTGGGCTTTACAGAGTACGGCTATAAATTCGTAAGCGCGGTGTGTAAAGATAACATTTTCGGCTTTCAGCCGCACCCCGAAAAGAGTCACGAAACGGGACTAAAAATTTTACGAAATTTCGGAGAGACGTGATGGAAATTTTCCCAGCGATAGATTTGAAAGAGGGCAAAGCGGTTAGGCTTTTTAAAGGCGAGATGAGTAGCGCCAAAATCTACTCGGACGCGCCGTGGGAGCTAGCTAAAAGATTTGAAGATATGGGCGCAAAGTGGCTTCACGTCGTCGATCTTGACGGGGCGTTTGCGGGTGAAGCGGTAAACCTAAAAACCGTAGAAAAGATCGCAAAAGCCGCAAATTTACAAATCCAAATCGGCGGTGGGATACGCGATGAAGCGCGCATCAAAAGCTACCTTGATAGCGGTATAACGCGCGTTATCTTGGGCTCGGTCGCGCTAAAAGATCCAAATTTTACTAAAGAAATGGCGCAAAAATACCGAGTCGCCGTCGGCATAGACGCAAAAGAGGGCTTCGTTGCGGTGCAGGGCTGGGCGGAGGTATCGCAGATGAGGGCGAACGAGCTAGCGCATAAATTTGCCGGAGCCGGAGTCGAAGCGATAATCTGCACCGACATCTCAAAAGACGGCACCCTTAGCGGCGTAAACGTAGAGTTTACCTCGCAAATCGCAAAAGCAAGTGGCATAAATACGATCGCAAGCGGCGGCGTAAAAGATATCTCGGATATCGAGGCGCTAATGCGCGCTGGAGACGTCTACGGCGCGATCGTGGGCAAGGCGTACTACGAGGGGACGCTCGATCTAAAAGAGGCCTTTAAACTGGGCCGCTAAAATTTTAAAGTAAATTTAAATATAAAATTTGCTAGAATTGGACATTTTTTAAAAAAGGATACGATTGTGAAAATACTAGTAGTCGACGACAGCTCTACTATGAGAAGAATCATAAAAAACACCCTGCAAAGGCTCGGGCATCAGGAAATTTTAGAGGCTGAGCACGGAGTAGAAGCGTGGCAAATTTTAGGCCAACATAGCGATATAAACGTGCTTATCACTGACTGGAACATGCCTGAGATGAACGGCCTTGAGCTCGTAAAAAAGGTCCGCGCCGAGCAAAAATATGTCGATATGCCTATCATCATGGTAACGACTGAGGGCGGTAAGGCCGAGGTTATCACCGCGCTAAAAGCAGGCGTCAATAACTACATCGTAAAGCCGTTTACGCCGCAAGTTTTAAAAGAAAAACTTGAAGACGTCTTAGGCTAAAAGAGCATAAATTTGAAAGATAAATTTTACGAGCTTGAAGTTCTTTGCTCACAGGAGCTTTGCGAGCTTTTCGAGGATCTCGTTTTTTCTTTGGGCGTTACTTGTACGCAGGAGACTGTCGGCGGGTTTATCGTGCGGGACGAAGACGAGCTAGACGAAGTGGAATTCGGCCTGCAAGAATACGCAAAATCTCTGCAAAATGCGCTCGGCCGCGAGATCGAATTTAAGATAATAAAAAGCCAAAAAGAAAATAAAGACTGGCTAAACGAATACAAAAAAAACGTAAGACCGATAGGGATCGGTAAATTTTACATCCACCCAAGCTGGGAAGAGTCTAAAGACGGGTTTGAAAACATCATCATCGATCCCGCGCTTGCCTTTGGCTCGGGTCACCACGAGAGCACGAGCGCCTGTATAGAGTATCTGCAAAAATACGCCGCAAGCGGTATGAGCGCACTTGACGTGGGCTGCGGAAGCGGGATACTAAGCATCGCTCTAGCAAAGTTAGGCTGCGTAACGGACGCCTGCGATACGGATGAGCAGGCCGTGCAAAGCTCGCAGAAAAACGCCGAGCTAAACGGGGTTAAATTTAATCAAATTTGGACCGGTTCGGTGGCGAGTCTGGATAAAAAATACGACGTCGTCGTCGCAAACATCATAGCCGACGTGATATTAATGCTAAAAAACGATTTGATAAATTTGCTAAAAGAGGGCTCGTATCTCGTTCTAGCAGGCGTTTTGGATAAGTACGAAACGCGAATTTTAGAAGCTTTTTCGTCGCTCAAACTGGTAGAAAGTCAAACTAAAAACGAGTGGAAAAGCTTCGTATTTCAAAAAGCTTAAAATAATTTAAGGAACATAATGGATAACAGAAAAAACGATGATAAAAATTTAAATAACGGTGGAAATAATTTTTTTAATAAAAATCCGATTTTGATTTTCGCCATTTTTGCTATCGTGATAGTGATAGCATTTCGCGGGCTCGGAGGCAGCGAGATGGACGGCACGCTGCTGGGGCAGAGTGCGGCAGGCTCGAAAAGCACATCGTACTCCGAGATAAAAGAGATGATAAAAAACAAGCAAGTAGCGCAAGTGGGCATCTCGGAAACTTCGATAAAAGCCGTGGATAACGGCGGTAGAACATACTTTGCCAAAAGGGTAAACGACCCGACGCTAGTGCCGATCTTGGAAGAGCAAAAGATTCCTTATGGAGCGTATAGCGAGACGAACTGGTTTACCGAAATGCTCTTTTCGTGGATACTTCCTATTTTTATATTCTTTGGAATTTGGATGTTTTTGGCCAGCCGCATGCAGCGAAATATGGGCGGCGGTATCCTTGGGATGGGGAGTTCTAAAAAGCTAGTAAACTCGGAAAAACCGAAGGTTAAATTTGCCGACGTGGCGGGCGTGCAGGAAGCAAAAGAAGAAGTTAAAGAGATCGTAGATTTTCTAAAGCACCCGGATAGATATATAAATTTGGGCGCAAAAATCCCAAAAGGCGTACTTTTAGTAGGGCCTCCTGGCACGGGTAAAACCCTGCTTGCAAAGGCCGTCGCGGGCGAAGCTGACGTGCCGTTTTTCTCGGTATCTGGATCGAGCTTTATCGAGATGTTCGTCGGCGTGGGTGCTAGCCGCGTAAGAGATCTTTTTGAAAATGCGAAAAAAGAAGCTCCGGCGATCGTTTTCATAGACGAGATCGACGCTATCGGCAAAAGCCGCGCAGCTAGCGGAATGATCGGCG
>CAUSAR010000047.1:0-15377 GCA_963529735.1 uncultured Campylobacter sp.
CAAATTTGACGCACCGACAGGGCAAATTTAACAAAAAGGACGAAAGATGAAAGAGTTTTTAGCGGCCGCGCTTGATTTTATCCTTTGCCGTATTACGATATTTATCACGGGCGTACGGCCGCCGCAGGAGCTTTTAAACATCGGCGAGGGTACTAAAATTTACTACGCGAACCACGCCAGCCACGGCGATTTTTTGCTGATTTTCGTCTCGCTGCCATACCGCGTGAGAAAGCGCGTGCGCCCCGTCGCTGCGGCGGAGTACTGGGAGAGCGGACCGGTGCGCAGATTTCTTGCTAAAAACGTGTTTAATATGGTGCTAATAAGTCGCCGCAAAGATCCGCTGGAAGCGCTAGCGCAAATGAGTGAGGCGCTACAGACGCACTCTCTCATCATCTTTCCCGAAGGCACGCGCAAGATGAACGACGACCTTGCGTTGCAGCCGTTTAAAAGCGGGGTATTTCGTTTGGCGCAGGAGTGCCCCTCCGTGCCTTTGGTGCCGATTTGGATCAAAAATGCGCGTAACGTCCTGCCTAAGGGCTTTATGATACCTATCCCGCTACTTTGCGAGCTGATAGTGGGCGAGGAGATATTTTACGGCGGCGAGGGTAAGGGTGAGTTTTTACAAAAGGCGCAAGACGCGCTGCTAGCGATGAGCGATACGCAAAATGATAGAACTAAAGCTTGATTTGGCGGCTCTGGCGATGGCGGTAAATTTAAGCCCCGTAAATCCGTCAAATGAAAAAGCAAAATTTGCGACCGATTTTTGCGGCAAATTTGACGGCGAGTCTTTTAAAGCAGTAGCCGAAAACGTCAAATTTGAGCGCGAAACGACGGCTAAAACGCCAGCCTTGCCGCAAATCAAATTTGACCCAAACGCAAATTTAAACCGCGTAAAAAATTTAACCAATCAAGCCGCCCGCACAGCAAACCAAGCGCGCGTAAATTTGACTTGCTCGGAGCGCTTCAAAACAGGCGTCAAATTTAGCTTCAAATTTAATCAAAAGGCACTAAAATGAACCCGCAAAATCATATCTTAAATCTATTTTTAGGACTCATCGCGGTGCTAGTCGTCTCTAGTGCCATTGCCTTTATCCTAAAGGCTAAATTTGGCGCAGAGAACAAAACTGTCTCAAATTTGACCTCGCGCATAAACGCCTGGTGGGCGATGATTTTGGTGATTTTTGCGTTTACGTATATGGGCAAAAACGCCGTGATATTTTTGTTTTTGCTCGTATCTTTTGCCGCATTGCGCGAGTTTTTGTCGCTCATCTACATCCGCAGAGGCGATCACATCGCGCTCGTGGCGTGCTTTTACGTGATTTTGCCCGCGCAGTATATATTTATATATGCTGATTGGTACGCGATGGCGATAATATTTATCCCGGTTTACGGATTTTTATTTTTGCCGATTTTGGCGGCTATTTGCGGCGATGCGGCCTATTTTTTAGAGCGCTCGACGAAGATCCAGTGGGCGCTGATGATCTGCGTGTTTTGTATCTCGCACATCCCAGCACTTCTTTTGCTGGATCTTGAGAAGGGCAGCGGCATGGAGCTGATGCTGTTTTTGATCCTGGTCGTGCAAGCTAGTGACGTGCTGCAGTATATCTGGGGCAAGCTTTTTGGCAAGCGTAAGATCGCTCCTAGCATCAGTCCGTCTAAAACGGTGGTCGGCTTTGCGGGCGGGGTTCTTAGCGCTAGCGCGCTGGCTGCGTGTCTGCATCATCTCACGCCTTTTGGTGCGACGGGGGCGTTTTTCATCGGGCTTGCCGTTTGTATGATGGGCTTTTTAGGAGGGCTTGTTATGTCTGCGATCAAGCGCGATCTAGGCGTCAAAGACTGGGGCTACATGATCAGCGGTCACGGCGGGATGCTTGATCGTATGGACTCGCTGTGTTTTGCGGCGCCGATATTTTTTCACATAGTTAGATATTTTTACGCGTGAGGTTTTGATGAAAATTTGGAGCAAAATTTTACTTTTAGCGCTCGCGGCAAATTTTGCCTTTGCTTTTTCTGCCGGGAAGCTCGTGCAAGATGCTAGAGCACAGGTTGGACAGACGCTGTTTTACGATCCTTCGTACTCTAGGCTTGAGTACCCGATGGGTGACGTGGATATGATAAAAGGCGTTTGCACCGACGTCGTAGTTAGAGCGCTGCGCGGGCAGGACATCGATCTGCAGCGGCTCATCCACGAGGATATGAGCGCAAATTTTAGCTCCTATCCAAAAAACTGGGGCGCGAAAAAGACCGACAAAAATATCGATCATCGCCGCGTGCCAAACATCGCGACCTATCTAAAACGCAAGGGTTACGAGGCAAAGGGCGAGTTTAAAGCGGGCGATATCGTGACGTGGCGGCTGGATAACGGCAGGCCTCATATCGGCATAGTTTCGGATAAATTTGCCGGCGGCAAAACCCCGCTCGTGATCCACAACATCGGGCTTGGCGCGCAGGAGGAGGATGTGCTAAACGTTTACGAGATAACGGGGCATTTTAGGATAAAATAAGCGTAAAAATCGATAAATTTAAGTAAGAAAGGCAAAAAATGGAGTTTAAAGAGAGCTATTTTATAACGAGCGACGGGGCGAGGATATTTTACAGATACCGCCTGGCTGCGGACGTGGCGTGCGAAAACCCGGGCGCAGACGAAGTAAATTTGAGTGAGAACGGTAAATTTAGCGGGTCAAATTTGAGCGCTGGGGCCGCAAACGAAACGTCAAATTTGACCGACGAGCAAACAGGCGGCGCGGATGAAAATGCGGAGCTAAATTTCGGCGGCGAAGGCAAATTTGATGAGCAAAATTTATCAAACGGCGGCAAAAACGCGGACTCAAATTTAAACGAAACAAGCAAATGCGGCACGTCAAATTTGAGCGAAAACGCCGAGCAAAATCTTAAATTTAAAGCCGCGCCGAATGCCAAAGCCGTAGCGATATTTCACCGCGGGCACGAGCACTCGGGCAGGACGACGCACGTAGCGGACGGGCTAGCGGATGAGAGTTTTAGCTATTTTGCCTGGGATCAGCGCGGACACGGCAGGAGCGACGGCGAGAGGGGCGACGCGCCAAGTATCGGCCGTCTCATCGCCGACGTGGACGAGTTTGTAGCGCACATCGAGCAGAGATTTGGCTTTGATACGCGAAATCTAGCCGTGATAGCTCAGAGTGTGGGCGCGGTGCTGGTTTCGGCGTGGCTGCACGACTACGCTGTGCGCGTTCGCTGCGCGGTGCTGGCTAGTCCGGCGTTTAGCGTGAAGCTTTACGTACCGTTTGCTAGAGCTGGGCTAAAGGCGCTCTACTCCTCGCGCGGAAATTTTTTCGTAAACAGCTACGTCAAGGCGCACTATCTCACGCACGACAAGGAGCGCCAGGTCAGCTACGACGCCGACTCGCTCATCACTCGCGCGATCTCGGTGCGCATACTGCTTGGGCTTTACGAGGCGGCACAGCGCGTGGTTTCGGACGCCGCCGCGATCACGACGCCTACGCTACTGCTGATCTCGGGCGATGATTGGGTCGTGGAGCACGCCCCGCAGCACGAGTTTTACAACGCTCTTGGCGCGCGGGTAAAAAGGCGCGAGATTTTAGAGGGATTTTACCACGATACGCTGGGCGAAAGCGAGCGTGAGAGAGCGTTTGAGATCATTCGCGAGTTCGTCGGCGAGAGGTTTAGTGCACCTTTTAGCGAGATAGACTGCACGCATGCGGACGAATGCGGCTTTAGCCGCGAGGAGGCCGATAGGCTAGCTACGCCGCTGCCGAGATTTAGCCCGAAAAATTTGCGGTTTAAATTTCAGCGGGTATTTATGCAGGCGGTTTCGCCGTGGGTCGGCGGGCTAAAGATAGGCGAAAATACCGGCTACGATAGCGGCAGTACGCTTGACTACGTCTACCGAAACGAGCCGCAAGGGGCGAATAAATTTTTTAAATTTATCGACAAATTTTACCTAAACGCCATCGGCTGGCGCGGCATCAGAGAGCGCAAGCGAAATATCAAACTAGCCATCGACCAAGCCGTAGCAAAGCTGCAGGAGCGAGGCGAGCCGCTACGACTGCTAGACATCGCCTCGGGGCACGGCAGATATATACTAGACGCCGCGCAGGGGCATAAATTTGAGCGCATAACGCTACGCGACTACAGCGACATAAACGTAAAAGCCGGCAGCGAAATGATAAAGGAGCGCGGGCTGCAGGACGTCGCGAGCTTTACGCAGGCAAATGCGTTTGACGCCGCTAGCTACGAGGGTCTGCAGGACGCATATACGCTAGGCGTCGTGTCTGGGCTGTTTGAACTTTTCCCAGATAACTCGGTCGTGCGCACTGCGCTACAAGGCTTTGCAAGCAGCGTAAAAAGCGGCGGCTACCTCATCTACACGAACCAGCCGTGGCACCCGCAGCTCGAGATGATCGCGCGCGCTCTATCCAGCCACAGGCAGGGTGCTGCGTGGATCATGCGCCGCCGCAGCCAAGCCGAGATGGATCAGCTCGTGGAAAAGGCGGGGTTTAAAAAGGTGCGTGAATGGATAGATGGGGATGGGATATTTAGCGTGAGTTTGGCCGCTAAAATTTAGCCTTTTGCGGCTTGTCTTTTCGCCCTATACTTCGTTGCTTTTAAATTTGGCTCGGTCATTACCGACCAGGTAACTCCCGTCGCCAAATTTGAAAAGCGCCTCGTCTAGAGCAAAAATACTTCGCCTTATTATTTTACGTTCAAATTTAAAGTCAAATTTTACCCGCCGAGACCCGCATCTTGAAAGTGTCAAATTTGATTCAAGTCCGCGACGCTTTGCGCGAGCAAAGCAGTGTCGCCACATTAAAAGCGTCGTAGGGGGAGGGGGATTAAAGGGGGTGGGGAGCGACTTCGCAATTCAAGCCCCCACCCCCTTTACAACAAAGTAAAGAACAACTCTAAATGGTTGTTCTTTGTGTAAAAATCCGATTTGAAGCAGTTTAAAAAGCAAACAAAATTTAACCAAACCAAATTTAGCACCTTAAAGATACGGGTCTCGGCGAGTAAAATTTACAAATTTGCGTCAAGCGAGCGATCTCGGAAGCAATTAATCCTCAAAAGCGCAAATCCGCTAAAATTTGATAGAATTAGCAAAAAAGGCAAAAATGAAAACAAAACCGTTTTTATCGCAGCTGGTCGCGCTAGTCGTCGTTGCGGCGATATTTTACGCCAGCTACGGCGCCACGAACGCCCTCGCGAGCGCCCGCGCAAACGTACCCGAGATTTATTTCGCGTGGGAGCGCGCGCTGCCGTTTTGGGCGTGGAGCATCGTGCCGTACTGGTCGCTAAATTTGCTCTACGCGCTTGGATTTTTCCTCTGCCGCGACAGCCGTGAGCTCGCGCGTTACGTCACGCAGCTGCTAGTCGCTCAGATTATCGCGACGCTATTTTTTATCGCATTTCCTCTGCAAATGTCGTGGGAAAAGCCCGCAGTTTCGGGGCTTAGTGGCTTTTTGTTCTCTAGCCTCGCCGCCTTTGACCTCCCGTTTAACCAAGCCCCGTCGCTACATATCATACTTTGCGTCGTGGTGGGCGCATTTTACCTTCGCAAGGCGCGCGCGGTTTGGCTTAAAGCGGCACTTGTGGCGTGGTTTGTGCTCATCGGCTTTAGCGTGCTGACCACGTATCAGCACCATTTTATCGACATTCCGACGGGGCTGGCCGCGGGCTGCTTCGTCCTACTCGTTCGCCCGACGGATGGCGAGCCGCTTAGATTTGCCATGGCTAGGGAGTCCGTGCGCTACAAATGGGCGGCGCTATATTTGGGGCTTGCGTTTTTGACGCTTTTTGTGGCGATTGCGGGAGCTAAAATTTGGAGCTCGTGGGCGTTGTGGCTATCGTGGGCGAGCCTTAGTTTCGCGCTGGTTGCTTGCGGTTACGCGTTTTTGGGCGCGGGAGTTTTTGCTAAAAACGGGCAAGGCCGTCACGCCGCCGCGGCTAAAGCTTTACTTTTTTCCTATCTTTGCGTAGCGCGGCTAAATGCGATTTTTTGGTTGCGCGGACGACGGATTTCAGACGAGATTTTGCCAGGGCTCTATCTAGGCTCAGTTAAGCAGGCGGGCAAATTTGACGCAGTGCTAGACTGCGCGGCCGAGTTTGAACGGCCTGGCTGCGCGCAAATTTATGCGAGCCTGCCTATGCTAGATATGATAACGCCGAGCGCGGACGAGCTAAAACGCGGCGCGGACGAACTCGAGCGGCTAGTAAAAACGACTCTTTGCGTCGGCGAAAATTTACCGCAAACGGCGGCGGAGCTAGGATCAAATTTTAGTGCCGAAGCGAGCTACGCGCACGGGCGAGATTTTAAATTTCACGGGCAAGCGGGCTCGCGGGTAAATTTGCAAACGCGCGGCTCGGCAAACGAAGGCGAAATCGCCGAGTCGAGGCAGGCTCTCGCGGGCTCAAACGAGCGAGCCGCCGAGAACGGCAAAAAGGTGCTAGTGTGCTGCGCGCTGGGCTACGGCAGGAGCGCGTCGGTGTTGCTTGCTTGGATGGTGATTTATAGGGGCTTTGGCTTTGACGACGCGCTAAATTTGCTAAGATCGCGCCGCGAAAAGATCGCCGTCTCTAGCTCGCTACGCGATCAGATAGCGCACCTAGCGCAAGCCTGCTTAGCATGCGATTCATTTGCAAAACGAGGCTAAAAGTAGATAAATTTGATAAAAAACGAAGCCGAGGAGGCAAAAACGGCGAACGATAGGGCTTTGGCGCTGGTTACGGCTAGATTTTTAGCGACGCATAGGCTGTTTTTCTTTTTAAATTTACTTCAGCTGGCCGTCTGCCTTCAAATTTTTACGCATTTTGCCGTGATTGCGGGCTTTTTAGCGGCTTTTGCGGGGTTATTTTATCTGCATGTTAGGCTGCATTTTGACGCGCTTATCTTTAAGGATTTTGCGGATGAGAGACTGGGGCAGGGCAAATTTGACGCGGCGCTTTTAGAGCTAAATTTAACTAGCAAGCTGCCTAAAATCCGCGATATGAAAAGTCGCTGCGCTGGAGCTTTGCGGCTATATAAACTAACGGCCACGCTTACTATCGTCGTTGCTGCCGCGGCTTTGGCGTGTTATTATCTGGGCTAGAGTTTGGGCGCCAAATTTGACCGTCAAATTTGGCTCGCGAGCGCGCTTTAAATTTACGACATTAGCTAAATTTGACTTCCGCGATCGTATGATTTATGGTTTGAAAGATAAATTTAGGCGCAAACGGTTAAATTTGCGCCTGTAGGTTTATTTGATATTTTCTAGCGTGCTGCAGCTCTGAGCCGAGCCTAGATCGCAGCCTTTTTTGAAGTAAATTTTAGCCTTTTCAAGATCTTTTTCAACTCCGCTTTCAGTCGGCGGCATGTAGTATGTGTAGCCCGCAAACAAACATGACTCGACCAGGCCGTTCTCGCAGCCTTTGTCAAAATACTCCGCGGCTTTAGCAAACTGCTTTTCTTGGTAGTACGCAGAGCCCGCGTACTCGCACCCAAGAGCGATATTTGCTTCGCAGGCTTTTGCGGCGTTATCTTTATCTTTTACGTATTTTCCTGAGGCTTCATGCTCTTTTTTCGTAAAGGCTAGGAGATAGTACTCGTACGCTTTTGCTTCGTCTTTTTTGCCGTAGGCGTCGTCTTGGTAGATTTCGCCTAGCTTCGCACATCCGTCAAATCTCTCGCCTTGGCAAATTTCGCTTAGGATTTCGACGGCTTTGTCTATATTTTTCTCTACGCCTTTGCCATCTCTATAGCCTATCGCTACAAATTTACAACCGTCGTCGTAGCCGCTACTGCAAAGTTTTGAAAATATCTCAAAGCCTTTTTTAGGATCGTGCTCGGCGCCGTTTTTGCCCTCGGTGTACGAGTAGCCCGTCCATAGGCATCCTAAATTTGAGCCCAGATCGCAAGCTTTTTGGTAGTATTTGACGTCTTGTTTTTCATAAGCGTAGTCTATGCAGGCCGCCGCATCGTTGTTTTCGCAGCCTTTTTCGGCGCTCACGGCGGTTTTGTCTTTTACTTTGTCGCAGCAGTCGGCTCTTTTGCCAAATGATATCTAGCAGCACTTTTCATAGGCTTGCTTTGCGCGTCCGGAGTCTTTTTTGACGTCAGAGCCCTTGCCAAACTCATAAAGCTGCCCGAGCCCCTTGCAAGAAGAATCGACCTTTTCCGTATAGCAACCTAGCTTAAAGTAGTTCTCCGCGTCCTTTCACTGGCCTTTGGATTTTGCCGCTAGTCCGTTGTTGTGATTTGGCCCGGCCTGTGCTACCGATAGACAACAAAATGCTAAAAACATGGCTAAAGCTAGCTTTTTCATAAGACCCTCCTTGCGAGTAATCTTAAGCATTGTAGCCTGTTTGCTATGTTTTTAACCTAAATCACGACCACTTCGGTTTTTAGCTCGACGCCAAACTGCTCCAAAACGCGCTTGCGGGCTAAATTTATGAGTCCGGTCACGTCCGCAAAGGTCGCGGCGTTAAAATTTATGATGAAATTTGCGTGCTGCTCGCTAAATTTAGCCCCGCCCATCGCGTAGCCTTTTAGCCCTACGGCCTCGATCAGCCTGCCTGCGTAGTCGCCTTGCGGATTTACAAAACAGCTGCCAAAGCTAGCGCCTTTTGGCTGATTTGCGCGCTTAGCGGCAAAGTCCGCCGCAAGAGCCGCGTCAAATTCGCGCGAGATTTTAAACTCGGCGCCAAATATCGGCTCATATATCACGCTTTTTCGGTAGCTAAAGCTTATCCTCTCTCGCTCTACCCAGCCGCGTCCCAGCCGCACCGCAAGCAAGTCGTCGCTGATGCTAACGCCGCAAAGCCCCGCGTTCATTTTGATTAGCCCCCCAAGCGTACCAGGAATATTTTGTAAAAACTCAAATCCGCCGATATTGTGTTTTTTGGCGAAGTTGTAAATTTTGCCCGACTTCGTCGCAGCTCCGACACTGAGCACGTCGCCGTTTAAGCTTATATAATCAAACGCGCTGCCAAGCATCATCATCGCGGGCGGGTTTGGCGAGACTAGCAGGTTGTTCGCGCCGCCTATCATCACGCGTCCGGCAAATCCCTGCTTTAGCGCGTCCTCTACGCTCTCTAGCACCGCCACCTCGTGCACGCCGCCCACTCGCACCGAGCTAAATTTGGAAAAATCTATAAGCTGCGTCATTGCACGAAATTCGGGATAAACTCTATCATACGCGTCGTGAAATCGACCATCATCGAGACCATCCACGGCATCAAAAATATAATCACGACGACGACTAAAATGATCTTTGGCACGAAGCTTAGCGTCATCTCGTTTATCTGCGTCGTAGCCTGAAATATACTGATGATAAGCCCCGCCGATAGGCCCGCGAGCAGCATCGGGAAGCTCAGATATAGTGCGATCTTAAAAGTTTCGATACCGAGTTCTATGAGCGTTGATTGCATCAGCTAAACCTTATATCGTTGTACTCGGTCGGCACGAGGTAGTTTTCGGCCTTGATCGGCAGCGGATAAAATCCTCGCTCATAACCGAGTGCAAAGAGCCTATTTACCGCTTTTATCTGCGTTTCGTTCATCGAGACGGAGTTATCATTTGCGTAGAGATTTAGGTAGGTTTTTAGCTTTTCTTTATCGACGCGGATCAAATTTCGCTCCATGAGCATGTGCGACAAAAAGGGCTTATGCGCGGTGGCGATGTGTACGCCCTCGGTTAGCACGCGCTCGCACTCGATGGCGTCCGTTATCGGCAGGCTGCGGCGAACCGCCATGCCGCCTAGCGGCAACGGCAGATTTTCGCCAGCTAGCTCGCTCCAGATATCCCAGATCTCGCGCTCCACGCAAAGCTCGTCCGAAAAATCCAAAATGCTCTCGTGTATCAGCACGCCTGCGTCCACCTCGCCGCTTAAGACCGCGCTCTCGATCTTAAGGAAGTTTTTATAAACTATGCGCGCCTGCGGGTATGCCATGCGAAAAAGCAGGGCATTTGTCGTGTGCTTGCCGCTCAGCGCGACCTTGAAATTTCGCTTTAAAACCGCACCCTTTTTCTTAACGAGCTTTGGACCGTAACCCTCGCCGAAACTCACTGCCGTGCGCAAAAGCGCGTATTCGTCGCAGATAAGAGGATATAGCGCGAAGCTGATCGCCGTGGCCTCATAGGTGCCTTTTAGCGCCTCGTCGTTTAGCGTCTGGATGTCAAGCGCGGTGGCGCTAAATTTTAGATTTTTGGAGCTTACCCAGCCAAAATCAATCGCCTTATACATAAAAATATCGTCGGCGTCTGGCGAGTGAGCGACGTTTATATGCTTAAAAATCTTCAAATTTTATCCTTTTTGCTCCGCTTTAAATTTCGCGCGCGGCTAAATTGCGAAATTATAGTAAATTTTTGCTACAATCGCCATAAAAATGCGGAATTTGTAAAGAAAAATATGGAAAATCAGGCGTATTTAAAAGAGCAAATTTTAACTTATCTAGGCAACAAACGCTCGCTTTTAGGCTTTATCGAACAAGGCGTAAATATCGCAAAACAGGCACTTGGCAAAGAAAAACTAAGCTGCTGCGACCTTTTTAGCGGCAGCGGCATCGTGTCGCGGTTTTTTAAATCCCACGCAAATTTCATCGTCGCAAACGACTTGGAGCTTTATAGCCGCGTCACAAACGAGTGTTACCTCGCAAATGCGGACGCGAAATTTAAAAAAGAGCTTGATTTTTGGCATGAAAAACTAACTCGCCAGATCGCCGCAAATTTGCAGGAAGGCTTTATCTGCGAGCTTTACGCACCAAAAGACGAGGCAAATATTTCGCCTTCTGACCGCGTCTTTTACACGAAGAAAAACGCCGCCTACATCGACACCGCGCGCCAGATGATCGACTCGCTCGTGCCGCAGCAGCTGCGCGTTTTTTTCGTCGCGCCGCTGCTGTATTCGGCTAGCGTGCACGCTAACACCAGCGGCATTTTTAAGGGCTTTCATAAAAACAAAGACGGTCTGGGGCAGTTTGGCGGACGCGGCAAACACGCCCTGTCTCGCATTACGGCAGACATTAGCTTGCTTAAGCCCGTTTTTTCAAATTTTAACGTCGAATTTGACGTGCAAAGGCGAGACGCAAATGAGCTTGCCGCCGAGCTGCCGCCGCTTGATCTAGTCTATCTTGATCCGCCATATAACCAGCATCCGTACGGCTCGAACTACTTTATGCTAAATTTGATCGCAAGCTACGAGCGTCCGAGCGAAATCTCGCGGGTTTCGGGTATCGCTAGGGGCTGGAACCGCTCGGTTTTTAATCAAAAATCAGCCGCCGCGCCCGCGTTTTTCGAGTTAATCTCAAAACTAAAAGCTAAATTCGTGCTCATCTCGTTTAACTCCGAGGGCTTCATCGCGCGCGAGGAATTTAGCCAAAATTTAGCGAGGCTTGGCGAAGTGCAAATTTTGGAGCAAAAATACAACGCCTTTCGCGGTAGTAGAAACCTAGCCAGCCGCCCGACGCACGTGAGCGAGCTGCTTTATGTTTTAAAAAAGGCGTAAATTTGAGGCTAAATTTGACCGCACTCAAACCAGCCTCAAATTTACGCGAATAATCAAAAATTCATCTCAAATTTGATAAAATCAGCCCGATTATTTTAAATTTAAGGAAGCCGATGGCAAAAGAAAAAGAAGAGAAAAAGATAGTCCCGCCGACAAACGATTCGGACAAGAAAAAGGCCTTAGACGCGGCTTTAAAGCAGATAGATAAAGCATTTGGCAAGGGTACGCTGATCCGCCTGGGCGATAAGCAAGTAGAGGCCATAGATAGTATCTCCACGGGTTCGCTAGGACTTGATTTGGCCCTTGGTATCGGCGGTATCCCAAAGGGCCGTATTATCGAGGTTTACGGTCCTGAGAGCTCGGGTAAAACGACTCTAACCCTACACATCATCGCCGAAGCGCAAAAAGCCGGAGCTACGTGCGCCTTTATCGACGCCGAGCACGCTCTAGACGTAAAATACGCGGCAAATTTGGGCGTAGATACCGAAAATCTCTACGTTAGCCAGCCTGATTTTGGCGAGCAGGCGCTTGAAATCGTAGAAAACCTCGCTAGAAGCGGCGCGGTCGAGCTTATCGTGGTCGATAGCGTCGCGGCTCTAACGCCAAAAAGCGAGATAGAAGGCGACATGGGCGATCAGCACGTAGGTCTGCAAGCGCGCCTAATGAGCCAAGCTCTGCGCAAACTAGCCGGCGTCGTGCACAAGATGAACACGACCGTGATCTTTATCAACCAAATTCGTATGAAAATCGGCGCAATGGGTTACGGCACGCCTGAGACTACTACGGGCGGTAACGCGCTTAAATTTTACGCTTCGGTGCGCCTAGACGTGCGCAAGATCGCCACGCTAAAACAAAACGAAGAGCCTATCGGCAACCGCACGAAGGTAAAAGTCGTGAAAAACAAGGTCGCGCCTCCGTTTAAAACGGCGGAATTTGACATAATGTTTGGCGAGGGCATCAGTCGCGACGGCGAGATCATCGACTACGGCGTGAAGCTCGATATCATCGACAAAAGCGGCGCATGGTTTAGCTACAAAGCCGCCAAAATCGGCCAAGGCCGCGAAAACGCAAAAGCCTATCTCAAAGAGCACCCTGAGATCTCGGACGAGATCGTAGCTACGATAAAAAGCTCGATCGGCCTAGATAAGCTAATAAGCGGCGCGGGCGGCAAAGATAGCGACGACGAAAGCGAAAGCATAGAAGAAAATACGGAGGAATAAAACAATGGTATTTATAGAAGACGTAACCGCGATAGAAGTGCTTGATAGCCGCGGCAACCCGACCGTGAAGGCGACCGTAGCTCTAAGCGACGGCACCGTAGCAAGCGCGATAGTCCCAAGCGGCGCAAGCACGGGCAAACGCGAGGCGCTGGAGCTTCGCGATAAAGACGAGAGATACTGCGGCAAGGGCGTACTAAAGGCGGTAGAAAACGTAAATTCGCAGATCGCCGAAGCCGTGATCGGGCTGGATGCCTTTGGTCAAAAGGCGCTTGATGATGAGATGAGAGAGCTTGACGGCACTGATAACTACTCAAATTTGGGCGCAAACGCCGTGCTTGGCGTATCTATGGCGGTAGCGCGCGCAGCGGCAAAGAGCCTTGACGTGCCTTTGTACCGCTACCTGGGCGGCGCAAACGCTACCGTGCTTCCGGTGCCGATGTTTAATATCATCAACGGCGGCGCGCATGCGAACAACAGCGTGGATTTTCAAGAATTTATGATTATGCCGTTTGGATTTGATAAATTTAGCGACGCGCTGAGAGCGGCGAGCGAAATTTACCACACGCTAAAAGGCCTTCTAAACGCGGCCGGCCACAGCACGGCGGTCGGCGACGAGGGCGGATTTGCGCCAAATTTAAACGATAACGAGGAGCCGATCAAACTAATCATGCAAGCTATCGAAAAGGCGGGCTACAAAGCGGGCGAGCAGATCAAACTAGCCCTCGACGTCGCAGCCAGCGAGCTGTACGAAAACGGCAAATATAAGCTAGAGGGCAAAGAATTTAGCAGCGAAGAGCTGATAGAGCGATACGCGCAGCTTTGCGAGAAGTATCCGATATTTTCGATCGAAGACGGCCTAAGCGAGGACGACTGGGCGGGCTGGGCGAAGCTAACTAGCAAGCTTGGCTCTAAAGTGCAGCTTGTGGGCGACGATCTATTTGTAACGAACGAGAAAATTTTACACGAAGGCATCGCCAAAGGCGTAGGCAACTCGATCCTAATCAAGCCAAATCAAATCGGCACCGTCAGCCAAACGATGCAGACGATCCGCCTAGCGCAGCGCAAGGGCTATCGCTGCGTGATGAGCCATAGAAGCGGCGAGAGTGAGGATAGCTTTATCGCAGACTTCGCCGTCGCGATGAATACGGGTCAAATCAAAACCGGCGCGACCTCAAGAAGCGAACGCAACGCCAAATACAACCGCCTGCTTGAGATCGAGCGCGAGACGGACGAGTTTTTGGGAAATCAAATTTGAGCGAAGTCCTAGACGAATACGTCGAGAAAAAGCCTTTTGATTTCAGGCTTTTTTTCAGATTTACGCTTATAGCGTTTTGCGTGATATGTTTTGGTATCTATGTGGGCAACATAGTTTTTGGCAAGCGCTCGCTAGACGTGATGCTGAGCTTGCAAGAGCAAAAAACGCAGCTAGAACGCGACGTCGAAACGCTAAAAAAACAAAACGCCCAGCTGCAAAAGGCGTATTTCGAGCTAAAAGAGCTCGAGCCAAGCAGCGGCGGGTAAATTTAGCTTTATAAATTTAAAAACGGGGGAGTTATGAAAATCGGTAAAATTTGGCTTTTGGCGCTAGCCTGCGGGCTGGCTTTTGGCAGAGAAAATCCTTTTGCGCCCTCGGGCGATGTAAACGCGAGCATGGCTAGCAGCAACGTCGTGGAAAATTTGCCGCCTTTTGAGAAGCAAAATTTCAAATTTCCCGCCGACGCTAGAAACTTCATCTCCGTCACGCTAAAATACAAAAGCCTCGACGGCAGTATCAAGGAAAAAACCGTCGACATAAACAAAAGCATCTCGTGGCAGGATGAGTTTTTGCTCAGCAAGATCGCAGTGCCCGTCGTCGTAGAAAAGCCCGACGTCTCGGTCACTAAAGAGGAGCCAAAAGCCGCCGCGATAGACGTCGCGCCAAAGCCTACCGAGCGCAATATGACAACACAAGAGCCGCTAAAAGATGTCGTCATAAAGCCGCTTGAAAAGCCGCAACCGCAAAAGCAGATCGTCTATAAGCAGACGAAATTTGAGATCTATCCGATGCAGATCAAGATCCTCACGACCGACGAGAAGCTAAAGGACTACTCTATCAGTAAAGGTACCAAGGTCGTGATCGACTTCGCCTCTCAAGCAGACGTAAACACGAGAAAAGACGAGCTTGACTGCGGCGCGTTTAAAACGGCGCTTTTTGGCTCGCACGGCAAATTTTACCGCGTAGTTTTTGATCTCGACGGCAGCTACAAGCACGAGATCGAAAAGACGCAGGACGGATATCTGCTAAAGCTTTCTAGATAAATTTGATTTTTGCGCGCCGAGTTTTGGGCATGTAAATTTGCACCGATAAATTTACTCGCGGCGAGGGTTAAATTTGAGCCTTCACCGCGTTTTTAAATTTGGCTTTTAAATTTAGCCGAATTTGACTTGATTTAAATTTTCCCTATTTTCCAAATTTCCCACCCCAAATTCACTCAAATTTAACCGCCCTTTGGCTAATATTTCGTAAATTTGACTTAAGGGATAAATTTGAACAAACTCGCACTTAGCCTCGCCGCTCTTTGCCTCATCGTTTTCGTAAATTTTATTTACGAAAAGCTATCCGGCCCCACTCGCTTTGTAGTCACTGCCGATACTAAAATAATCCCGGGTTCGGAGCTAAGCAAATACGTAACGCAAGAGG
>CAUSAR010000048.1:0-15351 GCA_963529735.1 uncultured Campylobacter sp.
CTATCGGCAAAAATTTAAAATACTCAAATCCGGCATTATTACCGCCGAATTTATTAAGCGCAAAGCGGAAACCGATGTTTTTATACTCCGTCAAAATTTCTCTAAATCTATTTATCTCGTCGTATACTAACTTCTCGCTAAACTCGAAAATAACGCGATTTGGATCGATTTTACCTAGCTGTACGAACTCTTTTATAAAATTCGTAAATTTTAAATTTCTAATCGAAACCGACGAAATTTCGATCACGAGCGGATCTTCGTCTTTAAATTTAAGCTCGGATAGCTTTTTGATGACATTTATATCAAAAAGTACCTCATAGCCGTTTTTGTTCGCGATATTTTGCACTTTTGCCTTTGAGACGAGACCTTGCTTATCGGTGTAAACTTTTACGATGATATTTTTTAAATTTTGGCCGAAACGAAGGCTTTTTACGAGCTGAGTTTGAAATATAAATCTTTGCATATCGATGCAGTTACAGACGTCTTTTTCAAGATCGTCAGTGATGTCCACTTTATCTTCGCTATCGCTTTCGTTTAGCTTTTGGATGAGATATGAGACCGAGTTTTTGAGGCTTGCCGAGTGATTTATGTCAATAGCGTCAAATTTAATCTTTAGTTCGATATTGTAAATTCCGTCGCTTAAAATGCTCTTTTCAAAAACGTTTAAAAGGTGGATGAGCTCGGTGCTTTTACTCTCGCAAAATATCAAAAAATACTCGTTTGAATATCTGCCGATAAGCGTGTTTTTAGACACTTTTTCGTTTAAAAATTTCTCCAGTCGCTCGACTAATCGTTTGAGCAAAATATCGGTGCTAACAAAGCTATAGCGCTCGTTTATATCGTTTAAATTTTCGATCTTTAGCATTAGCATATTGCCGCCGCTTTTGCCTTTAAATTTAGAAGCTTGCTTTGATAAAAGTCTTAAAATTTCGTCTCTATTATAGGCTTTTGTTACTTGATCGAGTACGCTCGTTTGAAAGCTTTGATAAATTTTGTAGGCCGTAAAATAAACCTGACACAAAACCAAAATCGTGATCAAAATGATATCGTCTGCGTCAAATTTTATATCGTCTTTTTTAATGAAAATATAGATTAAAATAATAACGCTAAAAATAAATATCGAGGACACCTCGAGCGCGGTTTTAAACCTATTTGATCGTTCTTTTAGTTCTGATTTTAGCATTTATACATCCAAATGTTTCACGTCTTTTGCGTGCTCTTGTATATAGTTTCTTCGCGGTTCGACCTCGTCGCCCATAAATAGATTAAACGTATCTGAGGCGCTTACTACATCGTTTATGTTTATTTTTAGCAAACGGCGATTTTCCGGGTTCATCGTCGTTTCCCACAGCTGTTCTGGATTCATCTCACCAAGGCCTTTATAGCGTTGTATATAGGCGCCTTTTTTGGCATTTTTCTCTATCTCCTCTAACACGTCTAGTACGTCGCCTTTTAGCTCGATGCCGCGCTCTTTTATCTTTTGGCTGATGTAAAGCGCTTCTTCGTAAAGCGGATTTGTAAACAAATTTTCGTTTACCAAAAGCTCTTCCAGGCCGCTTTCGGTTTGTACGTAAATTCGCGCTTCTTCTTCACTGACGTATGAGTTTAGGATATTGTGCCCTTGAGCCTCTAAATAATTTTTCAAAATTTCAAAAATTTCACCGTAACTTTTTGAAACGATATCTGGATTTTCGATCATATACCTAACCGCAGAAATCACGCTAAAGCGCTTTTCAAGCTCTTTTAATACGCTTCTATAAGCCGCAACTATCTTTAAAAAGTCTATGAGGTCTGCGTTTCCGATACCTTCAAACTCGACCCCTTCGATGCCGGTTTCGATTAGAAATTCGTTCAGTGCTCTTTCATCTTTTAGATAAATTTCTTTTTTACCCTTTTTATAGCGGTAAAGAGGCGGCTGAGCTAGATAGATGTGACCGTTTTCCACGACTTTGTGTAAAAATCTAAAGAAAAACGTCAAAAGTAACGTCTGAATATGGCTACCGTCGACGTCGGCATCGGTCATGATGATGATTTTATGGTAGCGAAGCCTCTCAGCGTCAAATTCGTCGCCAATACCGCAACCTAGCGCGGTTATCATATTTTTTATTTCGTCTGATTTTAAAATTTTATCTAAGCGCGATTTTTCGACGTTTAAAATTTTACCTTTTAACGGCAAAATCGCCTGAAACACCCTATCGCGTCCTTGTTTGGCCGAGCCACCCGCAGAGTCGCCCTCCACCAGATAAAGCTCGCTGATAGTAGGATCTTTGCTCTGGCAGTCGGCTAGTTTGCCAGGCAGCGTTCCTATGCTTAAACCCTCTTTTTTACGCGTTAGATCGCGAGCCTTTTTGGCCGCTTCGCGTCCGCGCGCCGCCATCAGCGCTTTTTCCATTATCGCGCGAGCTTCGATCGGATTTTCTTCAAAATATTTACTAAGCACCTCAAAAACCATCTTTTGAACGATCGGTTTTACGTAACTTGAGCCTAGTTTTCCCTTAGTTTGACCTTCAAACTGCGGTTCTGGTACCTTTACGCTGATAACTGCGATGAGGCCTTCGCGAATATCTTCGCCCGTGATTTTCGTATCTTTTTCTCGGGCTGCGGCGTTTGCAGAGATATAGTTTGTTATCACGCGAGTTAAACCCGCACGAAATCCCGCCTCGTGCGTACCGCCGTCAGGGGTTTTGATATTATTTACGAAGCTTAGTAAATTTTCGCTATAAGTATCGTTGTACATCAGCGCAAAATCGACTAAAACGTCCTCTTCGCCGCCGCTAAATGATACGGCTTTGCTTACGGCTTCGTTTTTATTCATATCTGTTACAAAGCTCTCAAGTCCGCCCTCGTAGTGAAAGCTCTCGCTTCTACCGTTTCTTTGATCTTTAAAATTTATCGTTATTTTTGGATTTAGATAGGCTAGCTCTCTAAAGCGTTTAGTTAAAATTTCATCGTTAAATTCCGTAACCTCAAAAATGCTATCGTCCGGCCAAAACTCTACCTGAGTTCCGGTTCTATTCGTAGTTTTTATAACTTCCAGGTCGCTTTGCGGGATACCTTTTGAAAATTCTTGTCTATGTAGTTTGCCGTCTCGTTTGATATTTACTACCAGTTTTTTAGAAAGGGCGTTTACGACGCTAACGCCAACGCCGTGCAGGCCGCCTGAGACTTTGTAAGTGTCCTTGTCAAATTTACCGCCAGCGTGAAGCACGGTTAAAACGACCGTTGCGGCTGAAATTTTCTCCGTCGGGTGCATATCAACCGGTATACCGCGTCCGTTGTCGCTGATTATCGCCGAGCCTTCGCGCGTTAGCTCGATATCGATCGTATCGCAGTAGCCCGCCATCGCCTCGTCTATGGAGTTATCGACAACCTCGTAGATCATGTGATGTAGGCCGCTTATGTTGGTATCACCGATGTACATTCCTGGGCGTTTTCTAACCGCTTCGAGCCCTTTTAAAACTTTAATATTTTCCGCACCGTAATTTTGCTGCATTATTTACCTTTATTTTTTTATAAATTTATCGGCATGATTACCGTTTTTAGCTCATTTGAGCTCACCGTAAAGGCTAAATTTGAGTCGTTAAATCCAAATTCGAAATATTCCTCTTCGATGCTTTGTAAGAAATCAAGCAAGTATCTATTTTTCACGCCGACGTAGATTTCTTCTTCTAGTCCGGTTGCAAATTCTATCGTGGTTTTAGCCTCAGAGTTATCCTCTACGATGCTTTCAAAGCTTATGGTTTGAGGCGCAAATACGATCTTTGTACTCTCAGAGATGATTGAGACTGTTTTGATACCTTCTACCATTTTATCTCTGCTTAGTCTTAGTCTTCGTTTTATCTCTTGCGGGATTACTCTGTTGTAGTCAGGAAATCTGCCGTTTATAAGTTTTGTAAAAAACTCGAAATTTGCGCTTTGAGCGATCAGAGTCGTATCGTCGTAGTAAATTTCGATCTTGTCAAAAAATAGTTTTTGTATCTCGCTAATAGCTTTTTTCGGGATTATCAAAGAAAATTCGCTCTGATTTGGCGTTTCAAATCTAAATACGCTAAGCCTTTTCGTGTCTGTACCAACTATATTTATGTAGTTTTGCTTGATATCGATAAATGCGCCATTTAGCTCAAATTTAGGGTTGTTATTGTCGATACTTGGGAAAATTTTCTTTAAACTTCTTCCAAGCATTACTGCGTCGACTTCAAATTTATTTTTATTTTCTATCGTCGGGAAATTTGGAAAATCTTCAAATTTATACATCGGAAGCTTATATTTTGAGTTTTTTTGTTTTATGTAGAGATAGTTATTTACTGTCTCTAGTGTGATTTCTTCGTCTTTTAAGCTTCTTATGATATCAAGTAACTTCTTACCGTTTGCAGTAGCGTTTCCCTCGTCCATGATTTTGACGTTTGAGAGCTTATAGGCTAGGCCGATCTCGTGGTCTGTTGCTTTTATATTTAGGATACCGTCTTTTGCTCCGATAAATATATGCGAAGTTATAGCGCTTAGATCCTTTTTCTCTAGGTAAGAATTGCTATTTGTTACGATACTTTCTAAAGCGTTTTTATTAATCGCGACTTTCATTTTTTTCCTTTTGTTTTTAAATTTCTTTTAGTAGCATTAGTAGGGGGCGTGAAAAGTTTAAAACTGCTTTTATTTGCTTTAAATATGGCATTTGCAGCGTTAAAAAAACTGCTTATTTTTTCACTTTTATTCACGTTTTTACTCTTTGGTTAAAATTTTATTCTTTAGTTCTTCGACGCGAACTTTAAAATACTCATTCGTTTCGATTAGTTCGTTTATTTTTTTTATGCTGTGGCTTACTGCCGAGTGATCTTTCATGTTAAAAAATTGCGCAATCTGCGGCATCGAGTTTGGCGTCAAATTTTTAGCTAGATATATCACGATGCGTCTAGCCTCGACGATATTTTTCGAGCGGGATTTACTTTTCATATCGCTTGGTTTGACGTTTAGCTCTTTGCTCACGATTTCCACGATATTTTCTAGGTTTATGTTTTCGCGTTTTTCTTTTATCTGATCACGCAGGATATTTTTTGCAAACTCTAGCGTGATTTCCTGTCTCATTAGCCTTGCATAAGCGTTTAAATTTATTATCGCGCTTTCGATCTCTCGGATGTTATCGCCCATATTCGTTGCGATGTAGTTTATGACGTCTTTGTCGAGGTAAATTTTATCAAATTCGCATTTTTTCTTGATGATTGCGATTTTAGTATCAAGCTCCGGCGGCGTGATATCGGCGATGATACCCCACTCAAAACGCGTTCTTAGTCTATCTTCAAAGCCTTTTAGCAGCTTTGGCTGGCGGTCCGAGGTCATCATGATCTGGCCGTTTTTAGCGTGAAGCTCGTTAAACGTGTGGAAAAATTCCTCTTGGATTTTATCGGTTTTTCCTAAAAATTGTACGTCGTCGATGAGTAAAACGTCGCAGTTTCGGTATTTTTCGCGAAATCGCTCCATCGAGTGGTTGTTGAGGTTATAGGTAAAGTCCGTTATAAACTGCTCGCTCGTGACGCAAATGACCATTTTGCCGCCGTTTAGGCAAAAATTTCCAACCGATTGCAAAAGGTGCGTTTTGCCAAGCCCAGTCGGGCCGTAGATAAAGAGAGGATTGTAAATTTTGCCAAGCTGCTCAGATACCGCTTTAGCGCTTAAAAATGCGAATTGATTAGAGTCGCCGACGACGAAATTTTCAAAAGTGTAGCTTGGATTTAGTAGGCTGCTTTGCGCTTTTATTTCTTTGACATCTACTTTTTTAGCCGGTTTGCTTTGCGTTTTGGTCGCGGCTAGGACGTTGATAACGGGTTTTTGTCCGGTTTTTACTTCAAAAAGATGAGCGATTTTGGAGGCGTATTTGGTCTGGATAAATTTGGCGATAATCTCGTTTGGCACGTTAAATACGACGTTCGTCGAATTTGAGCTTTTTTCGTTAAATTTAAGCTGCTTGATATAGCATTCAAATTCCGACGGTAAAATTTCTTTGGAAAGTAACTCCAAAACCTCGTTTGCGACCAAATTTTTGCCTTTAAGATTAATTCGCTAGATTTTATCTTAAATTTGTTAAAATGGCGTTGAAATTCGTTTTTCACGCCGTGAAAAAAGCGTGAAAAACTGTTGAAAAGGATGAGATGAAAATTTTAGGAATCGATCCGGGATCGCGAAATTGCGGCTATGCGATCGTCGAGAAGACGCCCGTGAAAACTGTTTTGATCGAGGCGGGACTAATCAAAATAAAACCGAATTCTTTGCAGTATCAAATCACCGAACTTTGTGAGGGACTCGACCTGATTTTTAAGAATCACAAATTTGACGAAGTGGCGATCGAGGACATATTTTTTGCGTATAATCCAAAAACGGTTTTAAAACTCGCGCAGTTTCGAGGCGCGCTTAGTCTTAAAATTTTGCAGCTGCACGGCGATTTTGCCGAGTACACGCCGCTTCAGGTTAAAAAAACAGTCACGGGCAAAGCCAAGGCAGATAAAGAGCAGGTGGCCTTTATGGTTAAAAAAATTCTCGGTATAACAAAGGAGATCAAACCGCTTGATATCACCGACGCCATCGCCATCGCGCTAACGCACGCAAATAATCTACGCTTAAAATAAGCTCAAATTTTCGCTTGTTTTTTAGTAAAATTTGAAGTCAAATTTTGCCCTTTCTTAGAGCAAAATTTGATGGCTTAAATTTTATTTTCGCGCTTAGTCAACTACCGTAATTCCCGCATCCGCGCAGGCTTTTCGCGCCTTTTTAGATATACCGATGCCGGTCGTTTCGATTTTTTTAAGATTTTTGAGGGGCACAAGCTCGGCGGCATCGATGTTTTTGATGTCGAAAAGATCGTCCTCGCCGTCCCAATCAGGCGCGATTTGCAGGTAAATTTCGTTTCCGCCGTCAAGATAG
Organism: uncultured Campylobacter sp.; assembly: GCA_963529735.1. Lineage (GTDB taxonomy): Bacteria > Campylobacterota > Campylobacteria > Campylobacterales > Campylobacteraceae > Campylobacter_A. Next base: position 6,910 of record CAUSAR010000048.1, read on the forward strand.
AGCTCGCTCACCTGTTCCGCCAAATTTGCGGGAACCGGATAGTCCTTAAACCACTTTTTGGCTTGCGGCAGCGCGCCGAAGTCTGCATACGGGTCGATGCCGCGCTCCTCGCAGTACTCAAACACGTCAAATTTGGGCTCCAGCAAGGCTTTTTCGTACATCAGCTCGTTCATCACGGCGATTTTGAAATTGAAATTTTTAAACGCTAGCGTCTCACCGGCCGCGCGCGGAAGCTTAAATTTATCGCTCGGCTTGCGCTTTAGCTTTTTCTCTTTTTGATTGATGCAGACGCGCCCTATCGGCATTTTCGCAGCTCGCACGATGTCTGCGATCTCGTCTGTGTCGCGCTTAGCGAAGCGCTCGGCGAAGTCCATCGCGCCTATGCGCTCCTGCACGGCCTCCGCGAGAGCTAGCGATACTTCAAATTTGCCTAGGCTAAGCTCCAAAAATATATATGCGCCGCGCAGCTCCTGCTCCGGCACGGCCTCAAGCGGCGGTCTGCCCTCAAGCGTGAATGCGCCGCCGTAGAGTTTGCGCGGAACCTCGTGCTGCACGCCCTTTGCGACCTCAAGCATCAAAACTATCTCGGCAAGCTTCGGTTCTGCGAGCTCTCCTGCGCGCACGAAAGCAAAAATTCCCGCCTCATCCCAAAAATAGCGGCTTTTGCCCTCTCCGTCATCAATCACGCGCGGCTGGCCCAAGGCTTCGTTAAATTTAGCCAGATCAAACCCGCAGTTTACGCCGCCGATGAAAACGCCGTCCGCACGCACGTCGACGTCAAATTTATCCTTTTTAAAAATATCAAATAGCCCCATTTTGTCGCTCCTGATTTTTGCCTCAAATTTTCTAAAAATACGTAAAATTTACACGCGGCATTTGTTTGCAGCTTGTAGGTAGCGCAAAGCGCTTTATTATTCTTGATTTACGTGATCCTCGAATATAAATTTATGCTCCTGCGGCAGCGACTCGTAAAGCTTTAGCGATAGGTTTCTGATCTCCCAAAGCGCTGATTTTGAGCTGCGAAGCGAGAGAAAATTTTGCAAACTGCGCGCGTTTACGCTCCACGTTAGCTCGGTTTTGTAGCACTCTGGCAGGCAGTATTTGACGATGTCGAGGCTTTTTGTCGTGTTTGCTAGGATTTCGCGCAAATTTTCTAGCGCTTTGATGCTTGCGTTATCGACCGTTTCGTCGCCAGTTAATACTATAAATCTCGCCGCTCGATCAAAGTCGCCAAGCTCAAATTTAGCCTCTTTTTTTAGCTCTTTTAGCGTGTAGCGCGTTGACTTGACGCTGAGGCTCGCCACGCGGTGACGGGCTAGCTCTTGTAGCAGGGCGCGTGAGATGCCTTGGATGTAGAAGTTGTATGAGAGGTGCTCGAGCGTGCTGGCGTGTTTAAATTTATTACCGACGCGCTCGATGAGCTCGACATCTTTTTCTCCGCCGTTGTCGCCTTTTTCAAAGCTTTGCCAACATGTGCGGATCGCATGCGAGCAGATGTTTAGCGGTGTGTAATTTAGAAGCGTTACTTGCATTTTTGACTCTTTTAGCTAAATTTAGCGGTAAATTTAGCTAAAAATCAATAAAAATTTGATTTTATATCCAATAGTTGGACAAATTTACCCTTGTACGATTGCGATGTCGAGTTTTCTATTCATGCAGTCGGTTAAAAAAATATTAATGAGCGTCTGGTATGGTACGCCTTTTTTATTTGCCATATTTTTAAAATATTCTATCGTATCGGCATTTATATTCATCGAAATTTGCTTTTTTAACTGCTTGTCTACATACGGATTTTTTATCGCTTTTGAGAAGTCGTATTCTTTTTTCATTTTCGCTCCTTATATTGTTTGGCTTCGCTTTTTGTTGCTTTTCTTGAAGAGATTATTCTGATCGTATCGTTTTCGCGGTAACAATGTACGACGAGTAAAATTCTCTCCTTTTGACTCATGCCTAAAATTAAAAATCTTTCTTCATCGTTTGAATGATCTTCGTCAAAAAGCACTAACGCAAATTCGTCGGCAAATACGCTTTTAGCTTCTTCAAAATCAACCCCGTGCTTTGCGACATTTAGCCGTTCTTTGATCAAATTCCATTCGTAATTCATAATGTGATTATAATGATAGAATAATTATAAAAAGATAAATTCGGCTCTCAAAAAGAGAGCCGATGAGGTAAAATTATTTTAATTGAAGCAGCGTGTTTAGCATTTCGTCGCTAGTTGTGATCGTCTTTGAGTTGGCTTGGAAGCCGCGCTGTACGACGATGAGCTGAGTTAGCGAGCGAGATAGATCGACGTTACTCATCTCGAGGCTTGAGGCCGAGATCTTACCGCGTCCTGCCGTCTGAGCTGCGCCGATGATCGGATCGCCGGAGTTTGCCGTGCGTGAGAAGAGGTTTCCGCCTTCGCCAGCTAAGCCTTGATTGTTTGCAAATTTAGCAACGCCCACTTGCGCTAGTCCTAGGCTTCGGCCGTTTGTAAAAGAACCTACTAGAGTTCCGCTTTGATCTATCCTGATACCGTTTAGCTCGCCGCTAGCGTAGCCGTCTTGGCTGATATCAGCGGTGCTTGAGTTGTTATCGGTGCTAGTTAGTCCGTCAGTGGTCTGCGTAGTACCGAATTTTAGCTCGATGTGCTGGCCGATAGCCGAACCGTTTTGCGCGCCGAAAGTGATACTGGCCGGGCTATATGTCGCTAGCGAGCCGTCCGGGTTAAATCTCACGTAACCGGTTATCACATTTTTAGGCTCTGTCGTACTTATTTGGTTTGGTTCGGCTACCTGGATCACCATCGTCCACTCTGTTCCGCCGTTTTCTGTGTAGCCGCGTTTTACGAAATCCATTTTTATATTATGCTTCGTACCTAAGCTATCGTAAAGATCGGTGCTAGAGCTATGAGCCGCCATATTTAGGCTATCGGTTACTCTTGCGGCATCTCCTGAGCTTAGCGAACCAGAAAGCGGCGCCATAGATGCCGTAAATTTGACGTTTTCGGTTACGTTATTGGCGGCGTTTGTTAGACCCGTGATAGCTAAATTTATATTATGATCGTCCATGCCCGTATCTGCGTTGTTCGTCGTGCCGCCTCCGGTTGCGTCCGTGGCATCGCCGTCATCGGAGTTAAAGGCGTCTCCGCTAGGATTTTTTACCTGAAACTGACCGTGCTCGTTTACGGTTATCTCTACGCCGTCGTTTTTGTTATAGTTTTTAAATGCCTTAGCATACGCAGCGTCGTAATCGTTTTTGGCATTGTCGTATGCTGTTTGAGCCGCTGCCTCGCCAGGAGTACCTCTGGCAGCGTCAAGCGCTGTTTTTGCAGCGTCAAGCGCTGTTTTTTTATTAGTAGAGTCTACGGTATCGGTAAAAGATGCGATCGCCTTTTTAGCCGTAGCTACTGCGGAGGCTAGAGCAGCGTTAGTCGGGTTAGTCGTTACTGCGTTATCCATAGCGGTATTTAGAGCCGTGATCGCCGTATTGTAAGCAGTTCTCAAACCTGTGTTACCTGGATCCGCTGCTAAAGCCGTAGTAGCGTTATTTGCGTTCGTTATAGCAGTCGCTAAAGCAGTATCGCTAGGTAGCGCAGTCGTTACCGCCGTCGCAGCCGTCGTTAGCTCGCGTCCGGCTTTGAGCGCGCCGTTAGGATTATCTACGTTCCTGCCCTCGTAGTTTGTAAACAGCCTAGCGTCTTTTTGCATCGCTTCGCGCAAATCCTCGGTGGTTGTTACCTCTCTAGCCATAGCGTCGTCATATGTGTGTAGCGCGCTGACTCGGGTTTTGTTGTAAGTATATTGGTACGCGGTTATGACCTTAGTATCTACGAAGTCCCCGCCGATGGTATCGCCGCTATTTACGGTCATTTTTATGTTTCTGCTGGCTGCAGTAGTGCCTAGGTTGTTTCTGTTGGTTAGAACTAGTTGATTGCCGTTTATGACGCTAGCTTCTACGCCGGTTTTACTATACCTTTGATTTATAGCCGTGGCTAGCTCGCTCACGCTATTTACTGTTGCTACTATAGACTCGCCGTTTAAATTTACGTTCAAATTTTTAGGCGCCGCAAAAGTTCCGTCGTTTCTAGCGCCTACGTCCATAGCTCTAGTTTTAGCATCGGCATAGCTAACCCATATACCTTGACCTGTTCTTAAATTATACGCATCGCCGGCATTATTGAATAAAACGCCAAGATCGGCTCCGCGCTCCGTCATCCTTTGTTCGCCGTTCCTATTTACGTAAAATCTATTTTCACCGATATTGTTTTCTTCGTGTCTTTCAGTATCGGTTTTTATACCGTCATTATTTGTGTCGACCCAATTATGAAACTGATCTAGCTTATAGATAGGTATCTTTTTATTTCCTACGTCGTTACCGCTGTCCAAGTTTCCTTTTAGCGCTATGTTTGTCGTAGCGCGCGCAGGCACGGTTAGGCCGACTGGGATCTTTATATCGCCGATAGGTCTAGTAGGATCGATCTCTCCTGTTTCCTCGTCTCTCATCCAGCCTTGTACGATGTTGCCGCCGTTATCTACGAAGTTACCTTCGCTATCTCTTGAAAAGTCACCGTTTCTGGTGTAGTAGGTGGTTTTGCCGCCATCTGAGCTCACCATGAAAAATCCGTCGCCTTGAAGCGCGATATCGGTTTGTTTGTCGGTGGTTTGCAGCGAGCCTTGCTTAAAAATCCTCGTAGTGGAGTTTATCTGCGTGCCTAGACCCACTTCCATGTTATTTACACCGCCGTGTTGATTTTGCGGTGCGGTGGCGATACGCGAATTTTGGTAGATAAGGTCGTCGAAATTTGCGCGGTTGTATTTGTAGGCGACGGTGTTTACGTTGGCGATGTTGTTACCCTCAACATCCATAGCGATCTGGTGAGCTTGCAGTCCCGTAACGCCCGACCAAAGTGATCTCATCATAGCTTTATCCTTTTTGAAAAGTGAATTTTAAGATGACTTAAGCAAAAGACGTTCCAAATTTAAATTTGATTTTAGTTTAGTATTCGCGAAGGTAGTAGCGAAAAAGAGTATATAAGCAAAGATTAATGGTTTTTAGAAATTTTAAGATGAGGGTCTCGGCAACTCAAATTTATAAACTTGACTTCAAATTTGAACGCAAAAAGCCAAGGCACCGTATTTTTCCTTTAGACGAGGCGGAAATGAGCCGAGCGAGGGCGCATACAAGTAGTATGTAACCGAGCCTCGGCGAAATTTCTAACGAAGTATAAAGGAGAAAGACAAGCCGTAAAATTTACAAAATCATCGCGCCTATAACGCCGCCGATTAGTAGCGGTATATTAAAGAAAATGAAAGTCGGCACGCACGTATCGTATATGTGATTGTGCTGGCCGTCGGCGTTTAGGCCGCTTGTTGGCCCTAGCGTACTGTCGCTAGCAGGGCTACCCGCATCGCCCAGAGCTGCCGCGATACCAACTAGCAAGATGATAGCCGCCGGAGAAAATCCCAGCGATATCGAAAACGGCACGTAGATCGCTGCGATGATCGGTATCGTGCCAAAGCTCGTGCCGATACCCATAGTAACGAGCAAGCCGATAGCCAGCATCAGTATCGCGCCACCTATTTTGCCGCCGGCGACTGCGCTAGCAAAGCTCACTAGCTGCTCGATGCCGCCGCTCTCGCGTAAAACCGAGCCAAAGCCCGCGGCAACGAGCATGATAAATGCGATAAAGCCCATCATCGCTAGACCGCTGTCCATGATTTTGTCGATTTTTCGGTACTCGATACCGCCAAAAACCACCATAACGAGCAGGCCGATAAGCGCTCCAAGCGGCATACTCTCGGTATAAATTTGCACTCCAAACGCCGCAACCGCGCCGCCTAGCACCGCCCACTCTTTTTTCGTCATTTTTAAGCTTGCTGCCAACTGCGCCTCTTGCTCTTCGCTCGTTTCAAATTTAGTGTGCGCGTAGTCGCGTTTTTTGCGGTAAAAGACGAAAACGGCTAAAAGCAAGCCCACTAGCATAGAAAGGCCACCGATCCACATCACGCTTGATATCTCGCTCATCTGCACTTCTATGCCGTTGTTTGCGAGTTCTTTTTTGATGATGCCGTGAAAGATAAGGCCAAAACCAACGCTAAGGCTCACGTATGGCGCCTCTAGTCCGAAAGTTAGCGCGCACGCGACGGCTCGGCGGTCGATGCCTAGGTGGTTCATCAGTGGCAAAAGCGGTGGGATGAGAATCGGGATGAAAGCGATGTGAACTGGGATCAAATTTTGCGAAAAGCACGCAATCGCGGCGATTATCAGAGCAAAATAGGTGCTGGTTTTTGCTAGAGCCTTGCTAACGGCGTTTATGAGGATCGCCGTTAGGTTTGTATTAGCTATCGCGGCTGCGAGAGCGCCGAGCAGGATGTAGCTGAGCGAGGTTTCTAGGTTGCCTTTCATGCCCGTTATCAGCGTCGATGTGGTAGCTGTTAGTGCGTCGAAAAACGCCCCAACTCCAGCAAATCCGCCGTGATAGATGAGACCCGCGACTAGGGCGGAGACGAGGATGGAAAGCAGGATGTTAAATCTCAGCAAACAAAGCACAGTCATCACGAGGATACTGATCACGACGGGGTTAGTTAGCATTATTTTCCTTTTTGTAAATCAAATTCGTAAATCAAATTTCGCCGCCGATCAAATTTGACGACTAGCGGCGAACGGGCGTCAAATTTATCTAACGCGGATGCCTACTTGCGGGCGAGGCGAATAGTAATAATCGTCGCGTCTGTCGCGGTATCCGTCGTCATAGCCTCTCTCGTAGCTTCGGTCGTCCGATTTGCTCGAGCCGCCTTTTTTATGTTATTGTTTTTTATGTACTGATCGACTAGCTTGTCGCGGTAGTCTCTACCTCGGTCGGTTTGTCTGTAGCCGCCGTACGGACATCCATATATATCACTACGTCGTCGTCGTATCTATCTCGGTGGCGGCATTTTTTGTATTTGTAGCTGTTGTCCGGGATGACTATTAAAGATTCGTTTGAATAACGGTCGTAAGCGTTTGCCAAATTTAAACAAAACGCTGTAAAAAGAGCGATTAAAACAAGTTTTTTCATGTTAAATCCTTTCTGGTTATTTCTAAATCATTTTATAACATCAAATTTAAAATAAAGTAAATTTCTAGCGCAGATATATTACAATTTTGTAAATTTCTCCAAGGAGTTATAAATGAAAAATCGTTTTTTAACGCATCGAAGATTGCGGCTTTGGCTCTGCCTTTTCTTTTGACGGGTTGTATGTCGTCGATGAGTATGGGCTCGCCTGGGGCTAAAACGACGGCTACTGGCTCAGCTGCGGGCTCAAGTGCACACAATACTAACCCTGGACTAACCAGATGTACCGAGTTTATGGGTACGGTTACGATTTATGAGGATAGAAACAGCGACTGGTACTCCGTCGTAACCAGACAGTACAAGCTAACATCCACCGTTCCGGTTCTTAGACTCCTAGCTCAGCAGTCAAACTGTTTCGTCGTCGTCGAGCGCAGCAAGGCGTTTAACCAAATGCTAGAAGAGCGCGCGTTGATGGAGTCGGGCGAGCTTAGAAAGAACTCAAATTTCAAAAAAGGTCAGATGGTCGCCGCGGACTATACCTTGACTCCTACGATAACATTTAGCGAGAGCAACACTAGCGGCCTAAGCGGTGTTGTCGGCGCATTTTTCGGCTCAGTCGCGGGCTCGGTAGCGGGTGGATTTAGCACAAGCGACGTGAGCACTGTTCTAACCCTCATCGAAAATCGCTCGGGCGTACAGTTAGCAGCAGCCGAGGGAAGCGCTAGAAATACGGACTTTGCGGGTCTTGGAAGCATATTTGGTAGCAAAGCCGGCGGATCGCTAGGAGCCTATGCCAACACGCCTGAGGGCAAGGTCATCGTAGCAGCCTTATCCGACTCGATGAATAACCTAATAGAAGCCGTCAGAAACTACAAAATGCAAACCGTAAAAGGCGGTTTGGGCGCGGGCGGCGCGATGAAAGTAGCGGATTGATTTTATCCTCGCTAGGCTAGATGCGGCCAAAAGGCGTTCTAGCCTTTTATAAGCGCAAGGTAATCTCTGCATTGTGCTTAAATTTGGGCTTTCGGGCTCAAATTTGCATATTTTTCTACGTCAAATTCGGGCTTTTTACTTAAAAAGACCTGCGTTAAATTTACTTCAAATTCTAATTCGAAAAATTATGACGGTGAGTAAAATTTACTCAAATTTGATCTAGCAATAAACTAAAAGCTCAAATTTACCTCGTTAGTAAATATAATTTTACTTCGCGTGTAGCTCTTTTGCGTATCTTGATTTTTCCAGATTTTCGATTAGCTTTTGCGTGCGCATATCTCTGGCCTCGGGCACCAGATGAAACCACGTATCGTGTAGAAATTTACGCGGGAAATAGCTATCTTTATAATCGCCGATCATCTCAAAACCGTTATCTTCGATGAGCTTTTTTACGTCTTTTAGAAATTTTT
>CAUSAR010000049.1:0-15291 GCA_963529735.1 uncultured Campylobacter sp.
TGTCGTTGATAGCGACAAGCTCAACGTCGTCTCGCTCTAAAATAATACGAGCAGCGCACCTGCCGATACGTCCAAAACCGTTGATCGCGATTTTTACCATGTTTAGCTCCTTGTGCTAGATTTTCCGGTCGCTTTCAAGCGCGCGGAAAGGTTATTTTAATACTTTTAGCTTTTGCGCGTTAAATTTACCGGCCTCAACCGATGCCGAGTGCGTAAATTTAAGCCGCTCCAAAGCCCGCCTTTGCAAATTTTGACCCTCGCTTGCTCGCCGAAAAACGAGCCTCGCAAGCCCAAAAATCCCCAAATTTTACAAAATCTCCATTTAATTTGCGCTTTATCGGCGAATTTTTTGATTTTCAACCGAAATTCACTTCAAATTCGCTAAACTGCACCGAAATTTTAAAGGCAAATTTATGAAAATCGCGCTTTTCGGCGGTAGTTTCGACCCGCCTCATCTCGGGCACGACGCCGTCGTTAAAGCCGCGCTAGAGCAGCTAGACGCGGACAAGCTCATCATCATGCCGACCTTTATCAGCCCGTTTAAGAGCGAGTTTTCCGCTCCGCCGCTGCTTCGGCTAAAGTGGGCGAACGAGGCTTGGGGCGCGCTGACAAAAGTCTGCGTGAGCGACTACGAGATCGCGCAAAACCGCCCGGTACCGACGATAGAGAGCGTGCGGCACATGCGGCAAATTTACGCTGTGAGCGAGCTTTATCTCATCATCGGCGCCGATCATCTAGCAAGCCTAGACAAATGGCACGAGATAGACGAGCTCTTTAAACTCGCGACCTTCGTCGTAGCTAGCCGCGGCGACGTAGCCGTGCCTGAAAATTTTAAAATTTTAAACATAAACGAGCCCGTTTCGTCCTCGCAAATCAGGCAAAATTTGGACAAAAGCCTGATGATACCGCGCATAGCCGACGAGGCGGCGAAATTTTACCAAGGAAAAACATGCAAGAAAGAATCGAACGAATCATCAAAATCCTAGACGCCAAAAAGGCCGAAGCCATCGAGGCTATCGACATGAGCGGGCGCGAATACATCGCAAAATACGTCATCATCGCCACCACGATGGGCGAGCGCCACGCCTACTCGCTAACGGACGACCTAAAAGAGGGACTAAAGGACGAGGGCGAGCAGTTTTTAGGCATCGAAAGCTCCGGCGACTGGGTCGTGATCGATCTAGGCGACATCCTCATCCACCTCATGAGCGCGCAGTACCGCGCCAAATACAACATCGAAGAGTTTTTAAGCAAGCTAAAAGAGGCAAAAGCGTAAGCTAAATTTAGCCCGCCGAGTCGGTAGCGTCAAATTTGCCTATAGCATGCAGTGGACGGCAAATTTGACCACAGCCGCTGCTATAAACGGTAAAATTTGCCCGATCTTGCGAGGCAGCGCGTTTGATTATTTTGGCCAAAAACCGACGCGCAGGCTTTTGCTTTTATTTAAAAAAGTCAAATTTGAAGCGATCTCGTCAAATTTAGCGACTTTTCAAACCCATACCGCAAATTTAACTGACGTAGTAAAAAATGAAACTAAAAACGTACGCTAAATTTCTCCTGACCGTAAAATCTCCAGCAGCAAAAATCCAAAAGCTAAATAAAATTAAAAATTATCTTGCAAAATTTGACTTTTAAGAGGGCGATCAAGAAGGAAAGTTTGCGGTCAAATTTGGCTCCAAAGCCGGCAAGATGGGTTTTGCAACCTTGAATTTCGCCCGAAAATTTAGCACAGAGCCGATGGCGAGCGGGGTACAAAACACGAATTTGACGCATTTGGCAGCAAAGCGGTTTTAGCGCCGAAATTTAAAAGCCGACTGCCATGAGTTTTTCCTACGTTTTTAGCGATTATTTTATAAATCAAAAGGCCACCTTAAATCTATTTTTTATATAATCAACCAAAGTCAAGATAAAGGATGCTTATGTTTAGAAAAACTTTTGTTTTATTGGTTGCGCTCTTTACGGCGCATTTGTTTGCGGGCGACGCGTACTTGCATACGAGCGAGTCAGCCCAAAAAGGCGTAGCGCAGGCTCAAATCGCGCTTCCAAAAAACGTCACGGGCGGCGATATTTACGTCGGACCTTTTAAAGACGCCCCAAAGACGCAAGCCAAAGCGCCGGTCGTAGTTTTCCTGCACGGCTCGTCCGGCATCAACAACAAAATAGGCCTTGACAAATGGCAAGAGTGGCTAGCAAAAGAGGGCATAGCAAGCTTTATGTTTGATAGTATGGCTCTGGAAAACAGGATAACATATAAATCTCCGGCAGATAAGGAGATTTACGAAAAAGTCCATTCGCTACGATCTAGCGAAATCAAAATCGCCTTGGATGCGCTAAAAAACACGAAATGGGCGGATACAAGCAAGCTGTTTTTAGCCGGCACCAGCGAAGGCGCGGTGGCTGTAGCCAGATATGAGGGCAAGGACTTTTTGGGCAAGATTATAAACTCTTGGTCGTGCGAGGAGAATTACTTTGTAAAAGAGCACAAAACGGCGCTTAACGATACGCCGGTTTTAAATTTAGTAAGCGATCAGGATAAATATTTTTCTCAAAAAAATAGCTATCTAGGCAACGAAAACGCCACCGGAAACTGCGCCGCAACTTACGGCGACAAGAAAAATGCGATCGTTTTACTCTTGCCCAATGCTCCGCACACGCTCATAAATTTGCCCGCCGCGCGCTTTGCGACCGTTTCTTTTATCAAAAGCATCCTTGGGGGCACGTTTGATGCCGATACGATCGGCGAGTAACGACCGATAAATTTGCGGCGATGAGATTCATAAATTTTGTCGCCGCACTTTTTGTCGATGCGTAAAATTTGAGCCAAATTTGAGCGGCCTAGCGGCAAAATACTTCGCTTTAGATTTTTGTATTCAAATTTGGTAAATTTATTTTAAATTTTAGCATTTAAAATTTGGGTCAAATTTGACAAATATTAGCTCCGCATTTTACTTGCCAAGACCGGCATTTTAAAAACGTTAAAATTTGAACTGCTATGCCGCGCGCCTCTTACCACCGATAGATTTTATCCTCGTAAGCGATCAGTCTAAACTCCTCTTTGTGGTTGCCGTTGCCGATCGTGTGGCTGTCTTGGCCCGCGCCCAGGCGTAGTTTATGCAGCCTGCCGCCGTATGTACCGACGAATAGCACGCTGCCATCCTCGCTTAGCGCCATAGACTTTATCGTACCGCCCAGATAGTGGCGCCAAATTTTACGCCCGTCCTTGCCGACCGCTTTTATGTAGCCGTATGCGTCGCCGAGGATGTAAAAGTCCTGCGTCGCTACGCCCGCGTAAACCCTCATCGCATCGTCGATCAGCGTGAAATTTTTCTCACCCTCTTCGTCGTACGAATAAGCCTCAACCTCCAGCCCGCGCTTTAGCAGCGCCCTATCCACGCCGATCGTAACTCCGTTGTAGAAATGGCAGGAGTTTGTGATGAGCTGCGTATCGTCCGCGCTAAATAGGCAAAAGTGTGGATACGCGCTCTGCGCGCCGATGCCGCCCAGCTGCTCGCCCTCGCTATCCATCAGCACGTGCTCATCGGTATTCTGCTCGCCCGCGACGATGAGAGCGTTGTCGTTTGAGAGCGTCGCGTTTGCCATGTCGATGTAGAGCGTTGTCGTTTGAGAGCGTCGCGTTTGCCATGTCGATGTAGAGCGGTGCGACATTGCCCTCATCGTCCTCGTAGAGCTCCTCATAGATCGGATAGATAAGCTTCGCGCCGCTTTGCGAGATCAAAAAAATTCCGTCGTGGCAGCTCAAAAGCACCTTGCTGCCGTCGTTAAAGGGTAAAATTTCAGCCTCGTCGTATGTCAGCTCCACGTCGTGGATAAATTTTACGATAGGCTCGCCGCCGCCCCTGCCGTCGTAGCCTTTTACGAGCTCTATCTCACCTCTCCTAAGAAGGGCATAAATTTCGTTTCGCTTTGATTTGCCCACGGTAATGACGCCCTCTGCGATAACGCTAACGCGCTCACCTTCTAGCAGATATAGCTTCTTACGCCAGCCTTCAGGATCGCTTTGCGAGACGATAAAAAGGACGTTCTCGCCGCCAAGAGGGCAAATTTGATCTACATTGCCTAGCTTGTCTCCTATTTTATCCTTCTCGTCAGCGCTACCTGCTTCATCCTCGCACTCCTCAAAGATAATGTTTGATGGCGGGAAATCGGCCCTAAACTTCTCCATCTCGCCGCGCTCGTTGGCATCCTTTAGTAGCTCAAAAACCGCCTCGCAAAGCTGCGTCATACCCTCGCGCTCATCGACCGGATCTTCGCCCTCATAGGCGTCCCAGCCGTGAACCTCGGCAAACGCCACCATATCGTTTACGGCCTTGGCGTATTTCTCGCCCTTTTCATTCCACTCTTTTTGCCACTCCGCCTTAAGCGCCTCGTAGTCCAAGTTTTTCATTGATTTCCTTATGTTTGTTATACACTTTTTCGCTGCGATTCGCGAAATTTTAGCCAAGACCGCTAAAGCCAAATTTAACGTCTATCAAGCTAGCAAATTTAGCGCGGCAAATAAGCAAAACGCTCTTAAAATTTGCCATCAACCCAAGCTTGCCAAATTTAAGACACGCAAATTTGACGGCAAAACCAGCCTCGTCCGCCTACTAGCTCCGCCAGAGCTTTTCTACCTGCGCGGCGTCCTCGCGTGCTAGCTCAAATCCGAAAATATCGATATTTTCAAGCAATCGCCCCTTGCTAACGGAGTTTACTACCGCGCAAACCCCGTGTTGTACGAGCCAGCGCAAGATGATTTGCATCCGCGTTTTGCCGTATTTTTCGCTGATTTGCGCGAGCGCGGGCTCTTTTAGCTCTTCGCCGGGCTCGTATAGTAGCTGCACTTGCACGTCATGGTCGGTAACCTTGCCGCGCGCAGCAAAGCGCTGTAGATAGGAGCGAGAGAGCGTTTGATAAACCGCGGGTTTAACTTCGCTACCTTGCGCGATTTTGGCTAAATTTTCGACTCCAAATTCCCCCTGATAGTCGCAAATGCCGATCGACGCCACAAGTCCCCCCGCGGTAAAGCCGCTGCAAAACGCCCCACGCAGAGCTAACATCTCCCGCCTCTGCGCGCAGTAAAAGTAGATCGACGTAGTCGGTATTTAGTTTTTTTAAGGAGCGTTCAAAGCTTTTTATCATGCCGCTTTCATCGCCGTTTTGAGCACCGAGCGAGCTTTGGATAAATAGCTGTCCGCGCCCTAAACCGCTAGCCTCAAACGCGGCTGCTGCAGCCTCCTCGCCCCCGTCCGTATCGATCAGACGGTAACCTAGCCCAAGAGCCGCCCCCAGCGAGTTTTTATCTTTCAAACCATCAAATTTACCCGCGCTAAGTCCGACGATCGGCATCAAAATTCTATTATTTAGCGTGAGATATGGCGTCATCGCGGCAAGCCTCTGGCCGAGATTTTTCGCGCCGCTTAGATCTACGCCGTCCGTCAAATTTACTGCATTGGTCTTACTAGTCTGCTGGGCAAACAAATCCAGCCCTACAGCAAGCCCAGCCGCACAAGTCGCCGCGCCCTTTATGAAGTCTCTTCTTTTCATTTTTGCTCTACTTTTGATTTTACCGATTGCTTGGCTAAATTTAAATTTGCAAACCAAACGACGTCCGAAAAAGCCGCACTTGGATTTAAATTTTATCTAAATGCGGCCGAGTAGAAATTTACGCTCGCCAAACGGAGTCCAGGGCTAAAAAGTCAAATTTAGATCTCAAACGCGCACGAGCTTGGCTGTCCGCCTTCAAATCCCTTTTTAAACCACGTCATGCGCTGCTTTGACGAGCCGTGCGTGAACGAATCTGGCGTCACGCGGCCTTGGTATTTTTTCTGTAGCGCGTCGTCGCCTATCGCGCTCGCGGCATTTAGCGCCTCCTCGATGTCGCCGTCTTCTAGCACGTTGTAGCGCCCCATGTAGTGCGCCCAGACGCCCGCATAGCAGTCGGCCTGCAGCTCGACCTTGACTTGCAGCGCGTTTTGCTCTACCGGGCTTTTGGTGCGCGATTTTAGCTCGTTTACTTTACCGAGCGTTCCTAGCAAATTTTGCACGTGATGCCCGACCTCGTGGGCGATCACGTATGCCTGCGCAAAGTCGCCCGCGGCTTTGTATTTAGCCTCCAGTTCCTCAAAAAAACTAAGATCCAGATAGACTTTTTTATCCGCAGGGCAGTAAAAAGGCCCCATCTGCGAGCTAGCCGTACCGCACGCGCTAGAAACGCCGTCTCTAAAAAGCACCAAGCTAGGCTCCTTGTACTGTGCGCCGCCCGCCTTAAACACCTTGCTCCACACGTCCTCGGTCTGCGCCAATACCGCCGAGACGAAGGCGACCTTTTCTTTCTCCTGCGGGCTATCTAATGCCGCCCTTTGAGTGCTCGCGCCGCCATCAAGTAGCGCGAGAGGGTTAAAGCCCATAAAGTATGCGACCGCGCCGATAACTAGCACCACGCGACCGATATTTGAGCCCAGCAAAAATCTAATAATCGGTATGAGTGCGCCCAGCGAGCCCATGCTGTTTACGCTGTTTTGCCGCCTATCCTCGACGTTGTCGCTTCGTCTGCTGTCTTGCCATCTCATTTTTTACTCTTTCGTTTTGGATTTTTCTTTTAAATTTAGCCGCGAGTTGTGCTGTTCTCTTGTTGCTTGGCGCTAAATTTAGGGCATATTTTAGCGACTATTTATAAATTTATCGCTTTAAGTCTGCTAGCTAGCTCAAATTCTATATCCTTAAATTTGAGTCAGTGAAATGCGGCAAATTTGATGGTGAATTTATACTTAAGGCAGGTGATATAGTGAGGCGCAAAAAGTTCGAGTCAGTCAAATTTGGCTTAAAATCTACTCCAAAATCGATCCAAAATTCGCTCCAAAATTCTCGCCACTAAGATCCCAAAAACTATACCGATGCCGTCTGCAACGATATCTAACAGGCTAAAATAGCGGCCCGGCACAAACGACTGCGCTACTTCTATCTGGATGCCGTAAGCTAGCAAAATAGCAACCTTTGCGCCCAAATTTAACCTAGAAAAGCCAAAATGCAAAGTAACGTAAAGCGCGGCAAATGCAATAAAGTGATTTGCTTTATCCCAGCTATTTTCGATGAGTTTTATCTGCGCGGGCGTGAGGGCGAGATACTCTATCGCCATCAAAAACATAAAGAAAAATACGGCGGAAATTTTAGAAAGATTCATGATTTTTAATGGTTTGCGTTTAACCAGAAGCGCCGCTTAGCGCTTCTAAATTTACTCAAATTTGACTCTACATCTTATCTTTTGCGGCGATACCCATTAGACCTAGAGCCGTTTTTATCGAGAGCGCGACGACGGCGAAAAGCTTTAAAAGCTCGTCTTCGTTTTCGCTGCCTACGACGCGATTTTCATTGTAAAATTTATGAAAATTCGCCGCTAGGCTCTTTAGATAGTCGCAAATTTTATTCATCGAGCGAGTGTTAAAGCTATCGACTAAGATATCGTTTAGCGTGAGCGCCTCAAACAGCAGATTTTTGCCGTCTTCGTTCAAATTTGCAAATTTCACGCCCGCGACATCGGCGACGTTTTTGCCCGCTTTTGCGAAAATTTGATTGATCCTGGCGTGCGCGTAGTTGATATAAAATACCGGGTTTGAGCTATCCTCACGCTTTAGCTCGTCCACATCAAACTCCAGGTGCGTGTCGCAGCGCTTGCTGAGGAATATAAATCTAAGCGCCTCGTAGCCGATCTCCTCGACCACGTCGCTCATCAGCACGACGTTGCCCGCGCGTTTGCTCATCTTGTAGGCTTCGCCGTCTTTTAGCAGGCTCACCATCTGCGAAAGTATGATTTCAAGGCGATTTTCGTCGTATCCTAGCAGATGTAGCGCCGCCTTCATGCGTGCGATGTAGCCGTGGTGATCGGCACCCCAGATGTTGATGCAGCGATCAAACCCGCGCCTAAATTTATCGTCGTGATACACCACGTCGCCGGCTAGATAGGTGCCGCGACCATCCTCGCGCACGATGACGCGGTCTTTTTCGTCGCCCACTTCGCTTGATTTTAGCCAGATTTTACCCTCGCTCTCGTAGATGCCGTTCTCGCTTTTTAAGCGGTCCAGTGTGAGAGGGAGCTTGTCATAGTAGCTCTTTTCGCTAGCCCAGTTTTCGATAAAAATTTGCGCATCGGCTAAATTTTGCTTGATCAAAACGAGCACCCTATCCTTGCCAAACTCGGCGAGTTCGAGATTTCGGCTCTCGTCGTAAAATATCTCTTTGCCAAATTTCTCTAGCGCCTCTTTTGCGATAGGCTCGATATAGTCGCCGCGGTAAAATTTCTCCGGATAGGCCACGCTTTCGCCAAACAGATTTTCGCGCGCCCAAAGCGATATGGACGTGCCTAGAAGCTCGATTTGATTGCCTGCGTCGTTGATGTAGTATTCGGTTGCGATATTTTCGCCGATGTGAAGCCCGACGCGAGCTAACGTATCGCCAAAAACCGCGCCCCTAACGTGCCCTATATGAAGCGGGCCGGTCGGATTTGCGCTGACGTACTCGAGCAAAATTTTCTCGCCGCTAGTTCCGCCGCCTTTTGCAAACTCACTCGGGCTCGCAAGGCTAGCTGAAGCAAATTTATCCAAAAATGCAGGCTTTAGTTTGAAATTTATATAGCCGTTTAGCGCCGTAGCCTCGAAAACTTCGCTATTTTCAAATTTAGACGCTAGCTCGGCAGCGATGGCTACGGGAGATTTTTTGAGCTGTTTTGCTAGGCTAAAAGTAGGCATCGCGTAGTGCGCCAAGCCCTTATCCTTTGGCTTTTCCAGTGCAAATTCAAAGTCCACGGCGCCTTTTATCTCGTTTATTACGCTTTTTTTCAACGCCTTTCCTTACGCGTTTTTAGCCGTATCTTCAGTCTTTGCGGCGGTTGCGATTTCTTCTTTTTTCTCTTCTACTTTTTCTACGTTCTCGGCTTTTTTATCGTCTTCCATTTCCGATTTGAAGCTCTTTATTCCCTTACCTAGGCCTTTTGCGAGCTCGGGGATCTTTTTTGCTCCAAAAAGCAAGACCACGATAAGTAAAATAATAAGCAATTGTTGGACGCTTGGACCCATTTTTTCTCCTTTTGATTTTCGTTATATTAGCATAATTTTATCAATTATTCCATTTGTTAATAATCTCTTTTGCGTCTAAATTTGACGTTTTTAAGCGCATCGAGCGCAAAATCCCACGCAAATTTTCGTAGCAGCTTTGCAAGTCGTCGTTTATCAAAAAATAATCGTACTCTAAGATATGCTCCATCTCGCCGACTGCGTTTATCAGGCGCCTTTCGATAGTTTCTGCACTGTCGGTGCCGCGATTTTGCAGCCTTGATTTTAGCTCGTTTTTGCTAGCTGTCGTGATAAAAACGGAGGTGATATTTTGGGCAAATTTTGATTTTGCGATATTAAAACCCTGCACATCGATGTCAAAAATCGCTATCTTGCCTTCTTTAAGCGCCTTTAAAACGGGCTTTAGCGAGGTGCCGTAATAGTTGCCGTGCACGCACGCCCACTCCAAAAACTCATCTGCGTCTATGCCTTTTTTAAACTCGTCTTCGCTTATAAAATAATAATTCACGCCTTCGGTCTCGCCCTGCCTCGGCGCTCTCGTTGTGCTTGATATTGAAAAATAAAGATCGTTTTCCTCTTTTAAAATACGGCTTAAAAGTGTGCTTTTACCGCTACCGCTGGGGCCGGAGATAATTAAAATTTGCCCCTTCAACTACTTTTCCTCAAAGCTTATATTGATTTTTATATTGAGATTTTTTAGAGCCTCTCGGAGCTCGCCGTCTTGCAACGAATTTTCTAGATTTTTAGCCACGGCGTCTGAAATTTGCGCCTTAAGCTCGTCTATTTTTGAGGCCGTTTGAGATTTGTGCAAGCCTAAATCCGCCGCCTCACCGCCATCAAATTCCATCTCATCAAGCGCCAATGCCATATCTTTTTCGCTGATTTGCTCGATATCTCCGTAATCGCTCGGATCAATCTGCGACTCTATTTCAGGCTCATTTTGCATGGCTTCGGACTCGCCGATTTCTTGTTCTTCTTGCTCGGAGCTTATTTCCGTCTCGCCTTGCTTCTCTGCGACAAAAATACCATCCGCAAGCTCGTTATCCAAAATATCTTGAGCTAAATTTTCCTCACTCGCTACGTCTATATCGCCCAGCAAAAACTCATCGCCTAAGGCGCTATTTTTGACCTGCACCGTTTGCTCGTCGGGCTCGTCAAATTTCATATCGGCAAAAATATCATCTTGCTCCTCAGCTTCTTCTATTGCAAATTTATCGTCATCTTCCGCTTGCTCAAGGCTTTGCAGAGCTTCAGGCTCGTCCGCAACCTTAAATTTAGCGTCCAAAGGTTCGTCGTCTGTATCCAAATTTTCAGATAGTTCGTCCATCTTATCTATTTCGTCGATTTGATGTTTGATATCCTCGATACTACCGTCAAAATCAAGCTCAAATTTATCTTGAGCCTCTTTGAGATCGTCTTTGCCGTCCGCGGCAACAAGCTCCGTTGCGCCGAGTTCAGGCTCGTCCGCCGTTTCAAATTTGATATCCATAAGCTCATCCGGCATATCCAAATCCGCGGAAAGCTCGTCAAATTTATCGTCTTTTGAGGCGATTTCAAACTCCGTCGGCTCATCGTCCGCGTCGTCTAAATCCAGCTCATCACCTTCGAGCTTCTCGCTTAGCTCATCCATATCGTCGATTGCTTTTACGATCTCGTTTAGCTCGTCAAAGGCGCCATCCTTGATTGGCGCCCCTTGCAAATCATCCTCAAACTCGTCATCTAGCTTAAACTCGCTTACGTCCGCCTCCATCAGCTCGTCTTCAAAGACATCCTCAGTCGGATCATCTATAAACTCAAATCCCTCGACCGACACTTCCGCGGTTTCATTATTATTTGTCGCAACAGGCTGCTCGGCACTCTTTGTTTTGCTCGCCAGATCCTCCACGATAGTGATAAATTCCGTCGGTAAAAACGGCTTTGGCAGTATCCTGTCGGCATATTCAAAGGTCGGAGAATTTTTAGAAGAAAGGTATAAAATTTTATTTGCAAATTCTTTTAGGTTCATCTCTTTTACGTCGATATCGCTATCCAAGATAAGCACGTCAAAAACGCCGCTAAGCTCGCCTACATCGCCGATCTCGACGTATTCGTAACCCATTTTGCTAAGAGCCAGCGTCGCCAAGCGCGATACCGCAGGATTGGCGTTTACAAGAACGATTTTCACAAATTCTCCTTTTTATACCTAAAAAACGTATTTTAAAACATTTTCCATTACTTCAAGCTTAGTTTTAGAAAAATAGCGACGGAAGGTCGTTAATAACGCGAAGCACGAGCTGCCTAAAAAGCTCCATCATGCCAGCTAGTATCGCGATCAGCACGGCAAAACCGATCGTGATCTTGATCGGATAGCCAACGACCAGTAGGTTAAACTGCGGCATCGTCTTCATCAGCATACCGAAAATCAGATCCGAAAGCAGCGAAAGCGCCAAAATCGGGAAGGAAATGATAAAGCCAAAAGTGAACAAATTTATCATAGATTTTGAGGCGTATTGCACGATATCTGGGCTCGGATAAAAGCCGCCTAACGGAACGTGCGTAAGCGAATTTGAGATAAAAAGCAGGATAAGATGATGCCCGTCGAAGGCCAAAAAAGTCATGAGTGCGAGGAAATTTATGATATTTGAGATCACGGGCGAGCTAAGGCCGGTCTGTGGATCCAGTACCGAAGCCATCGAAAAACCCATTATCATCGATATCTGTTCACCTGCCAGCTGCAAACTGGCAAAAACAATATGAAGCAGTAGTCCGGCGCAAACTCCCAGCGCCGCCTCGCTCACGATCTCTACGGCCAGATAGTAAATCTCGCCGCTTTTGATACTAGCAAGCGGAAATAAAAATAGCGTTAGCAGAAACGAAAATGCGGTCTTGACGCTCATAGGGATTTGCTCGTGCCCGTAAAACGGGAAAAATAGCATCAGCCCGCCGATACGCGCAAACAACAGCATAAAAGTGATGACGCGCTCGGGCGCAAAAAACTCGACTAGCTCCACCTGAATCTTTCGTTTTAAATTTAAATGCCGTTATTTTAGGGTTAAATCCTTGAAAATTCGGTAAATTTAAAAGCCAAATGAAAATGTGTGGAAATTTGTGCGTGATCAAGGGGCGCAAAACACCGCTTTGTCTGCCAAATTTTATTCGTGCTGTTGTTGCTTTTTAAATTTAAGAGGTTTAAATTTGGCGGTCGCTTTTAGCTTTTGTTTTGGGTTAAATTTTAGCTTGGTGGGCGGTAAATTTAAAAAATCGCTACGATATGCAAATACGACTACCAGGCTAAATTTGATCTTAATTTTTGTTCGTTCAGAAGTAGTCGCTTTAGGCGGTTTGCGATAAATTTAAACTCGAAAAGCAGCTTGCAAATTTGAGCTTAAATTTTAAGCCATAAATTTGGCAAATCGTTGCTATAAAAATATTTAAATGGCTTCTGGATAAATTAAAGAGAATTTTTTATCTTCGAGGCGATAAACCTCGTCGCATCTTTGAGCGAGTTCATTGTCGTGAGTGACTAAAACCAGCGCCGCATCGTTTGCTTTGATGTAGTTAAACAGCGTTTGCATCACTTCGTTTGCGGTCTGTTTGTCTAAATTTCCCGTAGGCTCGTCAGCAAATATCACGCGCGGCTTTTTGCAAAGCACTCTAGCGATTGAGACGCGCTGCTGCTGCCCGCCGCTTAGCTCGCCTACTTTTTGATTCATTACGCCGTCTATTTTTAAATTTGCCAAAATTTCATCGTCGATTTTCTGAGCGGATAAAACAGAGGCTAGCTCGATATTTTCGTGCGCGCTAAAGCCTTTAAAAAGATAGTGCGCCTGGAAAATGATACCGAAATCAAATCTGCGAATGCTCAAAAGCTCGTTTGCAGGTAGGTCGTAAAGCGACTTGCCGCCATAGATAACTTCGCCGTTTTTTGGTCGCAAAAGAGTGGAAAGTATGTGGAGTATGGTTGATTTGCCGCAGCCGCTAACGCCCGTTATAGCGCAGCTACCACCGGCATTTACGCTTAAATTTACATCCTCAAAGAGCGTATAATCATACGCAAAGCCTAGATTTACGCCCTTTAAGATTTGCATTAATTTAGCCTATTTGCGCCGCAACCTCGGCCGCAAAGTCTTCGTTTTTCTTCTCTAAGCCTTCGCCAAGCTCGAAGCGAACATATTTTACTACCTCGATCTTACCGCCTAGCTCTTTGCTTTTCTCATCGACGACTTGCTCGATAGTTTTTTTATCGTCCATTACGTAAAACTGTCCAAGCAGCGTAAGGCGCTGATCTAAAACGGTGTTGTCGGCATAAAATCTCTCGATCTTGCCAGGAATGATCTTATCCCAAATTTTCTCAGGTTTGCCTTCAGCCTTTAGCTCTTCTTCGATCGCTTTTGTTGCCTTAGTAAGCTCGGCGTCGCCTATTTGGCAGCGGCTTGCATACTCAGGGATGTGATGAAGCGGCTTGCCTAGGCGTTTTAGCTCTTCGTTATCTTTTTCAAGCTCGGCGCGAAGTGCGATAAATTCCTTCTCGACAAACTCTTTGTCAAGGTCTTTATAGCTTATTACGCTTGGTTTCATAGCGGCTGCGTGCATGCATAAATTTCTTGCAAATTCAGCTGCTTTGTTAGCGATTTCTGCGCTTTCGCAAGCTAGACCGATAAGCACGCCTACGCGGCCGTTTGAGTGCACGTAGCCGTTTACTACGCCTTTATCGTCCGCTTTTATAGTCTCAAAGCGGCGAACGACTAGATTTTCGCCGATAGTAGCGATCTGGCTTTTGAAATAATCCTCAAATTTAACGCCGTTGATAACGCTTGCATTTAGGCTCTCGACGTCTTTTATCAAATTTGTTTGGATGTGCGCCGTAGCGTCTTTGGTCAAATTTTGAAACTGAGCGTTTTTAGCGACGAAGTCAGTCTCAGAGTTTATCTCGCTGATAGTCGCGGTTTTGCAGTGATCGCAAACAACCACGCTTACAAGGCCCTCGCTAGCTAGGCGGTCGGCTTTTTTAGCGGCTTGCCCTAGACCTTTTTCGCGCAATATATCGACGGCTTTTTCCATGTCGCCGTTAGCTTCGGCTAGCGCCTTTTTGCAGTCCATCATTCCGGCTCCGGTTGATTCGCGGAGCTCTTTTACCATTTGTGCGCTGATTTCCATTACTCTTCGTCCTCGCTGAAGTCCTCAGAGAAGTCTTCGTTAACAGCCTCGTTTACGACTGCGTCTTTTTCAGCTTGGTTCACGGCCTCTTTACCTTCTTCCTGCTCGCCGCCGTCTTTTTCAAGCTGAGAGCGTCCCTCGATGATAGCCTCAGCCATCTCTTGGCAGAAAAGCTGAACTGAGCGGATCGCGTCGTCGTTGCCAGGGATCGGGAAGTCGATAACGTCAGGATCGCAGTTTGTGTCGATCGGAGCTACGACAGGGATTTTTAGGCGATTAGCCTCTTGAACGGCGATTTTTTCTTTTACGGTGTCGATGACGAAAATCATATCAGGCACGGTTTTTAGGTTTCTGATACCGCCTAGAGACGCTAGAAGCTTCTCTTTTTTGCGGCGAAGCATTAGCGCTTCTTTTTTAGTTAGTAAATTTATAGAGCCGTCTTCTTCCATAGCCTCAATTACTTCTAGCTTACGGATAGATTGGCGGATAGTGCCGAAGTTCGTCATCATGCCGCCTAGCCAGCGGTGATTTACGTACGGCATGCCACATTTTTCAGCATACTCTTTTAGAGTTGCACCGGCTTGTTTTTTAGTACCTACGAAAAGTATAGTTTTACCCTCTGCAGCCGCGTCGCGCACGACGTTATAAGTGTAGCGGAAGTAGCGGATAGTCTTTTGTAGATCTATGATATAGATACCTTTTCTCTCGCCGAAAATGAATTTTTTCATCTTCGGATTCCATCTGCGCGTTTGGTGTCCGAAATGAACGCCGCACTCTAGCAAATCTCTCATTGTTACCATGAGTTTTCTCCTTGTGGGTTTCCCCGAAATTTAGGTTTCTCCTCCACACCCATTAACATTTGCTTTTGACAAACGCAACCAAATTTTAGGACTGGTGTGTGTGAATTGAAGCTTGGATTATATTTAAAAATAGCTAAATTAAAGCTAAATTTAATATATCGATCAAGATCGAATAAAGCTTCAATATAAAAAATCAAAAAATAATTTCTTTAATATATTTTTAATCAAATATAACTATTTTTTCGCTATAATCCCCCAACTTTTTAAATCGATTTTAAGTTTATAGCATC
>CAUSAR010000050.1:0-15252 GCA_963529735.1 uncultured Campylobacter sp.
AGTATGATTGATATCGGAGTGATTCATTAGCTTTTTTATCGTTAGTATCGGAGTGCCCTTTATAGCAAGATGCGAAGCGAATGTATGTCTAAGCGTATGGATTACTACTCTATTGGTTGCGTCGCTTATATCTAAATTTTGATTAAAGAGCTTATTAAGTAACGGCTGTAAGACGTTTTGAATAGTAGCTTTTGGTTTATTTACCAAAGAGTCGTTCGGAGACAGGGTGGCATAAATTTGATTTATCATCCCTAAGGCTCTTTTACTTAGAAATCCGGTATACGTGCTCTTTGTCTTAAAGTCGCTTATAGTAACAGACTTGGTAGATAGCGACAAATCTTTTTTCTTAATGTTTAAAATTCCCTCCAACCTAGCTCCTGTGCATAAAGCCAGCTCCACGAATAGCTCTAACGCAAAGTCTTCTTTACTTGCTACTTCTTTGCGCAAAAGCTCTATCTCTATAAGCTCTAAAAATCTCTCTCGTTTGTTATTCGGTTTTTTTAGTTCTATCTTATAAGGGCTAATGTGATTAATGAGGCCTACTTTTATGGCGTGATTAAAAATCGTCCTAACTATGCCCATTATGGCATTGATGCGAGATTGCGATAATTTACGTTTGGTTTTAGGGGAGATGATTTGAGAGATATCCTTATGGTGCTCGCTTATCGTCTCGGGCGTTATCTGTGTCGTAGCCAGGTCGCCCAATTTATCTTTATGGTAAATTTCGTAATCTCGCCTTTGCTCTTTTATATTGATGGCGTTATCAGGTTCTTTTTCTAGCTTAAATCCGAAAAAAGCGTCTGCGATCTCGCCAAATTTAAGCGAGTTTTTGTTGTTCTTGACTACTACTAAATTCAAGCATACTAAAACCGGCTCAAAACAAATCTTCACAAGCTAAACTAAATAAATTTAACTCGTAAGCGATTAAATTTAAAACGGATATTTATGATTTCCCATGCCTTCGACGGTGATCCATTTTAGCTCGGTCATCTCTTCGATAGAAAAATGCCCGCCCTCGCGACCAAGCCCGCTCATTTTTACTCCGCCGAAAGGAATATGCGCCTCGTCTTGCAATGAAGGGCCGTTTACGTGCATCATCCCTGTTTCTATTTCTTCGGCGCAGCGCAGATAGTTCGCGACATTTTGAGTGATGACGGTCGCGCTTAGTCCATAATCCGTACTATTGGCTATTTCTATGGCTTCATCCAGATCGCGCGCTTTGATAATAGCCGCAACCGGCCCGAATGCCTCGGTTGAAAAGATTTTCATACTCGGCGTAACGTCTGCCACGGTGGTTGGCATATAAAAGTTGTTTTGGCTCGTACCTCCGGTTAGTATCCGCGCACCTTTTTTCTTTGCGCCTAGAACCAAATCATCGATAAATTCGCATTGTTTACGCTCGATAAGCGGCCCGATAACGGTGCGCGCATCGGTCGGATCGCCGACTTGTAAAATTTTAACTTTTTCCGTAAATTTGGAGACGAAATCGTCATAAATTTTTTCATGTACTATGACGCGCGAGCCTGCCATGCAAATTTGACCTTGGTGCATAAAGATACCGAAAAACGCGGTATCCACGGCGTAGGCAACGTCAGCATCCTCAAGAACGAGAACGGGACTTTTCCCGCCTAGCTCAAGGGTGCATTTTTTCATATTTTTTGCCGCGCTTTGAGCTATGTGCCTACCGACCTTGGTCGATCCAGTAAACGTTATCATGGATATACGCTTATCTTCTTGAAAAGTCTCGCCAAGCACGCTACTTGAGCACGGAATGATATTTAGTACGCCGGCTGGCAGGCCTGCCTCTTGCATGATTTCGCCGAACACCAAGCCGCAAACTGGCGTATTTGACGATGGTTTTAATACAAAGCTATTTCCCGCCGCTATGGCAAAGGCAAATTTTTTGCTACTTAGAATCATTGGCGCATTAAACGGCGAAATGCCGGCGATCACTCCTCGCGGACGACGAACGGCATACGAAAAAACCCCATCGTCGTTTGAAACGAAAGTTTGTCCCGTTACGCGTCTAGCCTCACCCGCCGCAACGCGGAATATATCGCTAACGACGCTAATCTCAAAGTTGCATTTTGCGATCGTCGAGCCGCTTTCGCGCATCAATATATCCCTAATATCATCAGCTCTTCTTTCAAAAATTTCAGCCGCCCTTAAAAGCACGGCCTCCTTTTCGCGAGGAGTCGTTTTTGCCCAAAGCTTTTGCGCTTTATACGCGCTTGCGATGGCTAGTTCGATGTCCTCTTTGCTAGATTTAAAGTCTGACTATATACTAGAAAATTTTACCGTATATAAATCCGCCTAAAATGCCAAATTTTGGCTTAAATTTGACTAGTTTCCGCAAAAATAGCGCAGGTAAAACTCTCCGCGCTCCAGCGCCTAAAAGCGCAGTCGTAGCAGCTGATCTCGCCGCCGCACACCATCTCTTCCTCGTCGTTGTCGAGCTTAAATTTGGCGCAGTTTTGGGCTATTTCTCGCGCTTTTTCGTAGTCAAATTTGCCGAATTTAAACTCGCCTTTTTCGTTAAAATTTGAGCGCATCAAAACCCCCGAAGCTCCTTTACGCTTAAATTTCTAAAGCCGCCGCCCGATTCTTTTTTGACGAGCAAAGTCGCCTTAAAATCCAAAAATACCGACTTTAGCGCTCCGATCAAATTTACGCTCTCATCAGGCGATAGGGGTTTAAAATTTTCATCCGCGACCGCCTCGATAAAATTTAAACCCAAAAGCTCGGCCACGCTCAAATTTGACTCTTTTAGTTCAAATTTGCCCCTGATTTTACCGTCGTTTCCGCTAAGACTAAGCCCGATACCGGCAAGCGCGCCGATGACGCCGCGAGCGCCGCTTTTAGCTCTTTTAAAGATACGTTTTGTGTGCTTGCCGTCTCAAATGCTTGCTCCGCGCTCAAATATATCTCCTTTGCGCTCTTGCCGAAGCTTATCAGTCCTTGCACGTTTGGGATATCTTTTTCAAAGGCCGCCGCGATGCCGGGCTCCGCGCCTGGCACGCTTTTGCACTCTAGCAGCCGAGGAGCAAAATCCAGCACGCGCTGCTTTTGCTCCTCGCTAAACCAGACCTCCAGGCACATAGAGCTATTGTGCGAGGTGTAGTTGATGCGAGGATCGAGCAAGAGCTGATGGCGCGTGACGAAGGAAGCGGATGCAAATGAACTCGCAAACGAGGCGATCTCTTCGGCAAGCAGGCCCGTAGAAATTTCGCCGCCTAGCTCATCCGTATCGTCGATGCAAAGTAGAAATTTAAATTTCATTTTAAAAACCTCGATTTTTAAGTCAAATTTAACTATGCGTGAAATAAAATTAAGTTTTTATATTTTAATAATATTAATCTCGTTAAAAACGTATTTTACAAAATATATAATAAAAATTTCATTTTCAAGGAGTTGCTAATGAAAAGGATTGGCCTGATCGCCTGCTGCGCTGCGATGGCGCTACACGGCGAAGTGTTTACGCTGGGACAAGTCGAAGTCGTAGAAAGCGTCGGCGGCGTGCAAAAAAGCGACACAAACGTAGTCGTTTTGGACGAGCAAAAGTTGCAACGAGACGAGATAAAGCGTCTCTCGGAAGTCGCTTACAGCACGCCTGGCGTATACGTAGATAAAAAAGGCCCGCGCGCCGAGCAAAATTTCTACGTTCGCGGCTTTGACGCGCGCAGAGTGCCGCTTTATATCGACGGTATTCCCGTTTATATCCCGTATGACGGTAACGCGGACTTTGGACGATTTACGACATTTGATCTAAGCCAAATCAATATCTCAAAGGGCTCAAGCTCCGTGCTTTACGGTCCAAATACGATGGGCGGCGCGATAAATTTGATCACTAAAAAACCGACGAAAGAGCTTGAAGGCAGCGTCGGCTACGGCTTTGAAACCGGGAGAAACGCCAAAACTTACGGCAACAACGTCGATTTCAGTATCGGCACCAAGCAGGAGCTATTTTACGTGCAAGCCGGCGGTAGTTATATGGAGGATGCGGGACAGCAGATGTCTCACGACTTTAAACCGGGCGTTACTCGCAACGAAGACGGCGGCAGACGCGATAACTCGGTACAGCGCGATAAGAAATTTAATATAAAATTCGGCTTCACGCCAAATGAGACCGACGAATACGCGATCGCCTATATCAATCAAAAAGGCGAAAAAGAGCAACCGTACTATACGGGTCGTTACGCCAGATATAACATGGCAAAACGCTTCTGGGAGTGGCCGATATGGGATAAAGAAAGTATCTACTGGCTATCTCATACGCAGTTTGCAAATAGCCTTTACGTAAATACCAAAGCCTTTTATGACAAATTTGTAAACGACTTAAACGGCATCAAGCCTGCGATGTTTAACAGCCACTACCGCGATAAAGGCTACGGACTGGGTACTGAGATAGGCGGCGATATCGGCGATAGAGATACGCTAAAATTTGCGTTTAACTATAAATTTGACGAGCACAAAGAGCATGACGACGGCGAGCCTGTGCAGACGTATCAGGATAAAACATACAGCTTTGCGCTGGAAAATACCTACAAATTTACAGATTTTACGCGGCTGATTTTGGGCGTGAGCTACGATACTAGAGATGCGATCAAGGCTCAAGAATACGGCAAGATAACGTCGGCTACAAATACGCTTTATGACTTTGAGGTCGCCAAACGCCACGCCTTTAACTACCAGGCCGCGATCAAGCACAGCTTTGACGGCAACGACGAGTTTAGCGTTAGCTTTGCTAAAAAGACCTATTTTCCTAGTATGAAAGAGCGCTACTCAAAACGCTTCGGCCGCAATGAGCCAAATCCATACCTAAAGCCTGAGGTCGCCAATCACTACGAAGTCGGCTATCAAAGAAGCTTCGGCGAGGCTTTGAGACTGGAGACTGCGGTATTTTACTCTAAGGTTAAAGACGCTATCGGCGAGCACAACATCATCATAGGCGGCAAAAAGCTAGCTCAAGCCATAAACGTAGATAAAGCCGAATACAAGGGCTTTGAGCTCGGCGCGACATATTTTGCGGGGCAAAATTTGGAGCTAGGCGGCAACTACACCTATATCAGCGCAAAATATAAAAGCGGAGCCGATAGTAGAGTTTACGACATACCTAAACACAAGGCTTTTGCTTACGTAGATTACAAGATCGTGCCTAAATTTAGCATTTACGCATCGCAGTATATGATCTCGAGCCGCTACTCAAACTCTTACGAAGTGACAAAACTTGCGGGCTTTGGCGCGACAAACGTCAAATTTATCTACAAACCAACCGAAAGCCTAAGCGTAGAGGCCGGCATATCAAATTTGTTTGATAAAAACTACGAGTATAGAGAAGGCTATCCGGAAGAGGGAAGGGTATTTTTCACGAATTTAAGATATAAATTCTAATTTCATAAGCTGGAATTTACAAGGCGGATCGCTCCAAAAATGGGTCGGTCCGCTAAAATTTTTAACTCTATTTATATAATAAAATCTATTTTAAAATTTCTTTAGCTATACTTTACAAAATCATTCTGAAGGTGAAAAATGTTTAAAAAAATTATGTTGTTTTTCTTTGCGTTTTTGGGCTTTTGCTTTGCGATGACGTCTGAGCAGATCAAAGACTACATCGCGCAAAATAGCGAAAACATAGCTCAGCTGCAAGGCACTCCGTCTAAAATTTACGCGAGCTCGCCGCCGCTTCTTTACATCCTTTACGCACTCGCTCCCGAAAAGATCAGCGGCGTAAATTTCGAATGGAACGACTACGAGCGGCCCTACGTCAAAAAAGAGGTGCAAGAGCAGCCTGTCGTTGGCGGCTTTTTCGGTCAGGGTAAAATTCCAAACGTCGAGATGCTGCTGCGCCTAAATCCCGATCTCATCCTCGTAAATGCAAGCTCGCGCAACACCAAAAAGATGAGCGAGGTTTTCGGCTCTATCAAAAAACCGATACTCTATCTAAGCGCGACGGAGCTTGAGGACTACTTGGACGGGTTTGAAATTTTAGGCGAAGTGACGGGCAAACAGGAGCGCGCAGCGCAACTCGTAAAATACGCGAAAGAGTCGCTAAATTTGACCGCGCAGATCGAGGAATATATTAAGAAAAATAACCTGCAAAAGGTAAAAATTTACTACGCGCAGGGCGGCGACGGGCTAGCTACCGAGTGCGAGGGCTCGTGGCACGCGACGCTCATCGAGCGAGCCGGTGCGCAAAACGTGCATAAGTGCAGCGAAGATCCAAACGCCAAATCTTTCGGGCGCGTAAAGATCAGCTTCGAGCAGCTCGTAAAGTACGATCCCGACGTCATCCTCATCTATGAAAAAGAGCTGTTTGATAAAATTTACGGCGATCCGAAGTGGCAGCTGCTAAGCGCGGTGAAAAACAAAAAAGCCTACTACATCCCGCGCGAGCCATTTTCGTGGTTTGACCGCCCGCCTTCGTTTATGAGGTTTTTGGGGCTAAAATGGCTGGTAAATTTAATCTACCCCGAAGCGTTTAAATTTGACATAGTCCGCGAAACGCGCGAGTTTTACAAGCTATTTTTGGATCTTGAGCTAAGCGATGAGCAAATTTATAAAATTTTAGGACGGGGCGCCGAGTGAGTAAAGAGAAATGAGCAAAAGGGCGTTTGCGTTTTTAGCCCTGCTGCTGGCGCTTTGCGTCGCGGGTTCGCTGCTGCTGGGCAAATACGGCTTTAGCGCAGAGGACTACGCACGCTACGTTACGGCGCTGTTGCGGGGCGAAAGCTTAAAAGATTTCGATGTCATGCACACGCTCTTGCTTGAAATTCGCCTG
Source organism: uncultured Campylobacter sp. (assembly GCA_963529735.1). Lineage (GTDB taxonomy): Bacteria > Campylobacterota > Campylobacteria > Campylobacterales > Campylobacteraceae > Campylobacter_A. The sequence continues at coordinate 6,779 of CAUSAR010000050.1, forward strand.
CCGCGCATACTTGCGTGCGTGCTCATCGGCGCGAGCCTTGCGATCAGCGGAGCGGCGTATCAGGCGATGTTTGTTAACCCGCTCGTTAGCCCCTCGATCCTGGGCGTTCTAAGCGGCGCAGGCTTTGGCGCAGCGGTGGGGATGTTTTTTAAGCTCAATGAATACCTAATCCAGCTTAGCACCTTTGGCTTCGGCTTTCTTGCCGTGGCCGTGGCGCTTGGCGTCTCGGCGCTGTATTCGCGTAGCGGCAGCGTCATCGTGCTGGTGCTGGGCGGCGTCATCAGCGGCTCGCTCTTTACCTCGCTGCTCTCGGTGCTAAAATACGCCGCAGACCCGAACGACGCGCTTCCTGCGATCACTTATTTTTTGATGGGCAGCCTGGGCTTTGCGTCCAAAAGCTTCATCGAAATTTCGATCTTGCCGATGTGTGCGGGCATTTTGCTGCTAGCGCTTAGCGGCAAATACCTAAACGCACTAAGCCTTGGCGAAGAGGAGGCAAAGAGCCTAGGCGTAAACACGACGCGGGTTAAAATTTTCATCATCCTAGTCGCGACCTTCGTTAGCGCGCTTAGCGTGACGATCGCGGGCATCATCGGCTGGATTGGGCTTATCGTGCCGCACATCGCGCGCTTTATCTTCGGCGCCGACAACCGCGCGGTTCTGGCAAGCTCGGCGATGATCGGCGCGATATTTCTGCTATTTTGCGACAGCTTCTCGCGGCTGATTTTTACTTTTGAGATCCCCATCGGCATCGTGACCTCGCTATTTGGCATTCCTATATTTATCGTTGTGCTACGCCGCGCCAAGAGGAGTTTTTGATGCGGGGAAATTTGATAGAAGTGCGAAATTTACGCTTCTCCTACCGCGATAAGCCCGTGCTAAAGGGCATCAGCTTTGACGTCGCGACGGGCGATACGCTAAGTATTCTAGGCGCCAACGGCAGCGGCAAAAGCACCCTGCTTCGCATAATGCTCGGGTTTTTAAAATTTGAGGGCGAGGTGCTAATCGGCGGCAAAAGCGTGCGCGACTACGGCAAGCGTGAGCTCGCCTTTCTCGTCGCCTACGTGCCGCAGACGCATGCGCCGTCCTATGACTACAGCGTCTTTGACGTCGCTCTGATGGGCGCGCTGTGCAGGACGCCGCTGTTTTCTAGCTTTAGCGCGGCGGATAAAAAGCTAGCCGAGCAGGCGCTGGAAAAGATGGGTATCGCGCATCTAAAAAACGCGCCCTACACGAGGGTTAGCGGCGGTGAGCGGCAGCTGGCGTACATCGCGCGCACGCTGGTTCAGGGCGCGAAAGTGATCTTTATGGACGAGCCTACCAATGGGCTGGACTTTGGCAATCAAATTAGGCTGCTCGAGATGATAAAGGCGCTGGGAGATGAGGGCTACACCTTCGTGCAGACGACGCACTACCCGCGCCACGCGAAGTTCGTTTCAAATTTGACGCTGTTTATAAAAGACGGCGAAATTTTAGCCTTTGGCGAGAGCGAAAAGCTCATAAACGCCGAAAATATCGATAAAATTTACGGCATAAACTACGAAAGATATGAGGATAGGTTGTAGGTTATTTTGATATAAATTCAAAAAAAGAGGAGGGTATTTTCGTAACTATTTAATAAATTTATAAATTTTAGTGTAAAATTAAAGATAAAAAATGATACAAGAGGAAACAAAAAATGAACGGGCAATATGCAATAAAAGGCTATCTTTTTCAGTCTCTTGTCGCGTTATTGGATTCTTTTAAAGCAGACTGGAAAACGGTTTGTGTTGAGCCCAATGATGAATCCGAGAAAGTCGATATTCTATGGACCTATAAAGAAGGAAATAAAAAAGTTGTTCAAGTCAAATCTTCACAAAATCCATTTTCTTTTTCTTCTGCAAACAAATGGGCAAATGAATTAACCGCCAAAAGCCCCGATGCTGATAAATACGAGCTAATTTTAGTTGGTCATATTGACTCTAAATTGCAAAAACTTAAAGATGGCATTATCGATAAAGTTGTAGTTATAAATAAAGTTTTAGAAATAAATGATTTTGAAGCAATAATTTTAGCTGAAATAAATTCCTTTTTTGAAAAGAAAGGAAAGAATAATATTAGTCCTAAATTGGGAAAATTATTTGTGCGAGCATTAAACACACAAGTATTGCAAGACTCCGTAATAGGGAAAACTATTAAACGATCTGAATTTGAAAATAATCTACTTGATTCTTTGCAGGCAATCGAAAGGCATTTAGAAAAAAGTTTATATTCAGTATTGCTTCCAGACGCGCTAGATAATAAAGAATACAGTGACTCTGCAATAATAGAACATATTTTAAATTTGATAGGTTGGAAATCATTGAGTATAAATGAATCAGTTACATATTATGACGAGAAATTAGGAAAAGATCAACAATTTAAGATAGATTTTTGGGGAAATTATAATTCTCCACTTAAAGATGACTTAAACGACATTGTTTATATCAATGCAAATATAGATGCCCAATATCTTTCTGACTATTCAAATATTATAAAATATAATACGCATTGCGTTAATACTGTAAGAAAAAGTCTAATTGAAAACAATAAAATCAAACCAAATAATTCTATTGAGTATTGCGTTCAATTTCTTTTATCTCTCAAAGAGTCAGAGCAAAATCAAACAATCGCAAGATTGAACAATGCTTACAAAAGAGGATATTTGAGCGATAATATTATTTACTATGCGATTGACAATAAAAAAGCGGATTTTTTAATTAGTTCTATAATTACTGCAAGAAAATACAGGGATGGTTTGACTACAAAATTTTTATACCCCATTACAGACGACAATTCTCAAATCAATAAAATAGGCAAAAGAAATACTTATATGCCTCCTCAATATATTAATTCTTCGATATTGCCTATTATAAAAGAAGACAATAACAAAATTAGCGTCCTGCTCTTTTGTTCGGATCCTTATAGTAAAGATAGACTGAAAAAGGTGATATGGCTACTCATACGGCTGACGAGCGGTTTAGCAAATGAATATAAAATCTACTTTACAGATTACGATAACATTCAATATAACAATGAAGCTAGCGAGGTTATTCGTAGCTACAATAATAATGATTTGACAAATAGAATTTATATAGAAAAGCTAAATTTATGTAATTGTTCCGATTTACAAATTGTACCGTTGAATATGAATACAAACATAAAAGATGAAGATTTTGATGAGATAACAAATAGGAAAAAGCAATTAAGAATTGAGCCTCATCTTATAGATTACTTACCTTATGGAGATTCTTTAAAACCCTTTTTAAATTCTGATGCAGTAAAGGCAGAGGACTTAAAAATCTTTTTGCAAAATAAAGGTATTTATTTCAGAACAGCTAGCAAAACAAGAATAATTCAATTGATGACGAGCATGCTTTTTAGTTCGCTTGACATCGAATCATTAGTTGAGTTTGTAAATGTGGATAAAAAGACGCAAGAATCCAGTTCTGCACAATATAACTTAGTTGACGCAAGCAGGAAACTAAGTCAGCTACTTGCGAATAAAAACATTAATCAAGACGAACTACAAAATGGATTGAAGGCCGATATTGTTTCTTTGGAATATATAAAGCCTAAAAACGATACTGACAGCCACATTTTTAAAATGCATTTAGAACAAAAGAATCCCAACAAACAAGCTCTTGTAAGTATTGCAAGAAGTATAGCGATAGTAACCATTAAGAAAAACGACAACAAAATAGAGTTCACAAAGGAATATAATTCGAAAATAGCAAGAGTTGCGGCTGAAAGAGTAGTCAAACAGTTTTCAGAACAGCTGATTAAGGCCAATGAAATTGAAGAAAGATGCATTGAGATAAAATTCTCCGAGTTTACCAACAAAGAACGAACTAATTTTTTATTGAGTTTCACGAATATTGATTCCTCTAATATTTTTAGAAAATTTGAGGCCAAATCATTTAAATATATGTTTGATGAATCGGCAAATCTACCTGATGAATATGCTGATAAAAAAGGGAAAGAGTGTATTGCTCAACTAAAAGGCAGATATTTAGATTCAATAAAAGAATTGCAAGATGATGCTTTAAAAAAGATCATTCTAAGCGAAGAATTAGCAATCAACTATAAATATAACATAAGAGGAGTTTCTGGGAATTATTTTGTTATTATGAACTTCTCGGGTGCTCTGGTAAACAAGGCGCTGCGTGATGGTATTTTTAATATTAAATCAACACTGTATATTGATAATAAATCCAAAGATAAAGTTTCAAACATTAATGAATTAGAATCTGAACTAAAAATAGAGTTTAACAAGTTGAAAAAAGAAAAATTTGAGCAATTTGGTAGGATATAGAAATGCTTTTAGCATTTGAAATTAAAATATATGAATGTGTCTTGCATAAGGTAGGCAACAAACTCAGGGGTGAGGAGACAAATTTATCTAATTCTTATTTGGATGGAATAAATCATATACAAGAGACTTTAATAGATTATTTCCTCACCCCCTTTACCTCCGAAGATTATTACCGCTTTCACCATGAAAGCGATTTGAGCCTAAACGAAGCGTATTCATATGTATCAAAAATTTTTAAAAACAAAGACCTGCTTTACGAACAGTCCGTAAATTTAGCCAAGCACCTCTACGAACAAAGCACTCACCCTAAAATCAAGGGTGGCGAGTTTTATGCCGTTTATTTTAAAGATTGTATTTTAGATGGGGAAACGCTTGATGCGATCGGTTTATTTAAGTCCGAAAATAAAGATACTTTTTTAAAGGTAATACGGCAAAATGGAAATTTTAACTTAGAAAGCCAAAAGGGCATAAATATAAAAAAGCTTGATAAAGGCTGCTTAATATTTAATAAAGAGCAAGAAAGCGGCTATGTGGTAGCTGTCGTGGATAATGCGGGCAAAGGCACCGAAGCTCAGTATTGGATAAATGATTTTTTACATGTGCGTAAACGAAAAGATGGGTATGCCAATACTCAAAATTTTATGTCTTTCACAAAGAAATTTATAACTGAAAAATTACCCAAAGACATTGAAATTTCAAAGGCGGATCAAATTGAACTATTAAATAAATCGATACAATTCTTTAAAGTCAATGATTTGTTTAATATTGATGATTTTGATAATGAGGTTATGGCTGAGCCGAATTTGATCAAAAAATTTCATCATTACAAAAAAGAATACGAAGAACAAAGCGACACTCTCATCGACGATAAATTTACGATTTCCGAAGCCGCTCGTAAAAAACAACAACGTTTATATAAGCGCGTAATTCATTTAGATAAAAAAATACAAATAATCATCGATGGTAACCGCCAAAATATTGAGCAAGGCGCAGATAAAAAAGGTAAATTTTACAAAATTTATTACGACGAAGAGTGCTAGTATGGCAGTGAGAGTTGCGCAGACAACCCTGCGCTGTGCGGCCTCAATAGAATTTAACTCGTTTGTCATTCGTTATAAGAAAGCAATAGGCGATTAACTTCATCTAGGAAATAAGCCGCCACCGGAGCGTAAACTGTGTTCAAAAAATTTGGTATAGACAAAGAAGCAAAATGAGTCCTCGAGAGATATTTTTAAACGGTTGCACCGAGATCGCGGCAAATTTTACGGACTTCAAGCCCACGCAAAAGGGGCAAAGATTAACGAAGACCGCAAGCGACAAAGATATTTCGTTTGAAATTTATTTCAGCTCCAGTATGCGTAACTACGCCGGCAGCGTAAGCATCCTACCGCAGGTCGCGATCTACTGTAAGCGCCTAAAAAAGCTGATGCAAGAGGAGCTGCCCTACTCGACCGACCTTGTTTTCGTATCGTATCTGAGCTATCTCACGCCGCGCAGGCAGTTTCGCGACTGGCAGCTCGCGGGCGCTAGCTTTGAGCCCAGCGTGCGTGAGATTAGCGCGGCTATCAAAGACTACGCGCTAGGGGTATTTGAGCTCTTTGCGGACAAGCAAAAGGCGGTGGAGTTTATGAGGCGGCACGGGGCTAAATTTAATAAAAATCTAAGCGCCTTCGATCTGTACCCGATCTACTTTGTATATTATTTCGGCGGCAAGGACGCGGCGGAGGTGTTTTTCAACGTCTGCCTAAGCGATTGCACCTACAAAGGGCGATTTTATAAGCTTTACGAGGAGCTTTCAAACGGCGCGGAGGCAGATTTTAGCAGGAGTTCGTTTTGGGGCGATACGGAGGCGAAATTCGCATTTGTAAAAGGACTTAAAATTTTAAATGGCTGAAATTTTAATTCAAATTTTAATCGTTATTTTTAGCGTTTTGCTCATAGGCGGGATTATTTGGACGCTTCTTCGGCGCAACCCTCGCGAGCTTAGCATGCGCCGGCTAGTCGCAGATAAAATGCACGCAAACGACATAAAGCAAATTTAAGCGGCGCGAGCGGCTTTAGGTAATCTATTTAAAAGAAAAATATGGAAAACGGCGGACTGGCGGTATATTTCGGAGAAAATTTGGCGCAAATTTTATCGCAAAAGATAAAGGCTGTTTATTCTACATTTGACGCGCAGAGTTACTGCGGGCAAATCGCTGAAAGCACGCCAAATTTCGGCTATTCGCAAAGAATATTGGCGCACGCAAACGCGCTAAATAAACTTTTGCCGCCGGATTTTAGGCGCGCGGCGGAGATTTTGGTCGCGATTTTAGGCAAAGAAAACCCGAACGAAACGGGTATGTTTAATCACTTTTACTGGACCTTGCCGCTGGCAAAATATGTCGAAATCTACGGCATAGACGACTTTGAAACCTCGATGAAAGCGATCGCCGAGATCACAAAGCGCGGCACTGGCGAGTATGCGGTGCGCGCCTTTATCAAAAAATATCCGCAAGACTCGCTCAAAACCATGACGCAGTGGGCGTGCTCGTCAAATTTTCACCTGCGCAGGCTGGCATCCGAGGGCCTACGACCAAAGCTACCGTGGGCTAGCAAACTAGAGCTTTTCGTGTGTAACCCAAGCCCCGTTTTTGCGGTGTTGGAGATACTCAAAGAGAACGAGGTGCGCTTCGTCCAGCGCTCGGTCGCAAACAACATCGCGGACTATCTAAAGGTAAATTTTGCCGCTGCAAAAGAGCTGCTCGTGCGCTGGCAAAGCTCGCAAAATAAAAACACGCAGCAAATCATCCGTCATGCGACGAGAAAGATAAAAATTTAGCTTTTGCGTTCGGTATTAAATTTCAAATGCGGTGCGTAAATTTACGCTAAAATTTAACGAAAATCGGTGCGATCTGCCCGATAAATTCAGGAAAGGACAATTATGATTTTACCTTCAAACTACGACGAGATCGACTTTGACGCACTCTATAAGGCGCAAAAAGCAAAAAGCTCATTCGGCAAAAAACTGGCCGAGCATTGGGACAAAAAAGCTCCGAGCTTCAACGAGGGCGTGATGAAAAGCGCCTACGCGCAAGAATTTATAGATAAGGTTGATTTTACGGGTGCTTCTACGCTGCTGGATTTTGCGTGCGGAGCGGGCGCGCTAAGCGTGCTGGCGGCGAAAAAAGTAGATCAAATTTACGGCTATGACTTTTCGCCTAAGATGCTAGAGTTTGCCCGCGAAAACGCACAAATTTACGGCGCGAAAAACGTAAAATTTGCGCAAAAAGCCTTTGAGGACGACTGGTCGGACGTGCCTGAGTGCGACGTGGTTTTGGCCTCGCGCTGCCTTGAGGTGGATGATCTAAAAGCTGCGCTTAATAAGCTTCTTTCAAAGACTAAAAAATCGCTTTACATCACGTTTAAGGTCGGCGGCAGCTTCGTGGACGAGGACGTTTTGGGCGCGATAGGGCGCAAGGTGGAGCAAAAGCCCGACTTCGTCTATCTTTTAAACATCTTGTTTCAAATGGGTTATTTACCGAGCCTTAGCTACATCAAAGCCAGGTGCCATGCAGGTCCTGCTTCGAGTGCTGAGGAACTCATCCAAAAGACGCGCTGGGGGCTTGGCGGCGAGCTAAGCGAAGCTGAGGAGGCGCGGCTGGCGGAGTATTTTAATAGCGGCAAATACAAACCGGGGCAAGAGTTTATGCACTGGGCGTTTGTACGGGTGGATAAGGCAAATAGATCCTAAATTTAAAGCATCTATCTAAACTTGCTCATAAATTTGAGCAAGTTTAGTGCTCTTTATGCTCCTGCCACCTTTGCTCTTCAAGGTCGATGCGATACAAAAAGGTCCTGATGATCTCTTCGTCGATTTTTGGGTCTTTGTTTAGCTCAAGTAGCGCCTTTCGCTGCTCATTTAGGATCTCAAAATAGGTCTGCCAGGCCTCGTCGCTGATCTCGAAATTTTCATTTGAAAGCTCGAAATTCCAAACTTCTTTGAGTTTCTGAAACAAGAAAATCTCCTCATTAAAAAATTTCTCGCTTTGAAATTTAAGCGAAGCCTCGGCGATCGCCTTTTTTATCTTGATTCTGGCTAGCTCGTTTGGCATGTGGTCGTTAAAGTCTGGAAATTTGACACTTTTTATAAGTAGCGGCA
>CAUSAR010000051.1:0-14958 GCA_963529735.1 uncultured Campylobacter sp.
TTTAGCAGCACGCGCACGTAGAGCACGCACATCACCATCGCCGAGTACGGGAAGCCCGGCAGCGCAAATATATATTTTTCGCCCGCTTTTGCGACCTTGATATGGCGGCCCGGTTTGATCGCGGCGCCGTCGATGATAATGTCGAAATTTTCGCCCAGCGCGCCTTTTACGAAGTCGTAGTCGCCCATGCTGATGCCGCCCGTGGTGACGAGCACGTCGGCTGATTTTAGCGCGCGGACGATGGCGTCTTTTACGAGCTCGGCGCGGTCGCGAACTATCTCGCACAGCACGGGTTCGCCGCCCATTTTGCGCACCATGGCAGCGATGCCTACGTGGTTTGAGCTGTGGATTTGCGCGGCGTTTTCTAGCGGCTCTCCGAGGTCTTTTATCTCGCTTCCAGTCGCCAGTACTGCGACTCTAGGCCGCACGAATACGCTAACGTTAAAGATCCCAAGCTCGGCTAACAGCGCGGTCTCGGCGTAGCCTATCGTCGCGCCTTTTTTGATTAGGATTTCGCCTTTTTTGTAGCTTTCGCCGACTTCGCGTACGGCAAAGCCCTTTGCGACGGGTTTTTTGATCACGACCTTGCTACCTACAACCTCGACGTTTTCGACCGGGATTAGCGTGTCGGTACCTTCGCTCATCAGCGAGCCGGTGAATGTTTTGACGCATTTTACGCCCTCGACCTTTAGCCCCTTATCGCTGCCTGCGGGCAGGTCGGTGATGAGCTCAAGCTCGCTCAAATCCTCTTGCCACGCAAATGCGTAGCCGTCCATAGCGGAGACGGGCTGGGCTGGGTAGTTGTCCTGTGCTGCGATATCTACGGCGATGCGGCGATCAAGTGCCTGCGTTAGAGTGACCTTTTCTACGCGGTCCCAAGGAGTCAGCGTAGAGCGTAAAATTTCAAGAGAGGTCTCGTAACTCATAAATTCTTTCATTTTTTATCCTTTTTAATTCCCCATAAATGACGGATTTCAAGCTTTAAAATTTTAAACCCGTTTCGGTTACGGACGACGAGTCCGCGCCCTCACGGATTAAAATTTTAAAGTTAAACTACGCCTATTCTGTCTGGAATATTTTTGCCGATTTTACTAAATTTAATCGTAAATTATGCTAATAAAGCACAGAAGTTTATTATTAAGCCTGTAAAAAGCGTACAAATTTAGTTATAATAGCTCTTAAATTTAAGCAAAGGACAAGCTTTGAATCAAATCGCTAAAACGCCCCAAGACGTCGTCGCCTTACTCATAGAAAAAAGGAAAGAATTTAACGATCCCAAAGAATTTATCGTGTCGTTCGGCAAAGACGAACTAGGCGAGTTTGAGAAGCTAAATGACGATATGGATATGAAGGTCGGCGACTTGCTTAGTATGAGTCAAAGCGTGGGAAGCTCGGTTGGCGAGTCGCTAAAATCGGTCAAAAAATACTCCGCCGAACTTATAAAAGCAAGCGACAAGATAAAAGAGGGCGGACTGGGCGCGAAATTTATAAATTTCTTGTTTGGCAAAGACCTAGCCGCCGAACTAGCTAGCAAATATCAAAGCGTGTCAAGCTTGTTTGAAGAAATCACGGCAAATTTAAAACACTCGATAAATGTTTTAGAAGCTAGAAACGCCGAAATATCCGAAAAACAAAAGGAACTCTCGCTCATCATCGAAAGCTTAAAAGGCAGGATAGAAATTTTAAGCAAAACAGACGAGCTCATCGAAAATTTAGCGGCAAATCAAACGGACGAAGAGCAGAAAAAATTCCTCCTCGAAGAGGCGCTATTTTACATCCGTATGCATTTGCAAAATTTGCAACAAGTGCTCGTGGTGATGCAACAAAGCCTCGCAAACTACGCTACTATCAAGCACAATAACTCGCTTTTAAGTTTCGCCACGCAAAACACGATCACAACTAGCATCACCGCTCTAAAAACCAACGTCTATATCGCAAGTGCAGCGCAAGAAGGCAAGAAGCAGCTAAAAGCGGTTTCTGAGATGGACAAGCTCGCAAACGACGTTATCCTAAAAAACGCGCAGGACGTAAACGATACGGCAACAGACGTGATGGCAAAGGTCGCAGGCGGCGCGCTAGATAACCAAAACCTTGAAAAAGCGATAAATTTAATGATAGATTCGCTAGATAAGATAGAAAATTTTAAAAACGAGGCGCTACCGAAGATGAAAGAAAATATCGCTAAAATCGCGCAGATGAGCAAGACGCTGGAAAGTAAGGTAAATAAACTCGAAAAGATCGAGCAAAGCGACGTGTATAGTATAGAGTAGGGAGTCGAGTGGGGGGGCAAATTTGACATAATGAGCGATGAGTTTTGGGTTTTCTAGCGGTAAACGTCAAATTTGTATCTAGCGAGTAAATCCCCGTTCAAATTTGATTTTGAAAACGGCAAAATTTAAAAACAAAAAGGTAAAAGCATGGATCAATTTTTAACGCTTCTTGGCAACAATCTCATATTTTCCGTTCCGCTGGTTATCGTTGTAGTTTTTGTCTTGCTTGAGGTTATTTTGATGATGACCGGATTTTCGGTGCTTGAGCCGATAAACGGGCTATTTGACGGAATGGACGGCATAGATGCGCCCGGCGCCGAGTTGTTAGCTTGGGCAAATAAAGGCGGCGTGCCGAGTACGATTTTTTACGGGATTTTGCTTATGAGCTTCGGAGCGTGCGGGCTTTTTATCGTTAGCGTTTTTTATGGATTTGCGGCGCCTGCGTGGTATATGAGCGCGGTTATTGCCGCGGTTTCGTTTTTTATCGCTTTGACTTGGACTAGATGGGTTAGTCTGCTCGCGGCAAAATACCTGCCTCAAGTGCAAAGTGCTGCGTTTAGTAAAAAGGAGCTTCTTGGCTGCGAATGCGAAGTCAAGGACTATAAAATAACCAAAGAGCAAGGCGGCGATGTTAAGGTTGTGGATAAAAACGGAAAAGAACGTTTCGTTTTTGCACGAGCTACCGGCGATGATGAGCTTGTAAAAGGCGATATCGCGCTCATCGTTAGAATCGATAAAAATAACTTTTACATCAAGAAAAAATCATAAATTTAATCAAAGGAGAGTGGTATGAACATTGACGGAATGACTTCTTTGGCCGTATTTGTCGGCATAGGACTCTTTTCTATCATTATCTTGGGTATCGTCTTTTCGAGGCTTTACCGAAAAACGACTAAGGAGCTTACGTTCGTGCGAACGGGATTTGGCGGCGAGAAGGTCGTCGTAGACGGCGGCGCGCTGATACTGCCGATACTGCATGATTATATCGACATAAATATGCAGTCGATGAAAGTTACCGTAGCTCGCTCTAAAAGCGATAGCTTCATAACCAAAGACAGGATGCGCGTAGATATCACGGCTGATTTTTACATCAGAGTGGGCGAGGATAGAGAGTCTATTTCGCGCGCAGCGCAGACTCTGGGTAAAAAGACGGTCGATCTAAGGGAGCTAACCGGGCTGATAGAAGGCAAGCTCATAGCCACACTTCGTTCGGTGGCAAGCTCGATGGAGATGAAAGAGCTACACGAAAAAAGAGATGAATTTAGCTCGCAGGTCAAAAACGCCATCGAAGCCGATCTATCTAAAAACGGTCTTCAGTTAGAGTCCGTCTCGCTCACGTCGCTTGATCAAACGGCAAAAGAGTTTTTTAACGAAAACAACGCCTTTGACGCAGAGGGTTTAACAAGCCTAACGCAAACTATCGAGGAGCGCAAAAAGCTACGAAACGATATTGAGCGCTCGACCGAGGTGCAAATAGCGCAGAAAAACTACGAGACGCAGTCGGAGAAATTTGAAATCCAAAGAAAACAAGCCGAGGCCGAGGCCACGCAGCAAACAAAAATAGCAAATTTCCAAGTAGAACAAGAAGCGCTAAGGGCAAAAGAGGCCGAAAGTAGGCGCAAAGAGGCCGAGGAAGCCAAAATAGTAGCAAATAAAGCTATCGAAGAAGCGCAGATAAATAAAGCTCGCGCTATCGAAACGGTCGAGATAGAAAAGGCAAGAGCCATCAGAGAAGCCGAGATAAATAAAGAAAAAGCCGTCGAACTGGCAAATCAGAGCAAAAATATAGAAATCGCCAAAAAAGTCGAAGAGGAGGCTGCGGCTAAAACGCTAGCCAATGAGAAAAAGGCGCTAGAAGCCGCGTCTTTTGAAAAGATCAAAACGTCATCCGAGACCGAGCAGGCCGAGCGCGCTAAAAAGCTAGCGCTAATCGAAGCGCAAAAAGAGGCCGAACAGCTCTCTATCGAAAAAACCGTCGCCGCAAAAGCCGAAAAAGAAGCCGAGGAAAACCTAGCTGAAGCTGCTAAAATCAAAGCTATGGGTGCTAGCGAAGCGCTAAAAATCAAGGCTACCGCAGAAGCTGAAGCTATAAAGATAACGGCTGAAGCCAACAGGCTAAACTACGAAGTCGAGGCTAAAGGTAAAACCGAGATAAATAATGCCGAAAACATCGTCTCTGCGGAAATTTTGGAAAATAGATTTAAGCTTGCCTTGATCGAGTTTATGCCGCAAATCATCGCCCAGGTCGTAAAACCGGCTGAGAAAATCGACTCTATCAAAATCGTGCAAATGGCGGGTCTTGGCGGCGCAAATCAGAGCGGCGCGGGCTCAAATACCAACGGCGGAGTTAGCAACGCCGGCGCATCACTCTCCGATCAAATCGTAAACGCGTCTTTAAACTATAAAGTAAACGCGCCTATAATAGACGACCTAATGAAGCAAGTAGGCATCGATCTAAACGGCGGAATACAAAATATCGCCCAGCCCCTGCTAGACGGTTGCGAAAAAGCTAAAAATGCGTCAAATTTTAGCGCAAAAGAGACTGAGAAATTTAATGCTGCAAGCGAACAAAAAGACGGCAAGAAAAAGTAAATCTAGCCTCAAATTTGATTAAAGTTGTGTAAGGGGGCGGCACGCTAGCGCGGTAAAGCCGACTAAATTTGGCCGTCCTTTTTTACAATCAAAACAATAGCTGCTTTTTGTGGTTGTTTTTGGCATATTTTGAGCTGTCTACACGGCTGTAAATTTAACATCTGCAAATTTTAAACACGTTTAATATTTATGTAAATTTAACTGCTTAAGTTAAATTTTATATTCTCTTTCAAATTTGATTAAATCGCAAGCAAATTTTATTAATTTTTTATTTTAACATCAGTAAAATAACGCCTAAGAAATCGGGTCGATTTTACCTTTTCAAAGGACACTTCATGAACTCTTCAAATTCAAAATGGTTTATCATTTCAGGTGCGGCGCTCGGCGTTCTTGGCGCGCTACTTGTGTATTTTGGCAACCCCGGCAATATGGGCGTTTGCGCGGCTTGCTTTTTACGCGATACGGCAGGGGCGCTGGGCTTTCACCGCGCCGGAGTCGTGCAGTACGTGCGCCCGGAGATCATCGGGCTCATTTTAGGCGGCTTTTTAGCTAGCGTGCTTTGGACGAAGGAGTTTAGTGCGACTACGGGCTCGTCGCCTTTCGTGCGCTTTTTTCTCGGATTTTTCGCGATGATCGGCTGCCTCGTGTTTTTGGGCTGCCCGTGGAGAGCGTTTTTGCGTCTAGGCGGCGGCGATATGACGGCGATTGCGGGAGTCGTCGGTATTTTTGCGGGCGTGTGCGCGGGCGTATTTTTCAAAAAGCTCGGCTACAGACTCACGCACGAGACTAAAACTCGGGCCGCGATAGGAGTTTTGCCGACGGTTATTGGTATTTTGCTGCTTGCTGCGCTTGCGTTTGGACTAAAGCTTGGCGAAAACGGCGCTCTTTTTAGCTCCGCAAAAGGCCCGGGCTCCATGCACGCTCCTATTCTGATCTCGCTTGGCTTTAGCATCGTCGTGGGCGCGCTAATGCACAAAAGCAAATTTTGCAGCGTCGGGGCGTTTGGCAGGCTTTTTAAAAAGGATTTCTCGATGTTTACGGGGATCATCAGCATCGTGGTCTTTGCTAGTATCGTAAATTTAGCGCTTGGACAGTATAAATTCGGCTTTGAGGGCCAGCCTATCGCGCACAACGACGTGCTTTGGAATTTCCTTAGCATGACGCTAGCAGGGCTTTGCTTTAGCCTCGGCGAAGGCTGCCCGGGCAAGCATCTCGTGCAAATGGGTACCGGCAATCTAAGCTCGGTAATCTTCGTCATCGGTATGGCGGCAGGCGCGGCCGTAGCGCATAACTTCTTGCTCGCCAGCTCTCCGAGCGCCATAACGGCGGCGGCTCCGTGGGCGGTGGCGATGGGGTTTGTTTTTGCGGTTTATGTGGGATTTTTTCACAAAAAAGCCGCTTGATTCCCCATAAACGACGGATTTTAGAATAATTTTTTCTATACCCGCTTTGGTTACGGACGACGAGTCCGCGCCCTTGCGGGTAAGAAAAAAATATTTAAACTACGCCTATTATGTCTTGAATATTTGCCTTGCATCTTACTAAATTTGTAAACTTTGACATTTTCGCGGTGTGGGTCTGGCCGAGCGAAAGACGTAAATTTAACTCATATAAAAAGCGAGCCGAAATTTTGGGAGTAAAAAGCGGGCTAAACATCATGGTCTAGCCCGCAAGAAATAAAACCTTTATCTAAAAAGCCGTCAAATTTGCTCGGCGCGTATATTAAAGCCGAGCCAAGTAAATTTAGCCTAAAAGTCCAGCACCTTTGATCGCTTGGCTACGCTCTTTTGCGTAGATGCGCTCGCCTCCTATGACGTCGTATTTCCAGATCGGTGCGTTAGCCTTAAAGTCCTCTACAAACTCGTTTATTAGCCGCAAGGCGACCTTTCTTTGCGGGCTAACGACGCCTGCGACGTAGGAGCTCTCGTGCACAGGCACGTCACCTCGCGAATGCGCAAAAAGCACGTATGCGCCCAGATCCTTCGCCTTTTGCTCCCAGCCCGCTAGCCATTTGCGCAGGATTGGCTCGTAGATGTCAAAGCTAAGTGCGCTGATGCCGCCTTCTTCTCGCACGATGCCGGTAAACGTGATGAGCGCGCCGCAGTTTTTGTCTTTAAACTCGTCGTACCAGGCGTTTGTGATCGCTTTGGCGTCGAGGCTTCCATCAAATATCTGCATATTAACCCCCACAAACCGGCGGTAAAATGGAAATTTTATCCCCATCTTTTAGCGGCGCGTCAAGAGAGCTTGCGATCTCGTCGTTTACGGCGACGGCGCAGATTTTTAGCCACTCGCCCAGCTGCGCGTATTCGCCTAGTTTTTCTTTTACTTCGCTTAAATTCGCCGCTTCCAGCTTTAAATTATTCATCTTTATCGGACCCAAAAACTCGATTTCTACCATAAATTTGCCTTTGAAATTAAATTTTTTTCTTGATTTTACTTAAAAAAATATTTAGATATACTTACGCCAAATTTTAAACGAAAGAGCCCTAATGAACGAAATCTTAAGCAAAATAAAAACACCCGCCTACGTCTGCGAAGAGGCCAAGGTGCGCGCAAATCTCGAAATTTTAAAACGCGTCAAGAATGAAAGCGGCGCAAAGGTGCTAGTCGCCCTAAAAGGCTTTGCATTTAGCGGCGTGATGGGACTTGTCGGCGAGTATCTAGACGGCGCGACGTGCAGCGGCCTGCATGAGGCTAAATTTGCCCAAAAACACGTTCGCGGCGAGATCCATACCTATTCGCCGGCATTTAAAGACGAGGACATAGATGAGGTGCTAGCGCTCTCAAAACACGTGGTTTTTAACTCGTTTGCGCAGTGGGCTAAATTTAAAGAAAAAGCCCTATCTGCAGGCGTTACCTGTGGGCTTCGCGTAAATCCGGAGCTCTCTGTCGCGCCGACTGATGCGTATAACCCGTGCGGCAGATATAGCCGACTAGGTATCACGCGCGCAAATTTCGACGCAGACGCGCTTGATGGTATCACGGGACTGCATTTTCACGCGCTTTGCGAAGAGAGCGCGCAGAGTCTGGAGACCGTGCTGATGGCGTTTGAGGAGAAATTCGGCGAGTTTATCCCGCGTATGAAGTGGGTAAATTTTGGCGGCGGACATCACGTCACCAAAGAAGGCTACGACGTCGATCTGCTCATAAATTTGATCAAAAACTTCCGCGAAAAGTACGGCGTCGAGGTCTACATAGAGCCTGGTGAAGCGGTGGGCTGGCAGACGGGATTTTTGGCCGCTTCGGTGCTTGATTTCGTGCAAAATGAAAAAACCATAGCCATCCTGGACGTCTCGGCCGAGGCGCACATGCCGGACACCGTGCTGATGCCGTACCAACCGGCTGTGCGAGGTGAGAGCAAGGGTGGTAAATTTAGCTACCGTTTCGGCGGAAATACCTGTCTAGCGGGCGATATCGTGGGGCTTGATGCGGGTGAGCCCGAGTATAAATTTGACGTGCCGCTAAGCGTGGGCGATAAGGTGATCTTTGAGGATCAGATCCACTATACGATCGTGAAAAACACGACCTTTAACGGTATAAAGTTGCCTGATTTACTTCTTTTAAAAGAAAACGGCGAGCTTGTAACCGTGCGGGAATTCGGCTTTGAAGAGTACGAGAGGCGAAACTAAATTTGGCGCCCTAAACTGCGCCCTTTGGGTGTAAATTTATCAAATTTGGCGGCGACGTTTTGTCTTTTTGCGCTTGATATGTTGGCGCGCTAAACCCGCGCCTTTTTGGTGCTAAATTTACAATTTAGCTTATCAGCCGCCGAATTTGCCGCAAATTTAATCACAAACAAAGTTAAATTTAATATAAATAAAATCTAGCTTATATAAATGAATTAATATGGCTGATTATAAATTTGCCCCATATTTTGATAAAAATACGTCGTAACAGCCTAAAAAAGCGGTACCTCGGCGCTAAGCTTGCATTACGTTATTTTTTGATATAATTTCATGAAAATCCGCAAAATTTAGCCTTTGGCTGGATGCCGACCACGACGAGCTTTTTAAGGCGGAAAACAAAACCAAAGGGAGATAGCATGACGAGAATTTTTAGTTTGCTTTCGGTTTTTGCCTGTTGGGCCTCCGCTATCGAGGCGAGTCCTAGCACGAACCAATACCAGAGCAATATCTGGGCTGCTGGTAGAATCGAGAACATTAAGCCTTACGAAGACGGTTTGGGACCGATTTTTACTTTTATTCAGGGTAACGACTACTTTGCTATAGCCGTTTTGTCGCTGATTTTAGCCGTGATTGGGGCATTTGCTTTGCATTTTTTGATTATCGGGCCAAAGCATTTTAGCCACGACGGGAACAAAGTCTATGCATTTAGCGTAATAGAGCGCGTCGCTCACGGGCTAGCCGCGATCTCGTGGATAGTGCTGGTACCGACCGGTATCATCATGATGTGGGGCGCGGAGCTTGGCGGCGGGGCTTTCGTGAGATTTTGCAAAAATATTCACGGGTTAGCCACTATTATATTTGCGGTATCCGTATTACCGATGCTGATAGCTTGGACGAAAAGAATGCTACCGACGATCTACGACATCAGATGGATGCTGATCGTAGGCGGGTATCTTTCAAAAGTTAAGCGACCGGTACCTGCGGGTAAATTTAACGCTGGTCAAAAGGCATGGTACTGGGTGGCTATCCCTGGCGGTATAGTGATGATACTAACCGGTGCCGCGATGTTCTTCTTAGATTTCAAAACGCCTGACGTCGCTACTTGGCTAGGCGTACCGCAAATCGAAGTTTTAAGAGCTTCTGCGCTAGTTCATAACGTTCTGGGTATAGTTTGCGCCGTGTTTTTCCTGGTGCATATATACATGGCTGCTATCGCGATACACGGCGCTATCTGGTCGATGGTAACGGGATATAAAGAAGAAGAAGAGGTTTATGTGCTTCACCACTACTGGTACCAAGAGCTCATCTCTAAAAATAAAATCCCCGTATCTGAATACGAAAAAACTTACGCGAAATTAAAATAATAAAAAAGGAGAAGTTTTTCTCCTTTTTTGCTTCAGAGGCGAGCTTGCAAGCCGCCTTTTATACGAAATTTAAAATCTTTTAGATAAAATTCCCGTCAGACTTCAGGCTGAAGAGTAATAAATTTAAGGAAAAATCATGCAAATTGATTGTAGAAATTTGGCTTGCCCTGAGCCCGTTATCAGGACTAAAAACGCGCTTGAGGGATTAAAAAACGGCGAAAAGCTTGAAATTTTAGTAAATTCAATCGCTCCAAAAGAAAACATTAGTCGTTTTTTAAAAAATCAAAACGTCGAATTTAGCGTAGAACAAAACGGCGCCGAGACAAAAATCACCGCCGTTAAGGGCGAATCAAAGCTTGAGCTAGCAAATTTTGACGAATTCGCCTGCGAGATCACGCCAAAGGCTGAAAAAACAGCCCTTTATCTAAATGAAGAGCGCGCCGGTAGCGGCGACGTAGGCGTTAATTTACTGGCTAAATTTTTAGGAGCGCTTTTGCAGGTAGAAAATAAACCCGAATACGTAATCTGCGTAAATAACGCCGTTAAAATGACGACGAACCGCGCTCACCCGAGCTTTAAACCGCTTAAAGATTTAGAGGCTGCTGGCGTTAAAATTTTAAGCTGCGGTAGCTGCCTGGAGGCATATAAGCTCGTAAGCGACCTAAGCGTCGGCGAGATGTCAAACGCCTACGAAGTCATGCAAATTTTAACTACGCACGAGCAAATCAAACTATGATTTATAACGATAAACGTCTTACGAAATTCGTCCGAGCGGCGGGTTGAGCGGCCAAGCTTGACCCGTCGGGTCTAAACAAAACTATCGGCAATTTAAATTTAGCTCACCCAAATTTGCTCTCAAACATCGGCACGAACGAGGATGCGAGCGTCTTTAAGATCACGGATGACATCGCGCTCGTGCAGACGTTAGACTTTATCACGCCGGTGGCAGACGATCCGTTTATATTCGGCCAGATCGCGGCTGCAAACAGCCTAAGCGATGTGTTTGCGATGGGCGGCAAGGTGCTAAACGCGCTAAATATCGTCGGTTTTGACAGCTGTAACCTAAGCGGCGAAATTTTGGGCGAAATTTTACGCGGCGGGCAGGATAAAGTCGCCGAGTGCGGCGGCGTGATCGTTGGCGGACACACGATAGAGACGCAGCAGATGTATTACGGCCTTAGCGTCACGGGCGTCGTTTCGCCAAACTCCTTTTGGTCAAATAACGCCGCTCGCGAGGGCGACGCGCTCATACTCACAAAGCCGCTAGGAACGGGCATTTTAAGCACGGCGATCAAGGCTGATCTGCTAAATTTGACCCAAATAGAGCAGGCCGTCGAGACGATGCGGCAGCTAAATTTCTATGCCGTGGACGCGCTAAAAGGCATCAACGTAACGGCGGCGACCGACGTTACGGGATTTGGCTTTTTAGGACATTTAAGCGAAATGCTAAACGATAAAATCAGCTTTGAAATTTACGCGGGTAACGTGCCTGTGATAGCAGCCGCGCGCGAGTTTGCCGACATGGGGATCATCCCCGAGGGCAGCTACAAAAACCGTGAATTTGCATGTAAATTCGTTAGTGGCGACGCTGATATCTTGCTTTACGACGCGCAGACTTCGGGCGGACTTTTGCTAGCCGTGCCGCAAAGCGAGGCAAATTTGGCTCTATCTCGTCTAAAAGAGGCTGGTTACGAGAGCTCGGTGGTCGTCGGCGTAGCTAAAAAACGCGGCGAATACGGCATCAATTTACGCTAAACAGCTTTAAATTTAAGCTTGCAAGCTTGGCGTAAATTTGACGGCTTTAAATTTGGTCAAATTTGAGATGGTTTAAAATCAGCCAAGCGATAGGCAAAACAGCAAGCTTAATCAAATTTATTTACAAAAATCACTAAAACCGCGAAGTTTTCTAAAACTTAAACTAGTCAAATTTGAGCCGTTAAAATCCGAAAAGCCGAAATCCTTAAAAATAAAATTTAGTAAAATCTTGCAAAATAAAATCATAAATTTACAGCTAAGCCCGCCCCCAAAATCCGCAAATTTTACTATTTTCTCGTGAGCTAAACCTGCTAAATTTATAAAAACTCCTCCCCAAATTTTAAAGCAATCTGCAATGTATTATCAAAAATATTCCGTATTTTAAGCGAAAATATAAAAGAATTAAATTAAAATGACAATCTAATATTAATGATATAAAGGAGATAAAATGGAATTTTTATCGTTTCTCTTTCTGGCTATAGCCGTTTTTATAGCTTGGAAAAAGCCTGAAAAAGAGGGCTTAGCGTTTGGCGCATTTGCCGTGGGGACGGCGATTTGCTTTATCATGTTTTTCATCGCCAGCTGGACGTCCCTGCTGCCTTATGCGGCGTATTAGGAGGGCGTGATGAGTTTTTTTAACGAGAAAAATTTCGATTTTATCATGGCCACCGCGGTCTTGCTCGTGCTTGCTATCCCCGTCGGTATCGCAAATATCTATCTTGGTTACGTCATCGGCGAGGGTCCTTGCACGCTTTGCTGGTGGGAGCGCATCGGCATAGTCGTAGTCGGCGTCGCGGGTATCTTGATACTGCGCTACGGGCTAAAGGCGCGCTACATAGCTGCCGTGCTTTTCGGTGCCGCGTATGGTATTTTTATGACGCTAAGACACGCGAGCTTTAGCTTGTATAGAGACGTAGGCATGGGCTTTGGCGGCTATATATTCGGCGCGCATACCTATACGTGGGGCATTTTGGTATACTGGGTCGTGGTCGTAGCGATGGGACTTATGATGCTTTTTGCCAAAGATAAGGTCGTCTCGGGCGATATCTCGCGCTCGGACACCAGGATCAAGTCTCTTAGCGCGTATTCTAAATTCGTCATCGCATTAAGCCTCTTTGTGATCCTATCAAATGCCCTTCAGGCGCTCATTTCGGCAGGTATCCCGCCATATAGCGGCAAGGGCGATCCTGAGCGTATCAGCCTAAATAATACTTGGACCTCAGGCGTTTGGAAAAGGTTTGAAAAGCCGTTTTCATTTGTCGGCGCAAACGTCGTCGAGGATCCGTTTATAGCGGGCGAGCCTAAAGAGATAAGTGTCAAATTTAACTCCGATCCAAGTGCCGGCGCGTTTGTTGACGTAAAGCCTGCGCTTAGCGTGAAAAACAGCTTCCCGCTTCCTTTTGAGACAAAGGGAATTTTCGGCAAAGGCGTAACGAGCGGACTTGCGTATAACGCTAAAAACGATACTTTCGGCATCTCAAACACCGAAGGCGGAGTTTATTTTACGGACGCGAATTTTAAAGAGATCGCTCACGCCATCATCGACAAGCCAAACGGCCGCAATATCAAAAAGGCCGTCGCATCGACATTTGTCGGCGATATGCTGGTGACTACAGGCTTTAACAAAACGACATTTGCCGTTAAACCTGCCCAAAATGTGGACGCGTATCACGAGTGGAGATATTTTAGAGAGAGCAGCGGCGGGCTCGAGTCTGCGTGGAAATTTGACCGCCCGGCGCTTTTAACGATAAGGGCGAAAAAACAATACGTCCTAACGCTCGCAAAAGATCCGCAGAGCACATATATGTATATGATTACGGTGCCAAACGAGCGCGCTAAGAACTTGATCCTTATAAAAGTCGATAGTAAGGATAAGATGCTAAGCGGCGAAACTATCGTTACATCGGCCCTTGCGCTAAAAGATAAACGCGATCTAAAAGACTACTACGTCACGGCCGGCGATATCGCGGGCGGTAAGTTTTTGGCCTACTCCAAAAACTACAACACCTTGCTCGTGATCGACCTTGCGGAGGCAAAGGTGGTTGATGCCTACGCGATGCCGCAAATAGGCGACATCTCAGGTATGGCGATAAAGGGCGGCAGTATCTACGCTCTAGCTCATAAAGACGGCAAAGTAAACGTCGTAGAGCTAAACAATCCTCTGGGCGAGTAAATTTAACCCAGGCCAAGGCAAATTCGTCCGTTTCGTGCGGGCGAGTTTGCCTCTATCCTAAATCCTATTTAAGCTTAAATTCGGTCAAATTTTATATAATTTGGTGTAACTATAAAAACCAAAGGAGCGAAAATGAATTTTTTAGAATCGATGAAATTTCGTCACGCATGCAAAGTCTTTGACGAAAGCAAGAAAATCAGCGCGGGCGAATTTGACTTTATTTTGGAGGCGGGCAGGCTAAGTCCTAGCTCAACTGGGCTTGAGCAGTGGGACTTCGTCGTCGTGCAAAACGAGGAGCTTAGGCAAAAGATCCGCGAAGTCTCGTGGAATCAAGTGCAAATCACCTCATGCTCGCATTTGCTAGTTATCCTTGCTAAAGTCGCTGAGGTAAAAAGCGTGGGCGAATACGTGGAGAAAATGATCGACCGCCGCGGGGACAAGGCACCCGAGATGATTGCCGCTAGGAAGAAATTTTACGGCGATTTTCTGGGCGGGCGCTTCCACGGAGATGACGAGCTAGTCTATCACTGGTCGAGCAAGCAGTGCTACATCGCGGCGGCAAATATGATGACCGCGGCGGCGAGTCTGGGCATCGATAGCTGCCCTATCGAGGGCTTTGACGAGGCGGCGTTAAATAAAATTTTAGGCCTTGACACGAGCAAGCGGCGCGTGTGCCTCATGGTACCGTTTGGCTACCGCGTCAAACTGCAACCAAAAAGATACCGCCGCGAACTAAGCGACATCGTAAAGTGGATTTATTAAAATTTCGGGCGAGTTTTTCGCCCATTTACACAATATGCTTTTGGATATGATTATATTTTGATGGTGTGATAAATTTATTTTTTGATTTTTTAATAGCTTTTTGCTTGCCATAAAATCCCTTTTCTTGCAGCTGAACGAGCATCTCAATCTTTAAATTTATTTCTACTTTTTACTCCTATTTTGGCTAGTTTTTAGAAAACAAATTATTTTAACTTTTGATAAAACTAAAATAAATATGATATAATCCCGAACGTAATCTTAATGGCTGGGATGTTTTTGGTTTATTGTGGACAGCTTTGACTCTCATGGTCTTAGGATTACTTTATTTGATTTTAACTTATTCAAATTAACTAAGAACACTAAACAAGGAGTCCTCAATGGCAGTAACACAAGCGCAAGTAGCACAGCTTTAC
>CAUSAR010000052.1:0-14853 GCA_963529735.1 uncultured Campylobacter sp.
GCGACTAGATACTATAAAATCACCATCGTCGATAAAGACGGCCTAGAGTCTAAAAAACCTAGCGAACCTATCATCGGTATGACGCTAGGTGCTATCGACGCGCCAGTCGTATCCTCTATCGTGGCCGACAGCACGGCGGTTAAGCTCACGTGGAACGCCTCTGATAAGGCCAGAAGCTTTACCGTTATAAGAGACGGCGGCGGAAGCGAGCAGAAATTTACAAATATAACGGGCAATGAATTTGTCGATAATAGCGTTGCTTACGGGCAAAAATATAGCTACAAAGTTATCGCCGTAGATGAATACGGCATAAGCTCCGACGCTTCTGCTAAAGCAGAGATAGTCGTCGAATAATGCCCAATTTTATAGCTAAAAACGTAAATTTTACTCCAAAAGAGTGCGGCGAGATAAGCTTTTTGTGGGAGGCTCACGGCAGGCAGGGCGTTAGCCTTGTTTATACAAAAAGCTCTAGCGAGGAGTTTTTTATCACGCTAAAAAAGCGCGAAAACGACTGGGTCGTAAAAGGCGAAAAGCTAACAAAGCCTGCGAAAATAGGGCTTTTGCAAAATGCTTTGGTTAAATTTAAAGAGCTTTATTGCGATCAAGTTTTAAGCGAAGCCATCGCGGTAAAAAACACGCGCCTAACGCAAAAAGACTCGGCGATCTTTAGCGTGAGCGAGTTGCTTGAGAATTTAAATCAGAGCGAATTCGATAGCAAATTTATCGAGATCGGATTTGGCTCGGGCAGGCATTTGCTATTTCAGGCTGAAAACAACCCAAATACGCTAGTTATCGGCATCGAGGTCTATAAGCCCTCGCTCGAGCAGGTAGCCAAGCTGGCAAAGGCTCGAAATCTAAACAACGTCATGCTCGTAAACTGCGACGCGAGGCTACTTTTATCGCTTGTGGAGTCAAATTTTATCGATAAAATTTTCCTTCATTTTCCCGTACCTTGGGATGACGCTCCTCATAGGCGTGTAGCCTCGGCAAAATTTGCTTTAGAGTGCGAGCGAACGCTAAAAGCGGGCGGCAAATTTGAGCTAAGAACCGATAGTCGCGAGTATGCGGACTTTACTTTGGCGCAAATTTTAGATCTAAGCGACGCCGACGTGCAAATTTACAAAAACCGCGACCTAAAAGTAAGTAGCAAATACGAAGATCGCTGGAAAAGGCATCAAAAAGATATTTACGACGTTATCTTTACCTGCGAAAAGCAAAGCGAGCCAAGAGTCGGTCAAGGCGAGCTAAAATTTGAAAACGGCTACGACACGAGCAAAATCTCGGCTAAATTTAGCAACCAAACGATAAAAGAGGACGATTTTTTCTTGCATTTAGAGGAAAAATACGAAAAAGAGGGCGGCGAAATTTTAATTCGCGCGGCGTTTGGCGCATTTAACGCGCCCGAGCATTGCTATATTTTGCTCGGCGAAAAAGGCGCGGAATATTTTATAAAAAAGCCGCTCGTTACGGCTGAAAATTTAAAGGCGCATCTTGCGTTGAAGGAGTATTTGGCGGATGCAGAAAATAATTAGCGCAAGCGGGCTTTGCCTAGGATACGAGGGCTGCGAAAAGCTCATAACGGACGCGAAATTCGATATTTACGCTAATGATTTCGTTTTTATCACCGGGCAAAGCGGCAGCGGTAAATCAACGCTTTTAAAATCTTTTTATGGTGAGATAAAGCCAAGCGCAGGCTCCCTAAACGTCTGCTTAACCGATATGATGAATCTAGGCGGGCAAAATCTGGATAAACTAAGGCAGCGCATCGGAGTGGTTTTTCAAAACTACCGCCTGATAAGCGAGTGGAATATCGAAAAAAACGTGATGCTGCCGCTGATGATAAAGGGCCTTAGCGCTAACGTTTGTAAAAATCAGGCGACCAAACTCCTAAAACACGTAAATTTGCTCCACAGAGCGCACAAATATCCAAATGAGCTTAGCGGCGGCGAACAGCAGCGAGCTGCGATGGCTAGGGCGCTCGCGCATAATCCAAATTTACTACTTTGCGATGAGCCGACGGGTAGCCTTGATGAATACTCAAGCGACGTTATCTGGGGACTTTTGCGCTCGGCTAAGGAGTTTTTGGGTACTTGCATCGTGGTCGTCACGCACAAAGTACCAAGCTCACTAAGAGTACCCTACAGACATCTTGCTATAGAAAATGGACGCCTATATGAAATTCTTTAAAAACCACTTAAGCACTATAATTCCGCTTATGGCGTTACTCGTGGGCATTCAGTTTATATTGCTAGTCGGGCGAGTGGTGGACGAGTACGAGTCCGTGATGAACAAAGACTATAACATCATCATCGTAAGTCAAAACGAGCTAAACGCTACCGACGTAAAGCCGCTCGTTTACACGTTTGAATCTCTCGAGCCGCTTAGCTCAAAGCCCGTGCTAGAGAGGCTTGCTAAGGATATATCGTCTAAAAATATCGCCGTTTTGCAAAACGCTTTGCCTAAATTTTACTCGCTAAAGCTAAATGCCTTTCCAAGTACCCAATATATGCAAGAGATAAAGGATAAAATTTCAAAGATTGGCGGCGTGAGTAGGGTTGAGACCTTTTCAAAAACGCATGATAAAATTTATAAAATCATGCAGCTGATTAAAAATATTTCGGCGATATTTTCGGGGCTAATCGGGTTAATCGGGCTTATGCTCATCGCAAAACAGATGCGAATTTGGCTATACGAGCACAAGGAGCGCATCGAGATAATGACGCTGCTGGGAGCTCCGTCGTGGCTAAAATCGGGCGCGTTATACAAAAACGCGTTGTTTGATTCGTTTATAGCGACCGTTTTGGTGGCGGTTTTTTACATTATCTTGCCGGATTTGCAGCCCGTTAAAGAGGTTGCTGCGGATCTAAATATAAATTTGCCAGCGATTGATCTGCTTTACGAGGGCGGAGTACTGCTAGGCGTTTCGCTTGTGATTAGTTTTTTAGCCGTTTATCTCGTAACCAGAAAAGCAACGGCGATATGAGAAAAATTTACGTTTTGCTGGCCGCCATGATTTGCTTAAACGCAAGCACGGGCGAAAAGATAAAAAATCAAACGACCTATCTCGAGTCCTCAAAAGAGCTCGAAAAGCAGCTAAATAAAAAGCTCGACGACTTAGCCGGCGACATACTCGGCGGCGAAAAAAGTGTCAAGCAAACCGACGACAAGATGAAAGAGCTCATAATGCAAATAGCGCAGCTAGAAAACAGCGCCAAAAGCGCTAGCGGCGAGCTTGACGAGCTAGTAAAGCAAAACAAAGACCTCACGCAAAGCCAAAAAGATATCCAAAAAAGCATCGTGCGCATCATCTCGGACGAGTTTTCCTTCGATCTCATAATGCCAAAAGAGTACGAGGAGGGCGTGGATAGCATCATTGCAACCGAGATTTTAAGCAAGCTAAACTCGGTGCTAAAGGATGATTTTAACGAGCTAGCCAAGCAGTACGAAAGTACGCAAAATTTGATAAAAACCCAAAACGATAAGATAGACGGGATAAAGTCAAATTTAAAAACCTTTAAATTTAAGCAAGCCGAGCTAGTTTCCCTGCAGGACAAGCAGATGAAAACGCTGGCAAATTTAAAGCGAGATAAGGAAATTTATCAAAAGCAACTTTCTCGTCTGCAGGCTCAACAAGACGAGATCAGAAAGACTCTAGAAGAGCTAAAAATCGTCGCAAAAAGAGAGAGCGAGGAGGCTAAAAAAGCTCTAGCTGCCCAAAAAGCGGCCGAAGCCAAAGCTCAAAAAAATAAGAAAGACAAAAAAGGCGAGGCCGCCGCAAGCGCGTCTGAAGGCGATGTAAAGCAGTTTGGCTCGAGCTATCAAACGAGTCTTGTGAAAAAATACAGCGGCGAAAAGACTATCGCGCCGCTTGACGGCTTTACGGTTAAGCAAAAATTCGGCAACTACGTAGATCCCATCTATAACATCAAAATTTTTAACGAATCGGTCGTGCTAAGCGCAAATTCCGCCGATGCAAAGGTAAAAAGCGTCTTTAACGGTAAAGTGGTCTTTGCTAAAGAAACGGCGATGCTAGATAAGGTTGTCATTATCGAAAATCCAAACGGCATCCACACGATCTACGCGCACCTTAGCCAGATCGCTCCTACCGTAAAAGTGGGCGCAAAAGTACAAAAAGGCTACGTCATCGGGCGCGTGCAGCGAGATCTAACCTTTGAAGTTACGCAAAAAAACTATCATATAGATCCGCTTGAGATAATCGGCTTAAAATAGCCGTTTTTCGGGCGGATTAGCAAAATTTAAAGCAAATTTAGTTAAAATCGCAAAATTTTAAGGAGATGAAAAATGGAGCGAAAAAAGCGAATTTTAGTTAAATTTTCAGGCGAGGCGCTAGCTGGCGACAGCGGCTTTGGTATAGATAACGCTGTGCTTAAATTTATTGCAAAACAGATTAAAGAGCTAGTAGAAAACGGTATCCAAGTGGGTATCGTTATCGGCGGAGGTAACATAATACGCGGAGTTAGCGCCGCTAGAGACGGCATCATAAAGCGCACTAGCGGCGATCACATGGGTATGCTAGCTACCGTGATAAACTCTATCGCGATGAGAGAGGCGCTAGAGAGTGTAGGCCTAGACGTACGCGTACAAAGCGCGATAAAGATGGAGGCTATCTGCGAGACTTTCATCGTCGGACGCGCGAACAGACACCTTGAAAAAGGTCGCGTCGTGATTTTTGCTGCGGGCACGGGGAATCCATTTTTCACCACCGACACGGCGGCTACACTGCGCGCTATCGAGATCGGTTCGGATATGATAATCAAAGCTACGAAAGTAGACGGCGTTTACGATAAAGACCCGCATAAATTTGAAAATGCGACGTTGCTAAAAGAGCTAAACTACGAGCTTGCTATGAGTGACGATATCAAAGTGATGGACGATACCGCTATCGCACTAGCTAAAGACAATTCGCTACCGATTTTGGTGTGCAATATGTTTAAAGACGGAAATTTGCTCAAAATCATACAAGGCGACGAGAGCGCATTTTGCTCCGTCGTGAGAAATTAAATTTAAGGAGAATAGATGAGATCTGAAGAAGTAGCGGCAAGAGCTTTAAAACTCGTCGGAGACGATAGATATAAGCTGGCTCTAGTCGTAGCAAAAAGGGCCGAGGCTCTAGCCGGCGGCGCAAAAAGCTTGCTTGATATCGACGTTACTAAGATGAAATTTGCCGATATCGCCCTGCGCGAGATAGCTGAGGGCAAGATAGTTTTAGAGGGTATAGTTGAAGCAGCTAAATAGCGGATTTTTACTAGAACAATTAATCGACGATATAACCGCTTGCAAGGATGTCGCTCAGGCGAGGCGGTTACTTAGCGAGCTGATAAATTTTACGCCGATTTTAGAGCGCGCGATCGAGTGCTGCGTCATCTCGCATACAGGGCAGTTTAGAAAAAGCGGCGAACCGTATGCTATACACCCCATCCTAGTGTCCTGCATCGTGGCGCATATGGGCGGGGACGAGGATATGATTATCGCCGCCTTGCTTCATGACGTGGTTGAGGATACGGATAGGTCGATAGAGAGCGTGCGAGAGGACTTTGGCGAAGAGGTCGCAAAGCTAGTCGAGGGGCTAACTAAAATCGTAGCCATCAGAGAGGACAAGCTCGCAAGTTCGGAGTCAAACGAGCGTTTGGCGGCGTCTGCGATGACGTTTCGCAAGATGCTACTAATCTCCATCGAGGACGTGAGAGTGCTCGTGGTAAAGCTTTGCGATAGGTTGCACAATATGCTCACTCTGCAAGCTTTGCGTCCTGAAAAGCAAAAACGAATAGCTGAAGAGACGCTGATGGTTTATGCTCCGATTGCGCATAGGCTAGGCATTTCGTCGATCAAAAACGTGCTTGAGGATCTTAGCTTTAAGTATGCTTTGCCAGAAGAGTACAAAAAAATCGACGACTACTTAACCGAGCACAAACAGCAGCTTGTGCTAAAGCTAAACGCGTTTACCGATAAAATTTTTCAAATTTTACTCAAAAACGGCTTTAGCGAAAACGACTTTGAGATACAAAAGCGCATCAAGCACCACTACTCAATCTACTTAAAAATGCAGCGAAAAGGCATCTCGATCGAGGAGGTGCTGGATCTGCTAGCTGCGCGCGTGCTGGTTAAAGAGCCGCAGGATTGTTATTTGGTGCTTGGAAATTTGCATATAAATTTTAACCCTCTAATCTCGCGCTTCAAAGACTACGTCGCGCTTCCGAAGCAAAACGGCTATCAGACGATACACACTACGATATTTGACAACAAAAGCATCTTTGAGGTTCAAATTCGCACCTTTGATATGCATAAAACCGCAGAGTACGGCGTCGCAGCGCACTGGAAATATAAAAGTGGCGGCTTTTTAAACCCAAAACTAGACTGGCTAAGCGATATCAGCGGTATAGAAAACGGCATGGAGGAGGCGAGTGAAAACCCCGAGGAGCTCTATGAGTACGCAAAAGACAGCCTCTACGTCGAGGATGTCGCGGTTTATTCGCCAAAGGGTGATATATTTACGCTTCCGCGCGGCGCAACGGCGCTTGACTACGCTTACGAGATACACACGCACGTAGGCTTGCACGCTAAAGAAGCCTACGTAAACCGCGTACGAGTACCGCTGCTAACGGAGCTAAAAAACGGTGATATCGTAAGTATCGTAACCGGCGATGAGCCAAAATACCGCTGCTCGTGGCTGGGCAGTGTAAAAACGGGCAAGGCTAGAGCCACGATCCGCTCGTACTGCAAGCAAAAGATAAGAGATATCAACAATATGGTCGCGATCGAAATTTTAAGCGGTATCTTTGCAGTACCTTCAACAACCATCGAGCAGTGGCTAGAGACTGAAAATTTGACCAAGAAAATTTTTAGAGCGGCGTTTGACTCGGTATATCTACAAGATGTGGTAAACGCACTAAAAAAATACGTAAAAAGAGACCGTCCGTTTGCCATCGCGATGACGGACAAATACAACGTCAAAAAGCAAAAATTTGAAAACATCGTGATCTACTCGAACCATAAGATAAACAGCATCGAGTTTGACTATTGCTGTAATCCAAAGCGCGGCGACGATATCGTGGGATTTAGAAACTATCACCACGTCACCGTCCACCACAAGCTTTGCGAGCGGTTTATGAAGCTAGCCGAAGAAAAAAACGAGATGATTTTCGTCAAATGGACGCGAGTCGCTCCGCATAGATTTAAGATCATCTTAAGCCTCGAAAACAGACGCGGGTCGTTAGCTGAGTTTTTGACGTATATGGCGAAAATGCAAGTCGATCTCGTAACTATCAGCCTCACCGAAACTAGAGAGGCGACGGCGGACTTTTTTGAGCTAACGATCGAGCTTGGCGAAAATTTGAACGTGAACGAGATAAAAGAGCGACTAAGGGATCGCTACAAGATCATAGACTTCGTGTCGCTTGACGACGCATACGGACATTAATAAATTTAGGAGAGAAAATGGGCGAAAATTTGAGCAAAATAATGAGCGATATAAAAAAGGGCGTCGCCGAGATGATAGACGAGGAGCGCGTCGAAAATTTAGTAAAAAACTACTACGAAAAGGGCGAAAATTTCTACGTTAAAGCAGGTTTTGATCCGACGGCTCCGGATCTACACCTGGGCCACACCGTAGTGCTTCAAAAGATGGCTCTTTTGCAAAAACACGGAGCGATAGTGCAGTTTTTGATAGGCGATTTCACGGGGCAGATCGGCGATCCTAGCGGCAAAAGTCAGACGCGAAAAAAGCTAGACCGCGAGACCGTGGTGGCAAACGCTAAAACCTACGAGGAGCAGGTTTTTAAAATCCTAGACCCGCAAAAAACGAAGCTGATGTTTAACTCCAAGTGGCTAAACGAGCTGGGAGCCGCGGGCATCGTGGAGCTAACTAGCACCTTTGCGGTGGCTAGGATGCTTGAGCGCGATGATTTTGAAAAAAGATACAAAAGCGGCGCCTCGATTTCGATTAGCGAATTTTTATATCCGCTCCTTCAGGGCTACGACAGCGTCGCGATGAAATGCGATATCGAGATGGGCGGCACGGACCAGAAATTTAACCTTTTGATGGGGCGAACTTTGCAGCGAGTTTATAACGTCGGCAAAGAACAAGCCGTCATAATGATGCCGCTTTTAGAGGGGCTAGACGGCGTAAATAAAATGAGCAAGAGCTTAGGAAACTACATCGGCGTGACCGATGAGCCAAACGATATGTTTGCTAAAGTTTTGAGCGTGAGCGACGAACTGATGTGGCGCTGGTACGAGCTACTAAGCGAAAAAAGCACGGAAGAAATCGCAAATTTAAAAGCGGACGTAGCTGGCGGCAAAGCTCACCCAAAAGCCGTAAAAGAGGCGCTCGCGCTAGAAATCACGGCTAGATATAACGGAGAGGCGGCGGCGAAAGAAGCGAAGGCTGAATTTGACCGCGTGCATTCGCAAAATTTGATCCCGACCGAGATGGACGAGTTTGAACTAGCGGCTCCCGCTTGGATCGTGCAGGCACTCACTCACTGCGGACTATGCGCGAGCAGCTCTCAGGCGCGCAGAGATATCGCGGCAAACGCCGTCAGCCTAAATCAAGAAAAGATCACCGACGAGCAGCTAAAGCTGGACACTGGCGAATACGTCTTGCAGGTCGGCAAGCGTAAATTTGCAAAACTAAAGGTAACCTGATGCAACCCGTAAAAATCGGAAAATACGATATAAAATACCCGATAATCCAAGGCGGAATGGGGCTTGGTATCAGTTGGGATAGACTCGCCGGAAACGTCAGCCTAGAAGGTGGCCTAGGCGTCATAAGCTCGGTAGGAACGGGCTACTATGAAGGCCGAAAATACATCACAAAAGAGCTAAACGCCAAGCCGTACGGCAGCGGAAATTTCTACTCGCGAGAGGGGCTAAAAGCCGTCATCGATAACGCGCGTAAAATTTGCGGCGATAGGCCTCTTGGGGTCAATATTTTGTACGCCAGCAACGACTACGAACGCATCGTAAAAGACGCCTGCGACCACGGTATAAACGTGATCATCACCGGTGCGGGCTTGCCTACGAATTTGCCTGAATTTACAGTAGACTACCCGGACGTGGCTTTGGTGCCTATCGTATCTTCGGCAAAGGCCCTAAAAATCATCTGCAAACGCTGGCAGGGGCGCTACGGTAGGCTTCCGGACGCCGTGGTGCTCGAGGGGCCTCTTAGCGGCGGGCACCAGGGATTTACCTACGAGCAGTGTATCGATCCCGCATATCAGCTGGAAAATTTGATAACGCCCGTTAGCGAAGAAATAAAGCAGTGGGGCGATTTTCCGTTATTTGCAGCAGGCGGTATCTGGGATAAAAACGATATCGATAAGGCTATCTCGCTAGGAGCAAACGGCGTGCAGATGGGTACTCGCTTTATCGGTACGCACGAGTGTGACGCTAGCGAGGAGTTTAAGCAAGTGTTGCTAGCGGCCAAAAAAGAGGACATCGAGCTGATCAAAAGTCCAGTAGGCTACCCCGCACGAGGCGTTAGGACGAATTTAATAAACCTAGTCGATAAGCGCCAGGGTCCAAAAATCAGCTGCGTAAGCAACTGCGTAAGTCCGTGCCAGCGCGGCAAAGAGGCCAAAGAGGTAGGATACTGCATCGCAGATCGCCTTTACGACGCCTTTGAGGGGCGCAAGGAGACGGGGCTATTTTTCACGGGCGCAAACGGTTACAAGCTAAACGAGATAATAAGCGTGAAAGAACTATTTGAAAAACTGATAAATGGCGAAGATAGTTAAATTATTTTTAATACTTCTATTTTTTTTGAATAGCGCTGTTTGCGCAAGCGCTTTATCGAGTTTAGATAAATTCGATAAAAATTTTGATAGCGTAGCCAATAAAGAAAAGATCGCAATGCATCAAGAGCTAAGGACTCTTTACGTAAAATCCATAATGGAAAATAACGTAAATTTAAGAGTCCAAAGCCTAACTAGACTCATAAAAAGCTCAAAAGCCCTAGGGCTAGATACCAAACCGTATGAAAAAGAGCTCGCGAGCATACCGCAGTCTGCAAAGCCAAGCGAAGAAAAACCAAAACAAGAAATAAAGCAGGTCAAAAAAGAACAACAAAAACAAGAGCCAAAGCAAAAAGAAGTAAAACTGAGCCAGCTATCCTCGGCTCCGCTGGCCGCCCAAAATGCCAAAACCGTCAAAAATCAAACTTTGCAGCTTCTAGAAGCTTTGGATAGCGACGGAAATTTCGAGCTAAAATTTAGCCGCCAGTTAAACGGTAACGATATCAAAAAAACCGATCTAAATCAAAAAGGTTCTTATAAGACGATATATGAATTTAAAGGAATTTGGAGTGGCGGAAAACTGCAAAGATTTAAGAACTACTTGGTGGATGAGATCCGCATAAGTCAGTTTGACGAAAAAACTGTTAGGGTGGTATTCGTAAGTCAATTCGAGCCAAATTTAAAACTTAGAGTCGATAATCAGTCTTTAATTTTCTCAAAGGCTAAGCCCACGCAAAGCCAAAATTTAACGAGTCAAAACAGTAAACAAAAAAATCATCAACCGTCTATCAAGCAAGAGCTCCCCAAAATCGCTACAAATTCGAAATCTGAAATAACACAAATACAACAGCAAAAAGCAACTCAACGACAAGCTCAAAATCAAAAGCTCGCTCAGCAAAAGCAAGAAAAAGCTACCACGCAGACCAAGACGGATGCTAAAAGTACCCAAAGCACCACCGAAAAGGATGAGCAAGAAATCGTGTTAGCGCCCATAAAAACAGCGGCCACTAAAAAAATCACAAGCGCTAAAGGCAAGGTTGTCGTCCTTGACGCAGGACACGGCGGCGATGATCCAGGCGCTATAAACGGATCTTTAAAAGAAAAAAATATCGTGCTAAGTATCGCGCAAAAGGCGGGCAAAGAGCTGCAAGGACGCGGCTACAAGGTGTATTACACGCGTAGTAAGGATAAATTTATCAACCTTCGCGACCGCACGAAATACGCCAACGACAAGGTCGCAGACCTCTTTATCTCCATCCACGCAAACGCCGCGCCGAGCAAAACCAAGGCAGCGACTATGCGCGGCATAGAGACGTTTTTCCTCTCGCCGGCTCGTTCTGAGCGTAGCAAAAACGCCGCTGCCCTGGAAAATAAATCCGACATCGAGGAGATGAACTATTTTTCTAAGCAGACATTTTTAAATTTCCTCAACCGCGAGAAAATCATCGCCTCAAACAAGCTCGCCATCGACGTTCAGCGCGAAGTTTTGGCACGAGCAAAATCTGTAAGCTCAAAGGCCTCTGACGGCGGCGTTCGCGAGGCGCCGTTTTGGGTACTAGTGGGCGCGCTGATGCCTGCGGTGCTGCTTGAGGTCGGCTACATCACTCACCCTAGCGAAGGTGATCTCATAAATAACTCAAAATACCAAGACGCCCTAGCCAAGGGGCTCGCAGACGGCATAGACGTCTATTTTTCAAACCAGCAATGAAAAGCGCGCGAGTCGTTTTAAAGGGCGGCATCCCGTTTAATCCCGAATTTGACGACATTTACTTTAACGCAGACGACCCTATCGGCCAGAGCGAGTATGTTTTTAACTCCGTTTTTGATGAAATTTGGGAGAAAAAGAGCGAATTTAACGTGCTTGAGGCCGGATTTGGCGCGGGGCTAAATTTCCTCTGCGCCTTTAAAAGATTTAAAAACTCGGATAAATTTTTAAATTTCGTCAGTATCGAAAAAACGCCGATCGCCAAAGATGATCTGGCTAAAATTTATGCAAATTTTAGCGAGCTTGCGGATGTTTCGGGCGAGCTATTGAACGCCTACCCGCCTCTTATTCGGGGATTTCATAGATTAAATTTAGCTCCAAACGTCACGCTTACGCTGTGTTTTGGCGATGTGGCCGAGGTTTTGGACGAGCTTAGTTTTAATGCGGACGCCGTTTTTATGGACGGCTTTGCACCTGCTAAAAACGAAGCGATGTGGAGCGAGCTGGTTTGCGGTAAAATCGCAAATTTATGCGCATTGGGCGCTAGCGTTTGCACGTATTCGGCCTCGGGCGCGTTAAAAAGAGTCCTGCAAAATAGCGGCTTTGAGGTAAATTTGCTAAAAGGTTACGGCAAAAAGCGAGAGATGTTGCGCGCTAAATTTACCGGCGAGCGGCAAGCTGAGAATGAAATTTGGTTTAGCAGATTTGATCCAGCCGCCAGGATCGTTCCAAAGACGGCGCTAGTTGTCGGTGGCGGAGTGGCTGGCTGCGTTTGCGCGTTTAAGTTGCGCCAGCGCGGTTTAAAGGTCACGATCGCCGAAAAGCGTGGCGATATCGCGCTAAACGGCTCCGGAAATCACTGTGGGATTTTGATGCCGCTTATCACGAAGCCAACCGTAAATTTAGGCCGCATGCACATGAATGCGTTTTTGCAGGCGGTGCGCTTTTATAAACAAAACCTCAGCGCCCAGGAGATAGAGTTTTGCGGTGCGACAGACTACGCATACGAGCAAAAGACGCTAGAGCGCTTTTACGAGTGGCACGAATTTGACGCGGACAACGGCGTTTTTGAGCTAAAATTTGATGACGAGCCTTACGCTAGCGCGTTTATTTTTAATGGCGCAAAAGCTCGCCCCAGAAAGATGTGCAAAGCAGTAAGCATGGGCATAAAAACGCTTTTAAACTGCGAATTTACGGCCTTTGAGACTCTTGAGGGCGGCGCGGTTAGGGCGCATTTTAAAGACGGGCAAAGTATCGACGCCGACGTACTCGTGCTTGCTATCGGCAGCGAGAGTATGGAGCTCTTTGCGAACTACGACATCAGGCTTAGCTCCGTGCGCGGTCAGGTCACGCATATCGAGCCAGCCGTTTGGGCGTCTGCACCTTTTAGCGCTAAAGGCTATGTCTGCCCGCCTGCTGAGGGCGTGCAGGTGATCGGCGCGACTTATGATAGAAATCTTTTTTTAGACGAGCCGCGTTCTAGCGACGACGAGAAAAATTTAGCTGACGTCGCCGAGTTTTTGGATGGTAAATTTGCGAAAAGCGAGCAGCTAAATTTAAGCGGCATGCATGATCTAAATTGTGCTATCAGCCGAGACGGCAACGCTGAAAATGCGGATCGCTTGGAGGGAAACAAAGGCGGCGTAAATTTAAGCAGAAGTGTGGATTTGCCGGCTGAAACCGCGGATGACCCTGCACAGACCAGTAGTGCGTCAAATTTGACTGTACCTAAAAATAGCTCAAACATCGCGGCCCAAATACCGCAAAACGTCCGAATAATCGGTTCGAAAGTGGGCTACCGTAGCTATAGTGGCGACCGTTTTCCGCTCATCGGACGGCTTTACGACGAGGATTTTTATAAAGACGCCTATAAGTCGTTGCTTTGGACGAAAGGCAAGTCCAATCCGCATCCAAAATACGTACCAAACGTCTACGTTAGCACTGCTCACGGCTCACGCGGGCTTTGTACGGCCGTGCTTGGAGCCGAGCTCATCTGCGATCTCGTTTTTGACCGCCCGCTCTGTATAGAAAAATCGCTTTTTGACGAGCTTCACTTGGCAAGATTTCTCGTTAGGAAACTCAAAAAAGGGTTAAAGTAGGCATAAAGTTGGATTTTAAAGTCTGATTTTACGTTATTTTTTTGCCTCAAATTCGGCATAAATTTGAGGCAGCGGCTGGTACTGATCAAATTTTATTTTTTATAAATTTAGCCGTTCTAGTTAAAGTAGCATTAGCGCCGTTTGCAGGCGTATATCAAAAATTGTTAAGAGCAGAATAAATTTGCGTACTGCGGTGCAAAAGCATAGTATAGATAAAGCTCAAATTTAGACGAGCGTCAAAGCCAAAACGGCTAAAATAGGCGAAATTCGCCTATTTTTTACCGAAAAAGTCGCCTGCGATCCTAAAGATATCATCTACGATCGAGCCGTCTTTGTTCTGATCCAAAAACTGCGTAAGCATCGACATCATGGAGCCGCTATCTGCAGAGTCTTGCAAATTTGATGCTTTGAGCTGATTGTTTAGCATGCCCGCAATCATCGGCGCGATCATCGGTAGCAAGGTTTTGATAGAGTCTGCGCTGATGCCTAGCTGCGAGCCTACGTCGCTAGCTAGAGCCCTACTGTTTTCTTTCGAGCCCGCTAGTACGCCCAGTAGCTCGTTACCTTCGGCGACGCTGATGTTTTGCGGGGTGCCAGTCATCTCGTCAAGGTTTGAGCGGCGGATCATCTCGAGGAAATTTGACGAATCTGAATCTGATTTAAAATTTTCGTTCGCTCTTTGCATGAAAATCGGCGCGATCTTAGAAATCACGGCTTCTACGTCGTTTGTGCCTAGTCCGCTTTTTTGCGACATCGCATCTAACATACCGCCGGAGTTGCTCAAAAGTAGCTTTAATATATCCATTTTTATCCTTTTGATTTTTGCGTGAGTTTAAATTTGACCGCCGCTTGTTTAGGTTTAACGAGGCGGCGGCCGGCAAGCCGAGGAGGGCTTATTTGTAGTTTTTGATTGCCGCGTCTAGGATCTCTTTTGCGGCATTTGCATCTTTAAATTCTTTAACCTTCACCCATTTGTTAGGCTCTAAAATTTTATAAGTTTCAAAGAAATTTTTGATCTTATTTAGCGTGGCCTCAGGTAGGTCTTTGTAGCTTTTGATCGCGTCAAATCGCGGATCGATCTTAGTAACCGGTACGGCAAGTAGCTTCTCATCCATGCCTGCTTCGTCTTCCATCACGAGCACGCCGATGAGACGGCACGGGATGACGCTGCCTGCTTGCAGAGGGTATTCGTTTAGTACTAAGATATCGGCAGGATCGCCGTCTGCTGCGAGCGTGTTTGGCACGAAGCCGTAGTTTGCCGGGTAGAACATCGCCGAGTAGAGCACGCGATCGACTA
>CAUSAR010000053.1:0-14324 GCA_963529735.1 uncultured Campylobacter sp.
CCCAAGGTATGGCAAGTGATTGCTTTTGCGTAGGCAAAAGAGGAAAGTCCGAGCTGCAATAAGACGGAGTTCCATCTAACGGATGGCTGGGGCGACCCAAGGGACAGTGTAACAGAAAGCAAACTACCGCTTCGGCGGTAAAGGTGAAACGGCGGGGTAAGAGCCCACCAGCGCGGCGTGCAAGCGCGGCGGCTATATAAACCCAACTCGCAGCAAGAAGGGATGGTTTTGAGTCTTATGTCAAACCCTTCGCTAGAGCCAAATTGTAAAATTTGGAGTAGATAAATAATCACTCACGACAGAACTCGGCTTATCGCCATGCCTCTTACTACTTTTATTTCATCAAATTTTTAAATTTACGTATTTTTACTACGATAAACCGCTATCTTGACGGCATGTTTTGAGAGGTTTGGGCAAATTTAAGCTGAGGTTTGCGGCGACCGCGCGGCGAAGTAAAATTTGATCAAATTTGGCGAGGCGGAATCGGGTTTAAATTTGACGGCTACGGATAGGGTTTAAATTTGAAACGGCGCAAGGCGCGTTTTATTTGATTTTAAATATCCCAAATTTCTAAAATTTGCGGACATAGGGCGCTAATGACTAGCTTAAATTTAGATTTTTGTTCGTCGCTCGGTTCGTCTATGGCCTCAAATTTTCCAAACATCTCGGCGATCTTAAGCCAGCCTGTTATATCCAGATCAAATTTAACCAAATTTGACGCGCAAAGATATCCCGCGTCGTGGTCGTAAAAAGCGACCTTGCCGTCATCTAAGTAGGCTAGCCAAAGATCGCCCGTGCCTGTATCTGCAAAGATATAAAACTCTCGCAATATCTCGCTCTCGCCTTCAAAGACAAATTTCGCTTCATCGTTAAATTTAATTAACTCGTGCTCCTTTAGCACTCTAAAATCGCCCGCTATATCCGCGCCGAGTCTATTTTTTAAAGCGTCCTTTATAGCGTTTTTCGTCATATCTTTGCCTTTGCGGGATAAAATTTAGAAGGGGATTTGAGATAAAAAGCGCCGTAAATTTGAGAAATTATCTACGACGCTATGTATTTTTTTACGTTTTTTAGTTTTTCTAGCTCTTTGCCGAGCTCGGTTCTGTTTTTTTGTATCAAATTTATCGCTGCGCCCAGAAGCTCCTGAGCTTGCAGGGCGTCCTCTAGGCTGTCAAATTTACTAGGCGCTTCGTTTGCTAGCGCCGCGATAGCCTCCGCGTCATCGTTAGCGACGGCTATTTTTAGCTCATCCAGCCACATCGGCTTGTCCTGTCGTTTCTTTCCATGCTTCAAGCAGCTGTTTGGTTACGCTCACGACCTCGTTTAGGCTCTGCTCGTCGTTGTTTATATTTGCCATGGCTAGTAGCTGGATCTGTCTGGTATAAAGGCCGCTCAGATAGTGCGCGATGTTACCTTGGTTGTAGTCTAGTGAGTTTAGAAGCTCGACGAAAATCGCGTTAGTGCGGTTTATAAAATATACTTTTTTCTCCACATCATTATCTTGCATTGCTTTTCTAGCTCTAAAAATAAATCTCAAAACGCCCTCGTAAAGCATCTCGATGAGCTTAGTAGGCGACTCGATGCCGCCTACCGCGTTTTGCGAATACGCCGCGTGTGCAGTGTTGTATTGCATAAATTTACCTTTATTTTTTATTATATTCGGCTTCGATCATTGATTTTAGCGATGAAAATTCGCTATTTAGCTTGCTGATGATCTTATCGTATGCTAAAAATCGCTCTTCCATCGTGGCGTACTTCGCGTCTAGCGACTTTTGCGTCCTTTCTTTTTCGGCATCGAGCGTTTTTTTCTCCTCGATCAGGCTTTGTCCGTATTTGGTTAAAGAGCCGTTTTTTGAGTTGATTAGCCCGTCTACAGTCTTTTTCGCCGAGGAAAAGATGCCGTTTACGGTCGTGCTTTTAGGCGTTATCGTAGATTCGCTTAGGCCTACCGCATTTAGCGTGGCGGGCGAGCCTTTTATGCTTATTGCCGTACCGTTTGTGGTTTTTAGCGTTATTTTGTCCTCGCTTGAGGCTATGGTGGCTTGCACGCCAGCGATACCTGCGTCGTTTATGGCTTTTAGTAGAGCTAGTGCATTTTGCTTTGAGGTATTTGTAGCCGCAGTAGCCGGTAAATTTATCTTTTTGCCGTTTATGACTAGATCTTCGTTTGCGATAGTTAGCGAGCCGGCATCTACGGCTTTAGAGCTAAAGGCCTGAGCCGTGCCGTAGGTCGTGCCGCCGGCAAATATCTTTTGCACGCTTTGCAAATCCTCGTCTAGCTTTTTGCCTAGTTTTGAGCTATCAAGCTCCAGCAAGCCCTCTTTATTCAAGCTTAGCCCGTAGTCGGCTAAATTTGCGGTTTTGGTTACGCCGTTTTTATCGGTGTAGGTTTGATTGGCGAATAAAATTTTATTTAGCGTCGATTTTATACCCGTTATCTCGCTCACGCCTTGAAAAGTTCCCGATTTTTTAGTATCGCTATCGTAGTCGGTGGCGACTTTTAGGTTGTTGGTAAGATTATTGTACGCCGTAACTAGACTTTGCATGCTCTCTTTTATGGCGCTTGCGTCCTCTTTGATGCTAAAGGTCGTCTTGCCCGTATCTTTTAGCTTTATCGTCATTCCTAAATTTAAATCTTTTACCTCGTTGCCGCTTCGTTTTATCGTGATACCGTTGTAGACGAACTCGGCATCTTGCGCGGTCGAAATTTTATTACTAGCGATATTTGCGCTATCCCAGCCGAGCTTTTGCAAGACGTCCGATGCGCCGCTTAGAGCCGACCCGTCGCTATCTACGTCGGTGATTTCGATCTTGTTTTCAGCACCCGTTTCTTTTGATTGCAGTATAAGCTGATACGGATCTTCGCCGCCTACTTTCATCGCTTTTGCCGAAACGGCGCCGTTTGTGACCTCGTTGATCTTATCGGCTAGCTCTTCAAGCGTAGTGGAGCTTCTTACTTCTATTTTATGCGTCGTGCCTCCGACTTTTATGCCAAATGTCCCGTTTTTGCCGATAAATGAGCTTGAGGTGGCAAATTTTGTGCTTTGATAAACGTCTTTTTTGGCTAGCTGCCTTACGTCTATTTCGATATCTTGTACCGCCACGCCCGCGCTTGCGGTTACCTCCGCGCTTTTGCCGTCTGCGGTGGTGGTTCTTTTTTGATACGAGCTATCGTCTGCTAGAGTTGAAACCGAGGATCGAAAGGTACCGATGAGCGTTTTTAGAGCGGTTAGATCCTTTTGCTTCGTCGCGTTTGCCGTGATTTTAGAGGTCACCGGTTTTATCTGACCCGCTTCATCGGCAGCTTTTAGTTTATCTATAACGTCTTGAGTTAGAACTTGGCTTCCAAAGCCAAGAGAAGAAACTTTACCTAGTGCCATTTTAGCTCTCCTTATCAAATAATACGCCGACGGCTTCTTTAAAATACTCGCTTAGCTTCATTGCCTGCTCGGTCGGGATTTTGCGAATAACTTCGCCCGTTTTCATCTCCATTACGTTTACGTACATCGCGCCTATTTTATCGTTATAGCCAAAGCGTATACTGGTGCCTAGATCTTCCATTTGTTTATTTAGTTTTTCGGTGGCTTCTTTTACTTCTTTACTTAGCGTTTCGTTATTTTGCTCGGTTAAATTACGCGTAGCGTCATGCTGGATGTGAGTTTGCTCGACCTCTCTAGTTTGAGTAGAGCTTTGCGCGTGCGAGCTTGTAGCCGCGTTTGCCATCGGTTGGCTCGCTACTTTGAAAATTTCCATATTTTCTCCTTTAAATGTTTGCTAGCTTCTATATCGTCAAATTTGCAAATTTTTTTAGCCCAGTTTGGGAAAATTTTTGCTTAATTTAAATTTTTGTATAAATTTGTTAAAATCCAGCCTAAATCAAGGCGAGAAAAAGGAGAATTCGTGAAAATTTCGTTTGAGTGCGACTGTATTTTGCTAGAGGAGTCGCTAAGGCTATTTTTGAGGGATTTTATCTCGCCTAGAAAAGATTGCGATTTTATCGTGGCGGACAAAAAAATCGAGGCAAAAAAGCCGGTTTTTGTGATCGCCGAGCATTCGCCGCATCTAAAAATCCCTTTTAGCAAAGAAGTCCTTATATCCGCACTTGAGGAGTTTTATTCGGCGATCCAGTTTTCGGAGCCTATCGCTCCTTCTCGCACGAACGCGCCCGCATTTGTTATAAAAGAAAAAGCCGCGCCGCAAAACGGTTCAAATTTGGAGCGTGAGGTTTCAAATTTGATAGATAAATTTAAAGAAGAGCTATTTGCGATTCTAAGGAAAGCTCGTTGAAAAATCTCTACGCTATGATTTCAAGCGGTAAATTTAAAGGTAAAAAGCTGCTTTTGCCATCGCTTCAAACTACAAGAAGCACAAAAAGCATCGTCAAAGGCTCGTTTTTCGACTCGTTTCGCTACGAGCTAGCGGGTAAGGTTTTTATCGAGGCTTTTGGCGGTAGCGCGCTGATGGCCGCAGAAGCGCTAAGTAACGGCGCGACAAAGGCCTACGCGGTAGAAATCGACAAAAACGCCTACAAGATCGCGATACAAAACGCTAAACTTATCGGTGATGAGCTAGAAATCGTAAACGGCGATACTTTTGAGATGACGCCAGCTATCGTCGCGAGGCAAAATTTGCCAGTTATTTTGTACCTAGATCCGCCTTTTGATATCAGAGATGGCTTTGCGGACGTTTATGAAAAGTGCGTAAATTTGGCGCTAAATTTGCCAAAAGATAAAATTTACCTGATCGCTTTCGAGCACGCCAGTCATCTAAATTTACCTGAAAACATCAGCTCGTTCACACTTTTAAAATCTAAAAAATTCGGAAATACTTCGCTTAGCTACTATTCTTAAATTCTTGCGTCAAATTTGGAATGCTAATTGCTTTTCGTCCTTGAAAATACAAATTTAAGGACGAAAATGAAACTAGCGGCATGCTTGCTAAGCCTTGCTATATCGGCTTTTGCGGCGCAGATAAAAGACATCGCAAACGTCGTTGGCGTGAGGGAAAATCAGCTGATCGGATACGGCCTGGTCGTCGGTCTAAACGGCTCTGGCGACGGCAGTAGCTCGGAGTTTACGATCCAGTCTCTTTCAAATATGCTTCAAAGCGTGAACGTAAAAATCAAGCCCGACGACATCAAGTCAAAAAACACCGCTGCGGTTATGGTTATCGCAAAGCTACCGCCGTTTGCTAGGCAGGGTGATAAGCTTGATGTCGTGATCTCATCTATCGGCGACGCAAAGAGCCTTCAGGGCGGAACGCTTTTGATGACTCCGCTTAAGGGAGTGGACGGCGACATTTACGCTCTAGCGCAGGGCTCGCTAACCATAGGCGGCAAAACGGCATCTCGCGGCGGAGCAAGCAAGGATGGTAACCACGTAACCGCAGGCACGATCCCAAGCGGCGCGATCGTGGAGCGCGAGATAGCATACGATATCTACAATCAAGAAGCAATATTTTTAAGCTTAAAGGAGTCGAATTTCGACACCGCTTCAAATATCCAAAGGGTGGTAAATTTAAATCTAGGCGGCGAAACTGCGACGGCTATCGACTCTAGAACCATCAAAGTATCAAAACCGGAAGGCTCAAACGCGGTTGAGTTTATCGCTAAGGTATTGAATTTGGACGTTGATTATAAAGCTCTAGATAAAATCGTAATCGATGAGCGAACCGGCACGATAGTAAGCGGTATAAATATCACGGTCGATCCGGTCGTCATCACGCACAGAGATATCACGATAAAGATAGAGCCTAGCTCGTATGACGATATGGCGGCAAATCAGCAAACAATCGACCTGCAAGACGGCGCAGCGGTAGATCCGCTAACTAATATGCTAAAAATTAGCGGCGAAAAAACAACCGTAGCTAGCGTCGCAAGGGCGCTAAGCAAGATGGGTGCGACTCCTAGCGACATCATCGCGATAATGGAAAATTTAAAACGCGTGGGCGCCATACACGTAGACTTGGAGATAATATAATGTTAAACGTAGACAGTTCGGCGGCTTTAAGCTCGTATAATAAATTTGCCACTAGTTCAATCGAAAACAGGCGCGCAGATAAGCCTCAAAGCGAGCAAGATGCGCTTTTAAAAGAGCAAACCGACGCTTTTGAGGCGTTTTTAGTTAAAAGCGTGCTGGATATCGCGCTAAAAGACGAAAATCCGTTATTTGGCAAAGATGCCGGAGACGAGATATATCACTCGATGTATAACGACACGATGAGCAAGGCTCTGAGTGGAAATTTGGGCTTTAGCGAACTTTTATTCAATTATTTGAAAGAAAGGGCTTAAGAAATTTCAAAATTTGCCGATTTAGTTTCTAACAAATCTAAAAAGGCTTGAAAATGATAGGAACTTTGGGAG
The DNA here is from genome assembly GCA_963529735.1 of uncultured Campylobacter sp. Taxonomy (GTDB): domain Bacteria; phylum Campylobacterota; class Campylobacteria; order Campylobacterales; family Campylobacteraceae; genus Campylobacter_A. The sequence goes on from CAUSAR010000053.1 coordinate 6,362, forward strand.
CTAAACTGGGCATGAGCCCGCAGCAAATCACTCGCTCAAACGACGTAAAAAAGAGCGAAAACATGGAAAAAACACAAGGCAAAGAAGAAAGCAAGGTCGCAAAGATAGCCGAGCAGATCGCAAACGGAACATATAAACTAGATATGTCCAAGATTGCAAAAGCTGTTGCCGATACGCTTTTATAAGATTTTTTGTCCTTGCGTAAAAAGAAAGGACAAAAATGCTTAAAAGATATTTGGATGAGGCGATGGGTGTACTAGACGAGCTCATCGCTCAAACTACGGAAGATATAGAAAAGATAAAACTAGCCGACCACACTAAGGTCGATGATAGCGTCAAACGCAAAAATGAGCTGGTTAAAAAATTTGAATCCGTAAAATCGCTGCTAGATAAAGAGCTTTTAAGAGTCTCAAGGGAAAACGGCGGGGTAAATTTAAGCTCTATCCTTGACGATGAGGTAAAATCATCTCTCGCGCTTATGCGCTCAAAGCTTGAAGAGCTCTACTCAAAAAACAAAGAATACGCAAAATACGTCGTCGGAGTAAAAGAATTTTTCGATAGCTTGCTAAAAAACATGTTTAAAAGCGAGTTTGGCAGCTACGATAAAGAAGGCTTGACGCCTGAAAGTTTATTTAAAACAAGGGTTTAAAAAATGGCTAATATATTTTCGTCTTTACATATTGGAGTTAGCGGTTTAGATGCCGCGCAGACGCAGATCACTACGACCGGACACAACATCACAAACGCCGACAGTGAGCACTACACCAGACAGCGTGTCGTGCAGTCTGCCAGAGAGCCTTTTCACGACATGCCGGGCGACATCGGTACTGGCACCAAGGTCGATACGGTCGTACGCGTGCATGACGAGTTTACGTTTGCTAGGCTCCGCACTTCAAATATAAATTTAGAATCAAGTGAATACAAAAAGCAAATTTTAGAGGAAATTTCGCAGCGCTTCCCTGATCTACAAAGCGTAGGCATAGGCAGGGATTTACAAAATTATTTTAATGCATGGAACAACCTCGCTTCTAATCCAACCGAGGGTTCTCAGAAGGTAAATCTACTAAATTCGGCCGCGACGCTATCAAATAGTATAAATAAAGCTCACGATATGCTAACCAAGATCCAAAAGGACGTGGACTCGCAGGTGGAAGTTTCCGTAAACGAAATCAACAAATACGCCAAGCAAATCGCGCAGATAAATAAAGAGATCGTCCGCGTCGAATCAGTCGGCACTACTAGAGCAAACGACCTGCGAGATAAACGCGATCAGCTCGAGCTTGCGATGTCAAAGCTCGTAGGTATCAGCGTATTTAAAGGGCAACTACAAAGCAGCAATATCGATCCGACCGTAACCGATATGGGTACGAAGCATCAGATAAATATTTCAGGATTTAATATCGTAGACGGCACGACGTATCATCCGCTAACAGTCGATAGAATAAGCGACAAAAGCGATTTTAAAGGCGTATTTTTCGAGAGGGACGACGGTAAAAAGGTCGATCTAAACGGACGAATCTCGGGCGGTAAACTAGGCGCCGCGCTAGATTTACGCGGGCGCAGAGTGGATGATAGCGGAGAGTTTCAAGACGGAACGATACAAAAGTATATAGACAACCTAAATACGTTTGCTAAAGGCATCATCAATGAGACAAACAACATCTACGCGAGATCGGCCGTAGAAAATGCCGTAACCGACGAGCTAGACGGTCTAAGCGACTCTAGGACGCTGATGAATTTTAATAACGACATCAAACACGGTAGCTTTGACGTCGTAGTTTATAACAACCAAGGCCAAGAGGTCGCACGCAAGACGATAAACGTAAACGCAACCACGTCTATGAACGATAACGCGCGCGGCAACTCTATCGTGCGGGACTTTAACTCCGACACTGACGACAACGGCGACAATAACTCGCTAAACGACGTGGACGATTATTTTCAGGCAAACTACCAATACGACGCGGCGACGGGTAAAGGCACGTTTGGCGTAACAGCTAAAAGAAATGCCGGCGAATACAGCGTCGCTTTCGTCGATAAAGGCACCAATTTCCCGGGTATCATCGGGCTAAATAGAGTTTTTGAGGGCGACAAAGCTAAAAATATGAGCGTAAAAAGCGAGCTAACCGAAAATCCGCACAAGCTAAAAGCCTACTCAAACCCGACTCCGGGCAACAACGAAGTCGCAAACGATATGGTGCAAATGCAGTATAAAAAAATAATATTTTACTCCAACAAGCACGCGGATAAAGAAGAGAGCGTCGAGGGTTACTACCGCTATATCACGTCCGATCTAGCTAGCGAGACGCAGGCAAATAACGACCTAAACGACGCAAACACCGCCATCCACAAGGTCGCGATGTCTGAGCATCAATCCGTTAGCGGCGTAAACATGAACGAAGAGCTAACGAGCCTTATTCGTTACCAAAGTAGCTACGGCGCGGCGGCCAAAATCATCACGACCGTGGAAAAGATGCTCGATACCTTGCTCACGCTAAAGCAGTAAATTTAAATTTCTCTTAGCCTTTTTGGTTTAAAATCTCAGCCAAAAAGGCTAAAAATGGACTTAAAAACCCTCCTAGATCAAAACGTAATCTCTAAAAATACCCATGCGGACTTGTTTGCCGCCGCCGATCCGCTACAAGTCGCTAGCAAATTTAAAACGCCCGAGATCTCGCTTGTCTGCGCGCTTTTTGCTTACGGCAACGCAAAACTAATCGTAAATTTCCTAAATTCGCTCGATTTCTTGCTGCTGGATAAAAGCGAGGAGCAAATCATTTCAAATTTGACGCGGCACAAATACCGCTTTCAAAGCTGCGAGGACGTGCGGCAGATTTTTATCACCTTTTCGCGCCTAAAAAAGCACGGCGACATCGAGAGTGCAGTGAGAGCGGGCTTTGAAAAAGGCGGCTCGATGATAGACGGTATAAACGAGCTCATCAAATTTATTTACTCGCTAAACCCTTACCGCTCGGAGGGATATGAGTTTTTTTTCGGCAAGTCGTACGAAAAAGCGCCGCAAAGCCCGTATAAACGCTACAATATGTTTCTACGCTGGATGGTGCGAGATAGCGACATCGACCTTGGGCTATTTAAAAGCCTGCCAAAAAGCAAGCTTCTTATACCTCTTGACGTGCATACGCACCGAGTTTCGCTAAATTTGGGCTTAATCTCTCGCAAAAGCTATGATTTTAAGGCTGTGCGCGAGCTAACGGACAAGCTTTGCGAATTTGACCCCGCCGACCCGATCAAATACGACTTCGCGCTCTACCGCATCGGTCAAAGCGGCGAACTGGCGCAAATTTTAAGCGGGATAAAGTAAATTTGACGGGTTTTTCTCGTGCTAAATAGAGGAAAGTTAAGCCCTTGCGGCGCATTAAATTTAAGAAAATTTAAAGCCTAAATTAATCAAATTTAGGCTATAGTTACACTACAATTACATTTTAAGGAGAAAAAATGAAAAAAATCGTTTTAGCTAGCGCGGCTCTAGGCTGCCTACTTGCTACTAGCGCCCTTGCGCACGAGGAAAAAGTCTTTGATCCAAAGGCTGGCAAGCACCTAGTCGTAACTATGGAGCAACTAAGCGAAAAGGGCAACACTGTCGTAGGCGAGGTCGTAGCGATCGAGACTAACTACGGTGTGGCGTTATTCCCAAATCTTAAAGGCCTTGAGAGCGGCGCGCACGGATTTCACGTGCATCAAAACGCTGACTGCGGCGCTAACGAGAAGGGCTTAGGCATGAAAGCGGGCGGCCACTGGGATCCGGCCGAGACAAAAAAACACTCATTTGCGTGGGACGACAGCGGCCACAAGGGCGATTTGCCTGCGCTTTTCGTTGATGCCGAGGGTAACGCGGTTTATCCAGTCCTAGCTCCGAAAATCAAAACAATCGACGAGCTAAAAGGTCACTCGCTAATGATCCACGTTGGCGGCGATAACCACAGCGACCATCCAAAGCCTCTTGGCGGCGGCGGCGCTAGAATGGTTTGCGGCGTTATAAAATAATCCCAAATTCGCCGATTTGCCGCGCTTGGCGATCGGCGGATTTTTCTTTTTTTACTCAAATTTGACGTGATTTAAATTTGCTCTAAAGGCGTTTTGGACGTTAAATTTGATAGCCTTCTTTTTAACCTTGCATTTCTTAAATGTAAATTTATGCGCTATTTTACAAACGAAATTTTAAAAACTATGCCAAATTTACCCTTATCAAATTTGAAATAAATTTCGGTATCTAAATTTACGAAATTTATTTCAAATTTTAAAATAAAATCGCCGACTGTACCGGCAAATTTTACAGAATACGCCGCAACCCAAACCGCTAAATTTAAACCTACTAGGCAAAATTTACTCGCCGCTTTATTAAATTTTAACCGCATTAAAACAAAAAGCCAAATTTTATAAATTTTTTAAATTTTTCGTAGTATGATTTTGTTTTTTGAAGGGGCGGAAATGGACTTTGACTTCGGCGTTACGGCGTATTTGATATTTTTTGCGGCGGCGTTTGCGGCGGGCTTCGTCGATGCGATCGCCGGCGGCGGCGGACTGATCGCGCTACCCACGATCATGGCGATGGGCGTACCGCCTCACGTGGCGTTAGCTACGAACAAGCTTCAGGGCACTTTCGGTAGCTTCACGGCAGCGCTAAATTTCGCCCGAAAAGGCATGATAAATTTCCGCGAAGTTTTTATTGGCATCGTTTTTACCTTTATTGGCGCGTGTATCGGCACGGTGCTTATTTTGTTTTTGAGCGCCGAGTTTTTGCGCGTTATTATCCCATTTTGTTTGATAGCGATTTTCCTTTATACGCTTTTGATGCCAAAAGTCGGCGACGAGGACAGAGCCGCCCGCATGAACGCGCGAGCCTTTTACGTGATATTTGGCCTAATTTTAGGCTTTTACGACGGATTTTTTGGGCCTGGAGCGGGCAGTTTTTGGACGTTTGCGATGGTTGCGCTCATCGGGCTAAATATAAAAAAAGCTGTCGCGCATACGAAAATCCTAAATTTTACCAGCAACATCGTCTCTCTAGTCGTTTTCATCGCGGGCGGACAGATACTTTGGACGGTCGGGCTTTTGATGGGCGTAGGGCAGGTTTTAGGTGCGTACTTTGGCTCAAATATGGTCATGAAAAAGGACGTTAAATTTGTTAGAGTCATGTTTTTAGCCGTCGTGGGTGCGACGATACTAAAGCTTGTTTACGATAGATTTTTCGCGTGAGTGCTGATTTTAAAAAACGACGTCGAAATTTGAGCTAAATTTGACAAAAAAGCTAAAATTTGGGCGAAATTTGAGTTAAGCTTAAAAAACTTTTAACGTTTATTTGGATAAAATTGCCGTTAAATTTCATAAATCTAAGGTTAATCCATGCAAGAAAATTTGTTTTTGTTTACAGGTTGGATCGCTTCTTTGTTTACCGACAACGAGCACGTTATCCACGCGGTAAATTACGCGGGACATCTCGTTTTAGTCGCGATTATCGTGCTTATCGTGGCAAAATTTGCAACTAAAAATTTGCAACTCGTGCCTCGCGGAACCCAAAACATCCTCGAAGCGTATTTAGAAGGCGTCGTATCCATGGGCAAGGACGTGCTAGGCAGCGAAGCGCTATCTAGAAAATACCTACCGCTAGTCGCCACCATCGGTTTGATCGTATTTGTAAGTAACATAATAGGCATAATACCTGGATTTGAGGCTCCGACTTCGAGCTTAAATTTGACTCTTACTTTAGCGCTCGTAGTTTTTGTGTTTTACCACTACGAAGGTATCCGCGTAAACGGCGTGGTTAAGTATTTTGCTCACTTTATGGGACCAAACAAATGGCTGGCCCCGATAATGTTTATCGTCGAGATCGTTTCGCATTTATCTCGCGTCGTATCGCTTTCTTTCAGGCTTTTCGGTAACATCAAGGGCGATGATTTGTTCCTTTTGGTCGTGCTTGCTCTTGCGTCTTACGCTGCGCTCCCGGCGTTTGTCTTGCTTACGTTTATGGCGTGCTTGCAAACATTTATCTTTATGATTCTTACCTATGTGTATCTTGCCGGCGCGATTTTGATCAGCCACGACGAGCACTGAAAATTTAAATTTACGCGTCCGCCAGCTAAAATACGCTAAAAATCGGCGGGCGCAACCCCTTCTTTTTTATCTAACTTAAATAAAAATCCTGCTAAAATAAGCCCTAAATTTTAAATAAAAGGCAAATTATGTTTGAAGTCGTTATCGGGCTTGAGGTTCACACCCAGCTTAATACAAAAACTAAAATTTTCTGCTCTTGCTCTACGAGCTTCGGCGACGAGGCAAATACGCATGTTTGTCCGACCTGCCTGGCGTTACCTGGATCTTTGCCGGTGCTAAACAAAGAAGCCGTGAGAAAGGCGATAAGCTTTGGCGCGGCAGTAAATGCAACCATAAATAAACGCTCGGTTTTTAACCGCAAAAATTACTTTTATCCCGACCTTCCAAAAGCCTATCAAATTTCGCAGTTTGAGATACCGATAGTGGAAAAAGGCGAGCTTTTTATCGACGTAAACGGTGAGAAAAAACGCATCGGTATCACTCGCGCGCACCTTGAGGAGGATGCTGGCAAAAACATCCACGAGAGCGGACAAAGCCTAGTCGATCTAAACCGCGCCGGCACGCCGCTGCTTGAGATCGTGAGCGAGCCTGATCTGCGCAGCTCCGACGAGGCAGTCGCGTACCTAAAAAAACTGCACTCGATTTTGCGATTTTTAAACATTAGCGACGCCAATATGCAAGAGGGAAGCTTTCGCTGCGACGCTAACGTCTCCATCCGTCCAAAGGGCGACAGCAAGCTTTACACGCGCGTCGAGATTAAAAATTTAAACTCGTTTAGATTTATCCAAAAAGCGATCGACTACGAGGTCGAACGCCAAAGCGCGGCGTGGGAAGACGGTAAATACGACGAGGAAGTTTATCAAGAAACGCGCCTTTTTGATACCGTAAATTTAGTCACGCGCTCTATGCGAGGCAAGGAGGATAGCGCCGAATATAGATATTTTCCAGATCCTGATCTTCTGCCTGTCGAGATCCCGGAGGAGATGTATAACGAAGCGATCAAGATCCCGGAGCTTGCCGAGCAAAAGGTTGCTAGATACGAGCGCGAGCTTGGCATCAAAGAGGACGACGCACTGATTTTAACTAGCAGCGTGGAGACGGCGAGGTATTTCGAGGAGCTCGTGGATGCTAAGATATCGCCGAAACTGGCTGTTACATGGCTAATTGTCGAGCTTTTGGGTTGTCTAAAAAACGGCGCTACGATCGAGACATCGCCCGTAAATTCGGCTAAGATGATAGAGCTTTTGCGCCGCATAGAAGACGGCACGATAAGTGCCAAGGCGGCAAAAGAGGTACTTGACTATCTGATGGAAAACGACGAGAGCGTGGACGGCGTCATCGAAAAATTGGGATTAAAACAAGTCAGCGACGACTCGGCTATCGTAGCGATAATAGATCAAATTTTAAGCGCGAACGCCGATAAGGTTGCCGAGTATAAAAGCGGTAAGGACAAGCTTTTTGGATTTTTTGTCGGACAAACGATGAAAGAGGGCAAGGGCGCGTTTAACCCCGCAAAAGTAAATGAGCTTTTAAAAGAAAAATTAGGATAAATTTGGCTTGCGCTGTTATTTGGCGGCGCGGTCAAATTTAATCCATTTAATTTTCACAAAAGTAAGTTTTGTCTTGCGAGTGGGCCGGTCAAATTTAGCTAAAATAAACGTAAATCACAAAAAAGAGAAAAAATGAAAATAGCCATCATCGGAGCGGGGAAATGGGGTAGCGCGCTTTTTCATGCGCTTTCGCAAAAAAACGACTGTGTTATCACCTCGCGCAGGCAGCTTGAGGGTTCGCATTTCGTGAGCCTAGACGAGGCGCTAAAGCGCGATCTGCTCGTCGTCGCCATACCTTCGCAGTCCGTTAGCGGCTGGCTAAAAGAGCATTTTAAAAACTT
>CAUSAR010000054.1:0-14097 GCA_963529735.1 uncultured Campylobacter sp.
TAAAACAGTCCTTAGACGGCGGCAAATTTATCGTTTTTTCATTCAAAAAAGACGCAGCCGCAAACAAAGCCGCGGCAACGGCAACCGGCTCAAATTTGAGCGCGGACGAGCTAGAGGGCAGATGGGAGATAGACTCTGTCACGGCACAAGGGCAGACGTTTAAAACAGCAGGCCAAAAGTGCTTTGAGGATTCGTTTTTCCAGATCGTGGGCGGCAAAGCAACTGTTAGCATCGCGGCGGCAAATCCGGACGGCACGTGCAAAACAGGTGCGGGAGAGAGCGGTTACAAAAGCCTTGGCGCGGGCAGGTACGCGCTAGATAACGACGCGGGCGAATTTAGGTTAAAAAACGGCTCGCTCGAATACGAACAAAGCGCGGGCAGCATCGTGTTTACCTTTAAAAAAAGCCGCGCGGCACACGCTAGCTCAAATCAGGCGCAAGCCAAATCAAACTCAAATTTAGAGCCCGAAAAAGACCCTAGCGTCAAGCATAGCGACGCAAAAGCCACCAAAAAAGGCACGGGCGTGTTTGCGGGCAAGTGGTTCTTCATAAACACCAATACCGACATATCCTTTTATCTGCGCGACGACGGCACTTACGCGAGCCGTTTAGGAAAGCCCGACTGGCGCACGCGCATCGACGGCACGTATAAAAAAGACGGCAAAAAAATCGTACGAACCGCCAACGACGGCGAGCAAAGCACATATAGCTGCGAGGATGCGGATTGCACGTTTTTGTTGAGCGACGGCGGATACCATCTCTTTAACGCTCAAATCTTGAATGAGGTGCCAAAGGGCAGCTACTCATTCACCGCCGTTGGCTCCATGTCCGTTTACAACGCCTCGGGCGATTTGGACGTTGTTGGCGGAGGCGCGAGCGGGTACTATGACTTCGACGGCAAAGGCCGCTTCAAGGACGGCAGTTTTTCCTACTCCTCCGCCGCCATGAGCAATGTGGGCGGCGGCGGAACAAGATCTAGCAGTAGCACGGGCTCATATACGCTGGATAGCGGTGAACTCACGCTCAGATACGACGACGGACGGACGCAGCGTCATAGCTTTTTTTACATCCCGCCCACTAGCGAAGGCAAGGCAGGCGGAGCGGTCGTAGACGGCGCGATATATTTTTTAGACGAGTAGCAAAACCAGGGCAAATTTGAGAACAAAAAGCCGAAGGCAAAACCGCCACAGACGGCTTAAAAATTTACGAAAGGAAAAATATGGCTAAATTTAAATTTTTTGCAATCCTCGCGGCGCTTTGCCTCGGGTTAAATTTAAGCGCTAGCGAGATAGACGGCAGATGGAGCATCGTCTCAGTTACGGCGCAGGGACAGACGTTTAAAACGGCAGGCCAAAAGTGCCTTGAAGACTCTTTTATAGAGGCTAGCGGCGATAGCGCGCGCCTAAGCCTAAGTAGCGCGGGCGGTAAATCCTGCGAAAAAGCCGAACAAGACTTCGCTCTAAAAAGCCTAGGCGGCGGCAGATACTCGCTTGGCGGCAGCGAGCTGCGGCTAAATAACGGCTCGCTCGAATACAAACAAGGCACGGACGGCGGCGAAATCGTATTTACCTTTAAAAAAGACGAGGTAAATTTAGCCGGCATCGTAAACGGCGCCGTAAACCAAGCAAGCCTCGGCGGGTCAAATTTAAGCGAGATCGAGGGCAAATGGGAGCTAGTCTCGCTAAAGGCGCAGGGGCAGAGCTTTAAAGTCGCGGGACAAAAGTGCTTCGGCGACTCATTTTTTGAGATCGGCGGCGATGAAGCGACGGTAGGCATCGTGGGCGTAAATCCGGACGGTTCGTGCAACAATAGCGCGGGCAAAAGCGGCTACGAAAGTCTAGGCGGCGGCAAATACGCGCTTAGCGCTAAAGGGCTGGGCGAGTTTTGGCTAAAAGACGGCATGCTCGAATACAAACAAGTCGCGGACGGGCAAGAGGTCTTATTTGTCTTTAAAAAAAGCGCAAATAGCGCGCAAGCAAAAGCAGGCAAATCAAGCTCAAATTTGGGAGAGTCCGCAAAACCAGCAAAAGATCCGAGCGTCAAACATAGTAGCGCCGGGGCGAGCAAAAAAGGCTCGGGGGTATTTGGCGGTACAAAATTTAACATGCTTTTAAACACGAGCGAGGATTATTCCTTTTACCTACGCGACGACGGCACCTACGCTAGCCGCCTAGAAAAGCCCGACTGGCGCACGCGCATCGACGGCACGTATAAGGTCAAAGACGGCATCCTAACGATAACTAGCAACGACAACTACGATACGAGCTACTACTGCGAGAACGACGACTGCACCTTTTTGTGGAACTCCATCGGCACGGGGTATTATATGTTTCAAGCGCAAATTTCAAGCCAAATGCCGAAGGACTGTTTCTCGTTTCGCAAGGCTAGCTCATCGTCCCTGCACGGCTGGTCGGGCGGTAGCGATACGGTGAGCGTAGGTGTGAGCGGATACTACTGCTTTGACGGCAAAGGGCGCTTTAGCTCGGGCGGATCGTCGTATGCTATGGCAACCTCGGGTACTGCTGGCGGCAGCATAGACGGGGGCAGCTCAAAATCGCGCAGCGACGAGGGCTCATACACGCTCGATCAAGGCGATCTAACGCTAAAATACGACGACGGTACGGTCGTTCGCCACAGCTTTTTCTACACTCCGCCGCGCAGTAAAGACAACAAAGCCATGGCGATAATCGACGGCGAGGTTTATCGGTAGGCTGGCTCTTTTTAGTCGGTAGGTTTTTAGCATTTTAGCCCGTTTTTGATCGGGCTAAATTTACATACTGCGCCAGCCAAATTTGATAGTCTGCTCTCGTCCCTCACGACCGTCAAATTTGCTTGCCGCCCGGTTCAAAACCCATCTTCAAATTTAACGCCGTACATTAATTTCCGTCGTCAAATTTTACCCTCGCTCGCCCTGCCAAAAATCTCAAATTTAATGCGCTAAATAATATTTTTTCAAATTTCCCTCGCTTTTTACACCCGATTTTGGCTATAATTTCAACCAAAGCAGATTGCGGTCGCGATTTACATTTGCATAAATTTATCTTCATTTATAGTTTCTGCAAATTTACACAAACCTGAGCTCAAATTTGCGCTCAAATTTAACAAAGTTCCGCGTGTCGGAAAAATTTACTACGGATTAGAGTATGCATTTTATCGGTATCGACATCGGCGGGGCGTCGTCAAAGGTCGCCGTTATGGACGAGCGCGGCAAATTTTGCGAGCTGTTTTTGCTACCTAGCGGCTTTAGCGCGGTCAAAGTCGCACGGCAGATCAAGCAAAATTTGGAGCAAAAAGGCTACGCGGGGGGCTTCGTGACGGCTACGGGCTACGGACGCGTTAGCGTGGAGTACGCGCAGCTTAGCATGAGCGAAATTTTATGCCACGACCTTGGGGCGCACTTTTTGTTTGAGCCCGACTGCACCGTAGAGGGCGTGGGCGGGCAGGATACGAAGGCGATCAAGACCCTAAACGGCAAGCCAGCCGATTTTATCATGAACGACAAATGCTCGGCGGGCACGGGCAAATTTTTAGAGATCAGCACGGGCCGCTTGGGGCTTGAGCTTAGCGAAATTTACAAAACCGCACGCGAAAATCCCGCGATCAAACTAAGCCCCTATGCACGGTATTTGCCGAGACCGTCCTCGCTAAGCGCAAACCTAAGGCGATCTGGTCGCAAATATCGCCGAGCGCTACCTCAAAATCCCTTGCTCGGTGATGTATCAAAACGACGCAAGAGGCGATATTATCAAGGATTTCGTACGCAAGTATGAAGCCCACGGCGTCGTCGACGTCGTGGACTGCCACACCTACGCGACCCTGACAAACAGGATCAAAGAGGCGAGCCGCGAAGCGGGGGCGAACTATATGAGCTTGGAGACGGATTATTCCAAACAGGACGTCGGGCAAATTCGCACGCGTCTAGAAGCGTTTATGGAACTGCTTTAAGCGGGTAGCTCGAAATTTTAAAATGAAGAATTTTCTAAATTTAAAAACAATCCAAAGAAAGGAGAGATTGCATGAAATTTAAAGAGATAGACGAATCTCGTCGCGGCTTTTTAAAAGGAGCTTTGGCAGCGGCAGCCGCTATCGCCGGACCTGAAGCGATGCTCGCCGGCTATACGCCGTTTAAGCCAGGTTCCCTGCAGGTTTGGTCGTGCGGAGGATTGTCTGAAGCATTTAACGAGCTAAACGCCGTTTATGAGTCAAAAACGGGACATAATATCCAGTACACCGGCGCCTTTGCGGGTGCGCTCGGGAAGTCGCTGCTAGCCTTGCAGGGCAAGACGGAGGTTTTCGGCGCCCGCGTTTTAGAGCTAAGCCAAAAACTGCGCAAAGCAGGCCTTAGCCTTCGCTTTAGACCGCTATGTTTTACCGACTACGTTTTAGTAGTGCCGAAGGGAAATCCCGCAGGAATTCGCGATCTAAAGGATCTAGCGGAACCCGGCGTGCGGGTGATGCTGCCGCTAAGGGCTTCGCCTCCGGGTAGCGGACCGGTAAAGGGAATTTTGAAAAATTCTGGTCTTACCGAGCCCGTTATGAAAAATATGATCTCCAACGGAGCGTGCGTTATTACCATGATGTGCGATCTGGTAGACGGCAAGGGCGATGCGTCCATCATCGAAAAGCGCCTAACGACGCACGATAGGTTTAAAGACAGGATCGAATATATGCCTATCGACGAGAAACTCATCCCGCCGGGGCCGCTTACCTTTACGTTAAATATCATGAAATACGTAAAAGACGAGAAGCTTGCCGATGACTTCGCGGACTTCGTCTGCTCGGACGGGCAGGAAATTTTCGAGCGACACGGCTTTACCTCCATCCATTCGGCGCGCGGGCTTGAACTCATAGAAAGGTTTGGTGTAAAAGATGTTTAGTATCGTAAATATGGCAAAGATGAAAAAAGTCTCTAGGCTAACTAAAATTCGTCGTTTGGTGCAGCTGATTTTTATAGGCGCGATCGGACAATGGGCGTATTACGGGATTTTTAGATGCCCATTTATCGTGCCTTTCGTAAACTGCCAATCCTGTCCGATCGTTACGTGCTGGGGGGGGGCGGATCGCGACCGTGTTTTTCGGCTTTTGGCTGTTTATCCCCGTGCTGGTTATTTTCCTTGGGCGCGCGTTTTGCGGCTGGCTTTGCCCGGGCGGATTCGTAAATCAAATGCTGGGCAAATTTGCCGCTTTTAAGCTCAAGCTAAAAAACGATAAGAAGCTACGATATGCGCAAATAGGGATGGTCCTAGCCGTTTTGCTTAGCGCAGGCGTATATTTTATCTACGGCAACCCTCGCGTTATGATCCCTATCCGCACCAGCGACGAGTATCTCAACGCCGTTATCATGTCCTTTAAATTTTCCGACTGGTACTGGGCGGTTCGCACTGCCGTCGTCGTAGCTCTTATCGCCACGTCATTGATCGTCGCAAATTTATGGTGCCGCTTCGCCTGTCCTAGCGGCGGCATAATGGAGCTGCTGCGTAAAATTTCAATATTTCGCGTTTATAAAACAGATGCCTGCGATAACTGCAACGCCTGTTTGCGCAAATGCGAAATGGGCACTAGACCGGGCGAGATGAACTGCACGAACTGCGGCGATTGTATGGACGTTTGCCACACGGACGCCATCAAATTCGGAAGGAAAAAAGATTGATGAATTTTTTCGCCAGGCCCTCTTTCGACAACCACCCCTGCTTTAGCAAAAAAGCGTCCGCCGCCTACGGGCGCGTGCACCTTCCCGTAGCGCCGCATTGCAATATCCAGTGCAATTTTTGCAACCGCATCTACGACTGCGCCAACGAAAATCGCCCCGGCGTAACGGGGAGGGTGCAGAGCCCGGACGAAGCCGCGCTATACGTGGAAAATCTATTTAAATTTAGACAAGATATCTCGGTCATCGGTATCGCAGGACCAGGAGATCCTATGTGCGATGCTGACAAAACCCTAGCGACCTTTGAAAAATGTAAAGCCCGCTTCCCTCACGCCCTACTTTGCCTATCCACAAACGGCCTGTCCCTGCCCGAGCACGTGGACGATATCGTGAGAATCGGCGTGAGCCACGTGACGGTGACCGTTAATGCCGTAACACCCGAAGTGGGCGGCAAAATTTATGCGTGGGTGCGCCACAAAAACAAAATTTACCACGGCGAGGATGGTACTAAAATTCTTGCGGAGCGCCAAGAGGAAGGGATCCACAAGCCAAAAGAAGCCCGCATGATCGTTAAGATCAATACGGTCGTAATCCCCGGCGTCAATATGGATCACGTCCCACGTATCGCGAAAAAGACCAAAGAGTGGCAGGCCGATATCATGAACTGCATGGCAATGATCCCCGTGCATGACACCCCTTTTGCAAATATCAAATCGCCATTAAACGAAGAAATTCGCAGCATGCGAAAGCTAATCGGCGGCTCCATTCATCAAATGACTCACTGCAGCAGATGCCGCGCCGACGCGTGCTGCAAGCTTTGCGAGGGATAGGGCTTGCTTTGCGGCGGGTTTTGTCGGCTTTTTATCGGTCCGTCAAATTTAAATTTATATCGCGATCGCGATTTTTAAGGTTATATTTTCAAATTTCACAAAAGCAGTTAGTGAAGCTAAACAGATTTTAAAACTAGGTGCGTCGCTTGCCGTTTGTTTAAATTTGGCGAGCGCAAATTCGCTCGAGCAGATCAAAAAAGACGGCGTAATCAGGATAGGCACTATGGGAATGTATGCGCCGTTTACCTACCATAATGAAGCAGGCGATCTAGTAGGCTACGACATCGAGATCGCAAGGGCTGTCGCAGACAAGCTAGGCCTAAAGCCTAAATTTATCGAAGCCTCGTGGGACGCGATGCTAGCGGCGTTTGACGCCGGCAAGGCGGACACCGTGTTTAACCAAGTAAGCATCACCGAAGAGCGCAAGAAAAAGTACGACTACTCCGTGCCATACATGACCTCCTACTCGGCAATCATCGTGCACGAGGATAACGACGACATCAAGAGCTTCGCCGATCTAAAGGGCAAGCGCTCGACGCACTCGGTAAATAGCATGTGGATCCCAACCGTCGAAAAATACGGCGCAAAGCTCGTCGTAGCCGATAGCCTAAGCGACCAGATAAATCTCATAATCACCAAGCGTGCCGACGACACGATAGACGACGCCGTGATGTTCTACGACTACAAAAAGCAGCACCCAAAAGCGCCGATAAAGCTGATAGAAGCAGGCGAGGATCCGATGTACACTGCTGCGATCGTACATAAAAGGTAACGCCGAGCTACTAGAAGCGATAAACAAGGCCCTAAACGAGCTACGAGCCGAAGGCAAGCTAAAAGAGATTTCGTTGAAATATTTCGGTAAAGATATTTCAGAATAAACCAAAAATCGGCGGGCGGAACGGGCGGATTTTAAATTTGCAAATTTAAAATTTATGCATCCAGGTTTAATCGCCGCTTAAAATTTAGACGCAAATTTGGCGGCAAACAAGCCGCCGCGTCAAATTTGAGCTCAAATTTGGAGTCGGGCTAAATTTACAAAATTAAGCCCGAAAATATAACTTGCCGTTTTAAAATTTGACGGCAAATTTGACGAGCAAAAAGCTTGCGAGCGCTAAATTTAAGCTCAAATTTGACGTAAAATAACGGAGGTAAAATTTGGACATAGATCGCATAAACCGCATAATAGAAATCCTTTCAAGCTCGACGCTGCCGATGCTAGTCGCACTCGCAAAGGTCACGATACCCCTCACGCTGATATCCTTCGCCTGCGGGCAGGCTATCGCTATAGTTACGGCGATAGCAAGGCTTAGCGGGATTAAAATTTTGCGCTTGATATTTGGCGCTTATGTTTGGATATTTCGCGGTACGCCGCTATTGGTGCAGCTTTTTATCGTATTTTACGGGCTTCCAGCGGTCGGCGTTACGCTTGAGACCTGGACCGCAGCCGTCATCGCCTTTAGCCTAAACGTCGGCGCCTACGCGTCCGAGTCCGTGCGAGCCTCGATCCTATCGGTGCCGCGAGGACAGTGGGAGGCTGCGATGTCGCTAGGCATGACGCAGGCGCAAATTTTACGGCGCATCATCGCACCCCAAGCCGTGAGGATATCGCTGCCGCCGCTATCAAACACATTTATCGGCCTAGTCAAAGACACCTCGCTCGCCGCGTCCATCACGATGGTAGATATGTTTATGGTCGCTCAGCGTATCGCCGCACGCACCTTTGAGCCGCTACTACTCTACGTCCTAGCCGCCCTCATCTACCTGGCTGTCTGCACGGCTCTAACCTGGCTACAAGCAAAGCTCGAAAAATCAGTCTCGAGGTACGTGTGATGATAAAATTTACGAATTTAACCAAGGCATTCGGCGATCATACGGTGCTAAATGACATAAGCGTACAGATCTACGAAGGCCAAACGACCGTGATCGTGGGCTCATCAGGATCTGGCAAATCAACCCTGCTACGCTGCATAAATTTGCTCGAAATCCCGCAAAAAGGCGAGCTGGAGCTAGGCAGACAGAGGCTAAATTTCGCAAATAAAACATCGCAAAAAGAACTGCTGTCTTTTCGCCGTCATACGGGCATGGTGTTTCAAAGCTTTAATCTTTTTCCGCATTTAACAGTGCTACAAAACGTCATCGAGGGGCCGACACAGGTGCTTGGCATAGACAAACAAAGCGCGATAAATAAGGCTCGCGAACTGCTAAATAAGGTCGGACTCAGCCAGAAAGAAAACGCCTATCCAAATAGGCTCTCGGGCGGCCAATGCCAAAGAACGGCGATCGCGCGAGCTCTTGCGATGGATCCTGCGTTTTTACTGCTAGACGAGCCAACTAGCGCGCTTGATCCCGAGCTGGAGGCCGAGGTTTTTAAGGTCGTAATAGCGCTAGCCAAAGAGAAAAAATCCCTCGTCATCGTCACGCATAATATGAATTTTGCTCGCAAAGTCGCGGATAGGATTTTATTTTTAGATGACGGCAAGATCGCATTTGACGGCGGAGCGGAGGAGTTTTTCGGTAGCGACTCACCGCGCATAGTCAAATTTATCTCGGCGATGGATATTTAGGGCGGGTATTTTTGCGAGTCTTTGAATGTCGTTTTGGCGAATTTTTAAAATTTGAGATTTTGCAGCTTAAAAATCAGTTTTTGCTTGCAAGCTAATTTTAAGGCTTTGTTGATTGAAAAAGTAACAGTTTTTTAGATAGATATGTTCTGGTGTTTTACCAATAAAGACAGTTCTGGTGGTCATGCTTTGGACCTTGTGCGTCCTTATATGATTATAGCTTGCGAGATAGCTAGATAATAATTATTTTTGTTAATCTAGTTACAGTGCGTCCACACGCATCTTCAAATCGTCCCGAACCACAAACACAGCTGTTCTCTTACTGGATCACGCTTGTTTTTAGTAGCTTGCCTAGTTATGGCGTATTTAAATGGGTTTTTGCGGTGGCGAGTAATTAAAACACAAAACAACACTAATAAAAAGTGGATAAATTTAAACAAAAATCATAAGCTTGCTAGCCGGAGAATATGAGTATATCTTGATATGGCAATGCTTTATTACAATCACAAAAGCCATAAAAAGACATCAAATTTGATGATTCTATTGGCATGGCTATAAAGTAGCAGTTTAGTTTGTTTGATAATATAGAATTTTACCGCGCAATTTGAAAAAAGACAACCAAAAGCATAACATTATTTCTATACTTACTCATCACAAAGCGCCCAATCTGTACAATATAATACTTTTAGCATACTGCCAAACACGAGCAATCTATTTATACTCGAGCCGTTTTTGGCTAAAATTTAACGCCAAATACATTTTCAATCTTTTCTTGCGATGAATTAGAATTTTCTACGTAACATAAAGTTGTAGACATATAAAGATATCTTTGCAATACATGATTGCTATGCTAAATTTATAAGGTTATTTTTGATTTTATGGATATTTTCTGCGAGGCTCGAGTAGATCTAAGCAACTAAAAAACAAATAACACTCTTACAAAAAGCTAAAGAACTTTGTAAGAGTATATTTTGACGTTATTTGCCTTCTTCAAATGCGCCAGCAGATAAGATTTTAGCTATTCTAGCATTTAAAAGCTCATCTACTTTTAGCTTTTCAAGTTTATCTAGCTCGGTTATAAAATAGCTTGCAAGCGCTTTTACAGCAGTCTCTTTATCTCTGTGAGCGCCATTTATGGGCTCTTCGATTACATCATCTATTAAATTTAAGCTCTTTAGATCGTCGGCGGTTATTTTTAGCGCCTTCGTAGCCTGCTCTTGTTTTGATGGGTCATTCCAAAGTATAGCCGCGCAACCCTCCGGTGAGATAACCGAAAAAACTGAATTTCGCATCATAGCTAGCTTATCGGCTACGCCTATAGCCAAAGCTCCACCGCTTCCACCCTCGCCTATAACGACGGCTATCATCGGGGTTTTTAAATTTGCAAATTCAAATAAATTTCTAGCGATCGCCTCGCTTTGACCGCGTTCCTCAGCCGCAACACCTGGGTATGCACCCGGAGTATCAATCAAAAATAATATCGGAAGTCCGAATTTTTCAGCCATCTTGGCTATTCGTAAAGCCTTACGGTAACCCTCGGGATGAGGCATACCAAAATTTCTTTTTAGTTTATTTTTAGTTCCTCTGCCCTTTTGCTCGCCTATCACGACGACTTTTTTAGAGCCTACATAGCCGATAAAACAAACTATCGCTCCATCGTCGCGATACGCCCTATCGCCGTGAAGCTCATAGTAATCCCTCATCATGCCTTTGATGTAGTCGATAGCATAAGGACGATCCGGATGACGAGCTAAGGCAAGGCGCTGAAACTCGTTAAGATTTTTGTAAATTTTAGCGGTCTCTTTTTCTAAATTTTTATTTAGAATTTCTACCGCATGTTCATCACCGCGAATCCTCGCATTTGCGATGTCATCATCTATTTGCTTGATACTTTGTTCAAAGTCTAGATAACTTGCCATTATATCTTCTTAAATATAATAGAGCCGTTCGTGCCGCCAAATCCAAAAGAGTTGCTCATAACGGCGTTTAGCTCAGCTTTTCTAGCCACGTTTGGCACGTAGTCTAGATCGCACTCCTCGTCTTTGGTTGCGTAGTTTATCGTAGGCGGTATAAGGCCTTCTTGCATAGCCATTATCGATACAACAGCCTCTATCGCGCCAGCCGCGCCAAGGCAGTGTCCAGTTTGCCCCTTAGTAGAGCTAACCGGCGGTACATTGCTACCAAAAAGAGCTTTTAGGGCTGCAGTTTCATTTTTATCATTGGTCGGTGTCGAAGTGCCGTGCGCGTTTATGTAGTCGATCTGTAAATTTCCAGCCATTTTCAAGGCTTTTTTCATAGCAGAAAGCGGTCCCTCAAGCGAAGGTGAAGTGATGTGATACGCATCACCGCTCTCGCCAAAACCAACCACCTCGGCATAAATTTTAGCCCCTCTAGCCTTAGCACTTTCATACTCTTCAAGTACGAGCGCACCGCTTCCTTCACCCATAACAAAGCCATCTCTGTCTTTATCAAAAGGTCTTGATGCCGTTTGCGGATCGTCATTTCTAGTAGAAAGCGCCTTCATAGCCGCAAATCCGCCGATACCCACGCCACAAACCGTAGACTCGGAGCCTACGACTAGCATCTTTTGCGCTTCGCCGATCATGATAGTTTTAGCTGCCTCGATGATAGCGTGAGTAGATGCCGCGCATGCCGTTACGCTAGAGATATTAGGCCCTTTTAGGCCATGCTCTATCGAAACTATGCCGCCTAGCATATTTACTAGCGCAGAAGGTATAAAAAACGGAGAAATACGTCTTGAGCCTTTTTCAAGCAAGATATTGGAGTTTTTTTCGATATTAGGCAAACCGCCTATGCCAGCAGCTGAACTAACGCCGAAATTTTCAGCGTCAAATTCGCTGAAATTTGCATCAGCCATAGCCTCTTTGGCAGCTTTTAATCCAAGCTGGATAAATCTATCGACCTTTTTAACCTCCTTAGCATCCATAACGCTAAGCGGGTCAAAGTCCGTTATCTCGGCAGCAATCTGAACTGGAAAATCGCTCACGTCAAAAGAGGTTATCTTTTTTACGCCGGTTTTACCTTCGCAGATAGCCTTAAATGAACTATCTTTGTCGAGCCCTAAAGCGTTGATCATCCCAATCCCGGTTACTACGACTCTTTTCAAGATCTCTCCTTACAAAAACTTATTTGTTTAGTTTCTCAATATAGCTTACGACGTCGTTTATAGTGATCAGCTTCTCAGCGTCGCTATCAGGTATCTCAACCTCAAATTTCTCCTCAAGAGCCATAACTAGCTCGACTACGTCAAGCGAGTCTGCACCTAGATCTTCGATAATCTTAGACTCAAGTTTTACTGCATCAGGAGCCACACTTAGTTGCTCGACTACTACGTCTCTTACGTCATCAAATATTGCCATTTTCTTCTCCTAAAAATAAAAATTTCGTGATTTTAATATATTTTAGCTTAAACTTTCGCAAAAACGTAAATTTGCGCGCTTACATATATAGTCCGCCGTTGATCTTTAGCGTCTCACCCGTGACGTAGCTGGCGTGATCGCTTAGTAAAAACGCCACGGCCTCAGCCACTTCGCTAGCGCTTCCGAATCGCTTTAGCGGGATATTGTCGCTGTAGGTTTTTTTGATCTCGTCGCTTAGCTCGCTCGTCATATCTGTCTCGATAAAGCCCGGAGTTACGCAGTTAAAGCGGATATTTCTCGCCGCACCCTCTTTGGCGAAGCTTTTGTTCATCGCGATCATTCCACCCTTGCTAGCAGCGTAGTTAGCTTGCCCCGCATTACCCATCTCGCCCACGATCGAAGCCACGTTTACGACGGCGCCGAAGCGTTTTTTGCTCATCACTTTTAGCGCCTCGCGGCATCCGATAAAGGCCGAGGTCAAATTTGCGCCTATCACACTAGTAAAATCCTCCGTTTTCATGCGAAGCGCAAGCTTGTCATTCGTGATACCGGCGTTATTTACGAGGTAGCCCAGCTCGCCGTCGGCGTCCGCGATCAAATTTATCGCTTTTATAAACTCATCCTCGTCCGTCGCGTCAAATTTTACCACCGCGGCCTGTCCGCCGTTTGCTACGATTTCAGCCTGCAACGCATCGGCAATTTCGGGCTTTGAGCGGTAGTTTATCCACACTTTTAGCCCCATTTGCGCTAAGGTTTTGGCTATCTGCGCGCCGATACCGCGGCTTGCGCCGGTAATTAGCACGTTTTTTCCGCTAAATTTCATTTTTTCTCCTTGATTTCAAATTTTACTCGCATTTTATCAGACGAAAGCTAAAAAGCCTTTTACCTAAAATTTATATAGTATTAAAACAGCGCCTCGTCCATCTCGGCCGGTTTTTCGATACCCATCAGCGCCAAAACGCTCGCGGCGATATTGTTTAGACCGCCCGGTTTTACCGCCTTGACGCCCTCGCCCATCACGAAGCAAAATACGTCAAAAGTCGTGTGGTTGGTTAGCAAATTACCCTGCGCATCCTTCATCTGCTCGCAGTTGCCGTGGTCGCTCGTGATGATTAACGCGTAGTTTTTCTCTTTTGCTTTCGCTACGATGCGTCCCAGCGCCGCATCTACGGCTTCGACCGCCTTAACTGCCGCGTCAAATTCGCCCGTATGCCCGACCATATCGCCGTTTGCAAAATTTACCACGATCAGATCCTGCCCGCCCTCCATACCTTTTAGCACCGCCTCGCACACGGCCTGTGCGCTCATTTCGGGCTTTTCGTCATAGGTTTTGACCTTTGGGCTTGGCACCAGCACCCTGGTTTCGTTTTCGGCGAGTTCCTCGACGCCGCCGTTAAAGAAAAACGTAACATGCGCGTATTTCTCGGTCTCGGCGGTGTGCAGCTGCGTTAGTCCCGCGTTTGCGACGACCTCGGCGAGAGTATTTTTTAGCTTTTCGTTTTCAAATAACACGGAAAAGGCAAAATTTGCGTCGTATTCAGTCATCGTGAGCAGGTTTTTTACGACGAAAGGGCGCGCAAATTCGCTAAAATTTTCATCGCCTAAAGCCGCCGCGATCTCGCGTACGCGGTCGTTTCTAAAATTTATAAATATCACGCCGTCATTTTCACCGATACCCT
>CAUSAR010000055.1:0-13822 GCA_963529735.1 uncultured Campylobacter sp.
CCTCGCCGATTGATACGGCGAATATGCTTTTTGGATCGTTTTGCAGCAAGGCCATTGGATTTCCGTCCTTGCTCACGACGATGCCAGCACTCTTGCCTTGATAAATGAGTCCGTAAATTTTAGTCTCGTCGTAGCCATTAAATTTATCCAGCCAGACCTTGTCATAGTCGCTGATATTTACATAGCTAAGCGCCCGCACGAGCTGGACTCTAGGCTCGTAGGCGGTCGAGTTTTTATCGACCAAAATTTCATTTAGCTCCTTTGCGAAGCTTGAGAGCAGAGCCGCCGATTTTTCTAGTTCGGCGTTTTGAGTGCGAAGCTGCTTTATCTCCTCGCGCTGCCTAAAATGCTCGTTTACGCCGTCTTTTACAAATTTGACCGCGTCGTCGTAGGCGGCCACTACGCGGCTATTTAAATTCACGACATAGCCGGAGATCAGCGCGCCTCTATCAAGCGAAAAAAATACTAGCGCGCCGATAAGAGCGACGAATAAAATTTTACTCTTCATTTACGAGTTGTTGTAAAAATTTAATCTCCTCAAGAGCCTTGCCGGTGCCTCTGGCCACGGCTAGCAACGGATCGTCAGCAACGAAAACCGGAAGTTTTACGATATCGCTTAAGTACTTATCAAGTCCGCGGATCAGTGCGCCGCCTCCAGTCAGTACGATACCGTTTTCCACGATATCGCCGGCAAGATCGGGTGGCATCATCTCAAGCACGGTTTTTAGGGCGTCTGCGATCTCCTTTAGCGGTTCGCGCATGGCCTCGCGCACGTCTTCGCTTGTTAGTTCCACGCGGCTTAGCAGGCCGCTGATTTGGTCGCGACCTTTTACGACGATACTAAGTTCCTCAGGCAGCTGGATCGCCGAACCGACCGAGATTTTGATATCTTCGCCCGCGCGCTCGCCGATTAGGAGGTTGTACTTTTCCTTTATATAGTTTACGATACTCATATCGATTTTATCGCCCGCGGTGCGGATAGACTTGCTGATAACTAGACCGCCAAGAGATACTACGCCAATCTCCGTCGTTCCGCCGCCGATATCAACGACTAGGTTCCCCTGCGGTTCGCGTACCGGCAAATTTGCTCCGATAGCAGCAGCCATCGGCTCCTCTATCAAAAATACTTCCCTGGCTCCGGCGCTTAGCGCACTCTCACGTACGGCTTTACGCTCGACTTGAGTTAGGCCGTAAGGCACTGAGATGATGATGCGAGGGCGAAGGAAGCTTTTTCTGCGGTGAGTCTTTTCGATGAAGTAGCGGATCATCTTTTCTGTCATATCAAAATCCGCGATAACGCCGTCTCTCATTGGACGGATCGCCTCGATATCGCCGGGAGTTTTACCAACCATCTCTTTTGCTTCGTGGCCGACGGCTAATATTTTTTGCTTGCCGTATTTTTCGCGTTGTACCGCGACGACCGACGGTTCGTTTATGATGATACCTTTATCTTTTACTAGAACTAGCGTGTTTGCCGTGCCTAGGTCGATACCCATATCGCTTGAAAAAAATCCTATTAACTGGTCTAAAATCATCTGTATCCTTATGCGCTTATTTTATTGTTTTTTACGAAAATCGGCTTTTCTTTGCCGTTTACAACCTCTTTGGTGATCACCACGTCGTAGCCGGCAAGCTCCGGCAGTTCGTACATTATGTCGGTCATCACCTCTTCCATTATACTTCGTAGCCCTCTAGCGCCCGTTTTTCGCTCAATGGCTAGCCTTGCGATCTCTTTTAGAGCTTCATTGTCAAATTTTAAATTTGCCCTATCTATCGCGAAAAGCTTTTGGTATTGCTTTAGTATCGCATTTTTAGGCTCGGTTAAAATTCGCACCATATCATCCTCGGTGATTTTATTTAGCGTAGCGACAACGTGTAGCCTACCGATGAGCTCGGGGATGAGCCCAAAATGCACCAGATCGTCGCTCTCTAGCGCGTCCAGTAAATTTTCCCTATCGTCTTTAGAGCGTTTGTCTTGACCAAATCCCAGCACGTTTTTGCCTATCCTGCGCTCGATGATGTCGGCCAGGCCGTCAAACGCGCCGCCGCAGACAAAGAGGATGTTTGAAGTATCTATCTGGATGAATTCCTGATTAGGGTGCTTTCTGCCGCCTTTTGGAGGGATGTTTACGAGGCTTCCTTCGATGATTTTTAAAAGCGCCTGCTGCACGCCCTCGCCGCTCACGTCGCGCGTGATCGAGCGGTTTTCGCTCATCCTGGCGATCTTATCGATCTCATCGACGAAAACTATGCCCTGCTCGGCGCGCTTTACGTCGCCGTCTGCTGCCTGTAAAAGACGAGTTAGGATATTTTCCACGTCTTCGCCGACGTAGCCGGCCTCCGTTAGGCTCGTAGCGTCGCAGATAGCGATAGGCACGTCTAAAAATTTGGCCAGCGTCTGCGCCATCAGCGTCTTACCGCTACCGGTAGGGCCCACAAGCAAGATATTTGATTTTGATATCTCCGTATCATCCTCGATCTCGCCTTTTCTAAAAATTCTTTTGTAGTGATTATAAACGCCGACACTAAAGACCTTTTTTGCTTTATCTTGACCGATGACGTAGTTGTCTAGCACGGCCTTTAGCTCTTTTGGCGTCAAATTTTGATAGTCTCTAGTTCGCTCTTCTTTTTCTTGCTCGCGGCTCTCCTCGCCGTAAAGTACCTTGTAAGCGGCAGTGATGCAGTGCTCGCATATAAACGCAGTCCCGTCTATATCGGCCAGTAGCCTCCTCTCGGCAGACTCTACCTCGCCGCAAAAATTACATTTTCTCGCCATTATTCTCTTCCTTTTGCTAATGGGATACCGCGCTTGGTGCTCAGTATAAATTCGCACATTTTTCGCACCTGCTCTATCTGCGCTCTCTCTAAAAGCTCGCTAGCCGCGGCTTTTAGATCCCCGCTTTTTCTAAATAAAAATTTATACGCTCTGTTTATCTCTTCGACCATGTCTTTGTCGAACCTGCGCCTGATACCGACCAAATTTAAGCTTCTGATGTAGGCTCGGTTGCCTTCAGCCAGGCAAAACGGTACAACGTCCTGAGATAGTGCGCTAGCGCCCGCTATCATGCAGCTCTCGCCGACCCTCACGAACTGATGTATCGGCGTCATACCGCCCACGACGCTGTAGTCGCCTAGCTCCACGTGACCAGCTAGAGTCGCGTTGTTTGCCAAGATGACGTTATTTCCTATGATGCAGTCGTGCGCGACGTGGCAGTAGGCCATGATAAACGCGTTATCGCCGATACGCGTGATCCCGTCGCCTTTGTGCGTGCCCGAGTTTATCGTGCAAAATTCGCGGATCGTCGCGTTTTTGCCGATACGAACGCCCGTGTTTTCCTCGGCGCGGTAGCTCACGTCCTGCGGGATGTCGCCCACGATGGCGTAGCTGTAAATTTTACCGCCCTCGCCGATATGCGTGTCGCCCACGATCCTAGCGCCCTGTTTTACGAGCACGCCGTCGCCTAGCACGGCGTCTTTGCTGACGTAGGCATAGGCCTCGATCGTTACGTCCTCGCCGATCTTCGCGCCGTCCTCGACGACGGCTTGCGGATGGATATTTCTCATTTTGGCTCGCTTATTTATCTACGATCATAGCTTTTAGCTCGGCCTCGCACGATAGCGTGCCGTCCACGTAGGCTTCGCCTTTTAGTACCCAGATATTACCTTTATGCTTTAGCACCTCGAGGCGGTATTCGAGCCTGTCGCCGGGGCGTATCGGATGACGAAATTTCGCTCCGTCGATGCTCATAAAATAAACGACTTTATTTTCGATGTTTGCTTGATGCTCGTCGCTCATGCTCTTAAACGCGAGCACGCCGCCAGCTTGCGCCATACCCTCGATGATCATCACGCCCGGATATATCGGGTGGCCAGGAAAGTGCCCCTGAAATACGGGCTCGCCGATCGTGACGTTTTTATACGCGACGATGTGTTTGGCGGGCTCTAGCTCGGTTACTCGGTCGATGAGCAGGAAAGGATATCTGTGCGGGAGTATTTTTTGGATTTCAACGATGTCGATCACTTTAAACCTTGTGAGTAAAATTTAAAGCCGATTTTAGCCAAATTTTGCTAAGAAAAAGATTATTGATTTAGCCGGGGCAAAATTTAGCGGCTAAATTTTCGCGCCCGCCTTTTATCTCGAGCGCGTTAAATTTAGCTCAAATTTGCGTTACCAAAACCTCGCGACTATCGTTATAAAGCTCGTCTTTAGCGTAGATTTCGTACCTGCCCGCGCAAATTTCATCCAGCACGATTATAGGATTTTGGCTAAATTCTCCGCACAGCTCGCGGCGGATTTCCAGCTCGCGCGACACGGCGATAGGCCGGCGGCAAAGCTCCTTTACGCTAGCGAATTTTTCGCCCGAGAGCTCGTTAAATTTAGCCAAATTTAGCAGCATCACGCCGTCTCGCAGCTCGTCGCAAATTTGCGCCGCTTCGCTCACGCTAAATTTGACGTTCTCGCGCTTAAAATGCGAGTAGAGCAAAAAATACGACGGCAGGGTAGCTTTGTCAAATTTGACGTAGGCGCGCAGCAAGCGGTAGTTTAGAAAATACTTGCGCGATAGATGAAACGGCGCACCCGCAGCCTCGCACTCTCGCACCTTTTCGTAAAGCTCCAGACGCTCCTCGATGCCTCCGGGCATCACGCGCCCGCTAATCTCGCTCATAAGCTCGCTAAGCGGCAGTTTTTGCGCCTCGCGCTGCCTCGCAAGCCCAAAAATACAGCCGCAGTAGTTTTGATGATAGAGTTTATCTTTTTTAGCAAGCTCAAACTGCGCGTTCGTGCCGCCGCCAGCACGGTAGTCCGCGGCAAAGGCTTCAAGGCCGTATTCGCCCGCAGCTTTATTTAGCGCGGATTCTAGCTGCGAGAAGTCCTTTTTTGGACTCATCAGCAGCGTCGTGGTGATCGATTTTTCGCCTAGTTCGCGCGCTTTTTGAGCCGAATTTCCCACGCGAAAATCAAAGCAATACGCACAGCGCTTGCCCTTTTCAGGCTCGTTTTCAAGTCCCTTTGCACCCGCGAGCCAGCCCTCAAATTCGTATTCGCCGCAGATAAGCTCGATACCTAGCTTTTCGCAGCTTCTTTTTACGTCGCGAAACCTCATCAAAAACTCGCTGTACGGATGGATGTTTGGATCGTAGAAATAGCCGATGAGACGCTCGCGCGGACGGTCGGCGCGCAGGCGTTGCAGAAAATAGTGGCTGTCGACCGAGCAGCAAATATGAACTAACATTATAATTCCCCATAAACGACGGATTTTAGAATAAATTTTTCTATACCCGCCGCAGTCACGTACGACCAGTCCGCTCCTTTGCGGGCAAGAAAAATTTATTTAAACTACGCCTATTTTGTCTTGAATATTTTTGCCGATTTTACTAAATTTAACTGCAAATTTTATTAAAGCTAGAGGCTTAAATTTAAAAACATGCGGCGCGCTAGCGCATTCGCACCCCTTGAACGTGCAGTGGGGTTAGAGAGGGTTTGGGAGAGGAAGGGGCGACGCTTCGTAAGTAGAACCCCCCCCTCCTCTCCAAAAAATCGGTTTTAGAGAAAGAAAGTTTTTTAAATTTTGATATTTTCAAGGTGCGGGTCTCGGTGACTCAAATTTGTAAATTTGGCTTCAAATTTGAGCGTAAAACGATAAGGCGAAGTATCGCGAGATGATTTTTCGAGTTTTGAAGCAAAATTGAGCGTGCGCTAGGCATATAGCCTGCGGAGCGAAAATTTTGCGAAATCTCGGAAAAGCGCTCGCGAGACGAGCCGCAAATCAAAATCAATCACTCAAAAATTCTATGATTTTCTCTTCACACTCTTTAACCGAACCGCTAAATTTACTCTCAAACTGCGATCTATTAAACGTCCGCTGACGCTTGGCCAGCTGCGCCGTATGCGTGCAGATGAGCTCCTCTAGCTCGGTCTGGGTCTTGATCTCGCCTCGCAAAAACTCGCCGCACTCCTTTAGGCCGACCGAGTTTAGCGGCTTTGGTCGCTGCGGATACCGCGCAAACAGCTCCCGCGCTTCGTCCAGCAAACCCTGCTCAAACATCGCCCTAGTGCGCTCTTTGATACGACCTCTTAGCTCGTCCCGATCCCAGCTAAGCTCAAAAATCGCCAAATTTGACGCAACGGGAGCTAGGGTATTTTCGCGCAGATACGAGCTTGGAGTCTCGTCTCGCCCGCCAGAGCGCAAAAAGGAGTGGATATCAAACCATTTTTGCAGACGGTAGGTGTCGTTTGCGCTAAATTTGACGGCAAAATCGGGATCGAGGCTTGAAATGAGCTCATAAATTTGAGCGTTTGATAGGCCGCTTTCTACGCGCTCAAATTTGGGCGTTAGACCCGATAGCAAGGCCTTTAGATAAAATCCGCTGCCGCCGGTTATAAATAAATTTTTACCGTTTTTTTGCGCAAATTTGCGAGCCGTTTTATAAACCTCAAAATACATCCCAACGTCAAAATGTTCATCCGGCATCAGCAAATTTACCCCAAAATGCGGCACACTGGCCAGCTCGGCTGCTCTGGGCTTGGCGCTTGCGATATCGATAAATTTATAAACGCAAAGCGAATCAAGACTTAAAATCACTCCGTTAAATTCGCTTGCGAGTTTTAGAGCGAGTGCCGTTTTTCCGCTAGCGGTGGTGCCGATGAGGGTGAGTTCTTTCATAAAAATGCCTTAAAATTCGTGAATCGGCTCAAATTTTATCACAATTTACGCTTTTATAAGATAAAATAAAGCAAAAATTTCAGGAAGATTATGCAAAAATTTATAAATATTTTAAAAGATATTAACGAACTGATCGTCTTTAAGCACTCGGTTTTCGCGCTGCCTTTCATCTTTACCGCAATGATAACGGCGAGCGCGCAGGTAAACGGCACGGCTTGGTTTGGCTGGAAGTTGCTTATTTTGGGCGTTCTTTGCGCGGTTTCGGCGCGAAATTTCGCGATGGCCTTTAACCGCTACAAGGACGAGGACATCGACAAACTAAACCCGCGCACGGCAAATCGCCCGAGCGTGGACGGGCGTATCGGTAGGACGAATTTGCAAATTTTTATCGCGGCAAACGCCGTCATATTCGTACTCGTCGCCTATCTCGTAAACGAGCTTGCGTTTTGGCTGAGCTTTCCGATCCTAGCGGTGCTTGGCGGATATTCGCTTTTTAAGCGTTTTAGCGAGTTAGCGCACCTAGTCCTTGGCCTCTCGCTGGGCCTTGCGCCCATCGCCGGTGCTGTAGCTGTGACCGGCGAGATACCGCTTTTTAGCATGCTGCTCTGCCTTGGCGTGATGTTTTGGGTGGCGGGATTTGACCTGCTTTATTCGCTTCAAGACGTCAATTTTGACCGCGAGCACGGGCTTTTTAGTATACCTAGCGTTTACGGCGAGAAGGCTACGATGTTTATCTCGGCAATCTTTCACGCTACGGCCGTAATCTTTTGGCTACTTTTTGCGTGGGCGGGAGGGCTTGGCGCGGCCGCCTTTGTCGGGATTTTGCTTTGCGGCGCGATTTTAATAGCCGAGCACCGCATCGTTAGGCGAGATTTTAGCAAGATCGACCGCGCGTTTTTTACATTAAACGGATACCTCGGCATACTTTTTTTCGTTTTCGTTTGGGCTAGCTTATGAGACTGGTTCCGGCAAATTTAGACATAGTTTTTGAGGAAGCGCTTGGGCGCGAGAGCGAATTTTTGCGCGAATTCGACAAGCTAAGCGGCAACGAGGACGATCCGCTGGGAGCGTGGATAAAGCGCGCCAAAGCAAAGGGCGACACGAAGGAAAGCGATCAGGTGATACTGACGCTGCTGGTCGAGCTTCACCGTAAATTCGACGAGCTAAACGCCTACATAAAAAATGAAAAATTCGTAAAACTAGAGCTTGCGCAATCTAGTGTGCTAGAGGGGATAAATTTTGAAAATTTTAGAATAAAAGAGGCTAAATTTAAAGAAGGCGCCAGGTACTACGGACGCATTTTTATGCCTATTTTTCCGAAGCGAGACGTGGCGATATTTTTTGAGGCGCTAGATGAAAAAACCGCCAAAATCACGCGCATAAACGAGAGCGACGAGAGCGACTACAACGGCTACGTGACGGCTAGAGAGCGAGCTATGATAAGAGAACTAAAGGAGATGAAAGATGAATAGCGATTTGATGATTTTTGCGATATTCGGGCTGATTTTGACGGTGCTTTTCGTGCTGGTTTTTATAAAAGATTTAGAGGCGGCAAGGAAATTTTCAAGATACGAAAAAGCGATCGAAAGCCTGATACAAGAGCTTCACGCGGTAAAAAAACAGATTGCAAATTTTAGCCAAAGCGAGCCGGCCGAATTTGACGTAGTGCAACTAGAAAACAACCTCGAACAGCGTCTAAATGAAAAAATAAATCAAAAAATAACTCCGATAATAAACACCCTCCAAGGCATCGAAAGCTCGATAGATAACTTCCAAAGCCAGCAGCAAGATAGGCTATTTACGCTTGAAGAGCGCACCAAAAGCATCAGCAAGATCTCGGCTCCAAACGGCGAGGACGACGAAAAGCGCATCGTTCAGATGTATAGCGAAGGCAAAAGCGTCGAAAGCATCGCAAAAGAGCTGTGCGTGGGGCTTGGCAAGGTCGAGCTGACGCTAAAACTGAGAGAGCTGATTTAGTGTTAAAACGCGGGCGCGAAATATAAAAAAATAACATTATTTTCATACGCGAATTTTAAAAAAATTTAAAGCTTAAATTCCTATAATGCCTTTTAACCAAATCAAAATTAAATGGTTTTGATAAAATTTAGGGGCAGAAAAATGTTAATAGACGGGCACGGACGGACGGTTGATTATCTGCGTATTTCGGTCACGCAAAGATGCAACTTTAGATGCAAATACTGCATGCCTAAAACTCCGTTTAGCTGGGAACCGAGAGAAAATTTACTAAGCTTTGAGGAGCTGTTTTTATTTGTCAAAGTCTGCCTAGACGAAGGCGTAAAAAAGATCCGCATAACCGGCGGCGAACCGCTACTGCGCAAGGACTTGGACAAATTTATCGCGATGATAAACGAGCACAGTCCTGATGTCGATCTAGCCATCACGACAAACGGCTTTATGCTCAAACACTACGCAAAAGCCCTAAAAAACGCGGGTTTAAAGCGCATAAATATGTCGCTTGACAGCTTAAAAACAGAAAAGGCTAAATTTCTCGCGCAAAAAAGCGTCTTGCACGAAGTTTTAGCGGGCCTTGACGCAGCGCTTGAAGCCGGGCTAAAAGTCAAGCTAAACACTGTCGCGCTAAGAGGCGTAAACGACGACGAGATCGTATCTTTGCTAGAGTTTGCACGCTCCATGGGTTGTCAAATTCGCTATATCGAATACATGGAAAATGTCCACGCAAATGACGAGCTAAAAGGCATGAAATCGGCTGAAATTTTGGACGTCATCGCGCAAAAATATCGCTTTGAAGCCGCCGAAAAGATCCCGACCGGTCCGGCTAGCATCTACCGGCTAGAGGACGGCTATACCTTCGGCGTCATCGACCCGCACAAACACGACTTTTGCGAGAGCTGTAACCGCATACGCCTCACGGCCGAGGGGCATCTCATCCCGTGCCTATATTTTGAGGATGCGATGAGTATAAAAGATGCCGTTAGAAAGGGCGATATCGCGGGCGCTAGCGAGATATTGCGCCAGGTGTTACAAAATAAGCCCAAAGAAAACAAGTGGGCGATAGGCGCTCAAAATGAGACCTCAAGCCGCGCCTTTTACCAAACGGGCGGCTGAAATTTGGGCTAAATTTACGCTACATTTGACGTAAATTTAGCCTGCTTTTTATCAAATTTAATCGCGCTTGATTTTTACATTTTTATCCATAAATTTACCGCCGTTTTTCTACTAAAACCTGATCAAATTTGACGTAAAATCCGCTTAACTCCGTAAAACTACCCTTCAAATTTTGCTATAATCGACCAAAATTTAAAAGGCGAAATTTGAGTTTAAACCTGGTCGAGAGTTTTTTAAGTATCCAAGGCGAAGGCGCGAGCAGCGGCCGCTTGGCGATTTTCTTGCGGTTTGCGGGCTGCAACCTAAACTGCGCGGGCTTTGGAGTGCGCGCAGTTTCGCCCAAAACCGGCGAAATGCTAACTGGCTGCGACACAATCCGCGCGGTTTTTACGGGGCATTTTTCGTATCAAAAAATCTCTCACGCAGACGAACTTATAAAAATCACTCAAAATTTGAGCGCAAATTTACGCCGCAAACCTATCGTCGTCATCACGGGCGGCGAACCGCTACTACATCACAAAAACCAAATTTTGCTAGATTTTTTAAATTTTGCAATCAGTGAGGGCTACGAGCCGCATTTTGAAACGAACGGCACGATCGAGGTGGATTTCGCCAAATTTGAAATTTATAAAAAGTGCCGTTTTGCCGTCAGCGTCAAGCTCGAAAACAGCGGCGAAAGCGAGGCTAAGCGCATAAATCAGGCCACTCTAAAAGCCATAAAACAAAACGCCGCGGGCAGTTTTTATAAATTCGTCCTAGATAAAAAAAGCGCGGAGGACGGCTCGGCGATAGCGCAAATTTCGCGGATTTTAGAGCTTTGTGACGCGGAAGTCTTTTGTATGCCGCAAGGTTATGATAAAATAAGCCTCGAGCAAAACGCCCTATCCGTCGCGCAGTTTGCGATCAAGCACGGTTTTAACTACTCTGATCGACTGCATATCAGGCTTTGGGGCGCGAAAGAAGGGGTTTAGGGTGTAAATTTAGGCGGCCTTACCCGCATCTTTACGGCGCAAAACGGTAAAATTTAATAAACGGAGCCAAGATGATAATAAGAAAAATGTTTAAATTTGAAAACGCTCACATCGTTAGATTTTGCAGCTCGAAACGCTGCAAAACCAGCATCCACGGGCACTCTTACAGGGCTGAAATTTTACTCGAATCAAATTTTCTCGATAACGCGGGAATGGTGTATGACTTTGGCCTGATGAAGCAGGGTATCGGCTGCATCATCGATAGCTTTGATCACTGCACGACGATATTTAGCGGAGATAGTGCCGAGTACAAAAACGACCTCAAAAAGCACTCCGCTCGCTGGATCGAGATCCCGCTAAATCCTTCCGCAGAGCAGTTTTGTAGGATATTTTTCGTGATGATCGATAGGCTTTTAAAAACCACGCAGATGCAAAACGGAGAGCGCGAAGTGAAGCTTCACAGCGTCATCGTCCACGAGACCGACACGGGCTATGCGCAGTGCTTTAGAGAGGATGCGTATAACGCCAAAATGGGCGAGGTAAATTTAAACGAGATCGTCTTTTCCGAGGGTGTGAGAGCCGAGTGGGAGGATGCGGAGCTGTTTGAGAAAATCAAGCTAGGCAAAAAAATAGTAAATCCAAAGGAGGTCTAGCGCAAATGAGGAAAATTTTTGCGATTTTGACGCTGGCGGCGCTGTTTTTTAGCGGTTGCGACGAGAAAAAGGAGCCCGCGTCGCTGGATCTTGGCGGCACGGTGCCTAGTGACGTGCCTATCGCGCAGAGCGACGCAAATGTGAGTATCGACGAAAATATGCCGCCCGAGCCGGTGCCTGAAAAATGAAATTTAACGAACACCTATCAGAACTCTACGAGCTAGCGCACTCCATCCACATCGGCCTTGCCTTTACGCTTTTAGCGCTCGTCGCGGCTCATTTTTGCCTGATAAATTTCGGCGTAAATTCGCCCGCCTACGCTAAGCGCATCAGGCTATTTTTGCCCACATACTACGCGTTTTTGGCCGCGATGATGCTTACGGGGCTGCTTTTGATGAGCGTTTTTTACTTTTATCCGAGCCTCAAAGCTCTCGTGATGATCGCGGTTTGGGCGCTGCTTATCGGGCTTGGCGCAATGGAGTTTAAGCGGCTAAAAACGGCTATGAAAACTAAAAATTTCACCGCCTTTAGAGCCAAAATGCGCCTAAAAATCGCGGCAGATTTTGTTTTGATACTTATCGCAAGTGGGGTGAGATGAAATTTTTATATTCAAAAGAGGCCAAAAACGAGCAAATCAGGCTTGAAGGCGAGGCATTTTTACACCTAAAGGCAAGGCGCGCTAAGGTAGGCGAGCGCATCGACGTGCGAAATTTGACCGACGGACAAAACCACATCTATGAAATCGTAAATTTGGACAAAAGGGGCGCGGAGCTAAATTTGATATTTTCGCACGACGTGGAGGCGCGAAGCAGTGATCTAACGCTAGCTTGGGCTGTCGTCGATCCAAAAACGATCGAAAAAACCTTGCCAAGCCTAAACGAAATGGGCGTTGGAAAAATTATATTTTTTTACGGCGAGTTTTCACAAAAAAACTTTAAGCTCGATTTTTCGCGCCTAGAGCGCATTTTGATAAGTTCGTGCGAGCAGTGCGGGCGAAACGATTTGATGAAATTTGAAATTTACAAAAGCCTGGATGAGCTAGTTAAATTTTATCCAAACGTCGCTCTCATCGACTTTGGCGGTGAAAATTTGGACGGTTACGCGGGCAAGGAAATTTTAACGATCGGGCCCGAGGGCGGCTTTAGCGGAAGCGAGCGAGAGACGGTTGCAAAAAAATACGGGCTGAGAGCAAAAAATATTTTGCGCTCGCAAACGGCGATTTTAGGCATAGCGGCTAAAATTTTAATTTAAATTTGATTTTTTACGAAGTTTTTTGTATAATCTCGCCTTACTTTAAATGAAAATTAAAAAATCAGACGATAAAAGGACAAAAAATGAAAAAAGAAATTCATCCGGAATTTGTTGAGTGCAAAGTAACTTGCGCTTGTGGCAACACCTTCACTACGAAGTCAAACAAAAACGAGATTAGAGTGGACATCTGCTCAGAGTGCCATCCGTTTTTCACGGGCAGCGAAAAGATCGTAGATAGCGCGGGCCGCGTCGATAAATTTAAGAAAAAATATAACTTAAAATAATCCTTTGCTATATTTCGTTCCTACGCCGATAGGAAATTTAAGCGATATCTCGCTTCGCGCTTTGAGCGTTTTGCGCGAATGCGAGATACTCTTTTGCGAAGATACCAGAGTCGCAAAATCCCTCATAAATCTGCTGAATACGCGTTTTGACGCAAATATAAATATTCAAAAATTTATCTCGCTACACACGCATAACGAAGATGAAATTTTACCTAAAATCGAGCTTGAGATTTTTGATAAAAACGTAGCGTTTTTAAGCGATGCAGGCATGCCCGGCATCAGCGATCCGGGAGCCGCACTCGTAAATTTTGCTATAAAAAACGGTATCGCATACGAAGTGCTAAGCGGCTCAAATGCCGCGCTATTGGCCGTCGTCGCTAGCGGACTTTGCGAGAAAGAATTTTGCTTTTTAGGATTTTTACCAAACAACGGCAAAGAGCGAGCCGCAGCTATCCAAAATGCTCTAAATTCGCCATTTCCGGCAGTCATTTACGAAAGCCCCAAACGCATACTTTCGCTTATTTTGGACTTTGCTAAACTTGAACCAGATAGAGAAATCTTTGCTATAAAAGAAGCAACAAAGAAATTTGAAACCAAATTTAGAGCCACGGCAAGCGAGTTGGCAAAAAAGCTGCAAGAGGCGAATTTAAGCGGCGAGTGGTGCGTCGTCATACAGAAAAATCCAAATTTTACCTTTGAGAAAATCACTCAAAACGATATTTTGGAACTTGAAATTTCACCCAAAACCAAGTCTAAACTGCTAGCCAAAATCACAGGTCGAAACGCCAAAGAAATTTACTCCGAGCTCACACGCTAAAACCCAAATGCGCGCTTAAACAAGCGACGAATTTATCCGAAAATTTAGCTAAATTTTACCGATTTTTAGCTATTATCAGGCGATGATAATATAC
>CAUSAR010000056.1:0-13624 GCA_963529735.1 uncultured Campylobacter sp.
GATGCTATAAACTTAAAATCGATTTAAAAAGTTGGGGGATTATAGCGAAAAAATATGAAAAATAAAAGGTAGATTAAATTTTACTCCCTGAGTAGTTCTAAAAGTACCGCAACGTGGCTTAAATTTATATCTTTAGTCGCGGTTAATAGAGCGATTTTACCGTGCTTTTTTTCTAGAGTTTTTAGCTCGTTCAGTCCTACCTTCGCCTCTTTGTCTGCTAGTTCGGTCTTAAATTTAACTTTAAATTCCTCAAATCTAGCCTCTTTGTCCTCATGAAACCAAGACCTAAGCTCGTTTGACGGAGTAACGGATTTTAGCCATAAAAACGAGCAAAATATCTCCTTTTTCACTCCGCGAGGATAGAGTCTATCGACGAATACGCCGTAAAAATCGCTATTTTCATCGCTTTTTATAAAATCGTAAATTCTGAAAGCCTGAAACATTTTTGCTCCCCGGTTTGACAAATTTGATTCCGAATTTTACAGTAAAATCGCTATTTTATCGACCAGATTTTAAATTATCTCCGTAGTTTACGGGTGCCAAGTTTTGTCAAAAAGAAATCATACGCCGCATTTGATTTTTTATTTGTATCAAATTTCGGCTTTAATTTTCTAAGAAACGGCGCTAATTTTTCGTATGAATTTGCCAAAATAACCGCCCTTTAATCAAAATCCTAGTAAAATCCTCCAAAAAAATAGAGGCAAATTTATGCAAAAAAGTAAAAAAATCGCTCTTATTATCCTAGGCTCGCTTGCGGGCTTGTTGCTTATCTACACGCTCGCGGGCTTTTTAGGCGTACCTTACGCGCTTAAAAATACCTTGCCCGCAAAGCTAAAGGATATAAATGCGAGCCTTAGCGTGGCGGAGGCTAAATTTAACCCCTTTACCTTCGAGCTAAACGTCACGCGCCCGGAACTAAACACGACCGCGCCGCTTTTTAGCGCGGAGCAAATCGACGTTAAACTTAAGCCTTTTTCGCTCTTTAACAAGCGTGCAGAAGTTGATATCTTGCGCCTTGAAAGTCCTAGCGTAAATATCGCTAGAGATAAAAACGGCACGCTAAATTTAGCTACTTTTTTAGGCGAGTCAAACGCTACTAGCGCCGAAAACAACGAAACTAGTAGCATAAATTTCGCCCTAAATAGCACAAAGATAATCGGCGGTTCGTTTGCCTACTCGGACGAGAGTTTAAAACAGCCGTTTAGCGCCAAATTTGAGGGCATAAACTACGAAATCTCAGGTATAAATACCGAGCAAAATAGCGCAGGCAAACACGTTTTTGACGCAAACTCCACGCTGGCGCAAAAGCTGGACTGGCAGGGCGGCATCGACCTCGCGCCGCTTCGCGTTTACGGCGAGCTTAGCCTCAAGGACTTTAACGTCCGCCCCGTCGCTCTTAGCTTCATCGATACGAAGGATCTACGCATAAACAGCGCGCTTATAAATGCAAAAACGAGCTACGAACTAAGCGCGGACGGCGGCGTTATTAAGGCCGCTTTAAAAAACGCCGCTTTAAATTTAAAGTCGTTTGAAGCGCAGCTAGACGGGCAAAATTTGAGCCTAGAGGAGCTTGATCTGCCCGCCATCAAGATAAGCGCCGACGTTAGCGAAAAAAGAAGCTTCGCAGCCGATATTAGCGAGATAAAATTTAAAAATACGAGCTTTAAAGGCGAGGCGCAGGCAAATTTAAACAGGCTAAATTTAAGCGGAGTCGCGCTCAAGGCCGATATAAACGAAAAAGGCGATATAAACGCCTCCGCAGCGCTAAAAACCCTGGGCGTTAGCGGCGTAAATTTGACCGAAAAAAGCGTCGGCGAGATAAAGCTAAAAGACGCAAATGCAAGTGAGCTGGATGCTAAAATAAAAGGGCAAAATATCGCGGCAAGCCTAAAAAATTTAACTCTTAGCGCCGCCTCCGCTCCCGTCGGTAAAAACGGCGCGGCAAGCCTAGAAAAACTCATCATAAACGCGCCTAAATTTACGCTGGAAAATAACGCTAGCGCCGCCTCTATCGGCGAAGTAAAAGTGCAAAAAATCGCGCTAAAAACAAAAAATAAAGAGCTCGCTACCGTCGCCGAAATCGGCGTGAAGGACGCAGATCTAGATCTAGCCAAAACCGCGCTTCGCATCGAAAGCGTCAGTGTAAATAAGCCTAAATTTTCAACCGATATAAAAGAAAACGGCGAACTTAGCGCTATTAGCGAGCTTGGACTAAATGGCGAAAAAACAGTCGCTAAAAAATCAAGCGCCAAAAGCAAAACCGAAAGCGCGAAAAAACCTGCTAAATTTCAAAAAACGGTAGAAAAAACCGCCTCAAAAAAGAGCCAAAAAACCGAGCAAAAAAGCGCTCAAGATACAAAGAGCGGATTTAAATTTAGCGTCAAAAACGTCGCCGTTACGGGTGCGGATATAGGTATAACCCATATCTTTGAGGGGCAAAAGATAGCGCACAAATTTGACGGGCTAAACGTAAATTTACAAAATATCAGCGAAAATTTAGCCTCGCCCGTAAGCGCCAAAATAGACATGAAAAGCTCGCAAAAGCTAAATTTGGCTTTTAGCGGTAAAATCACGCCAGAACCCCTAAATATCGAAGCGGACGTGAAGCTAAATGACGCAAATTTGCCTCGTTACTTTGTCTACGCTAAAA
The DNA here is from genome assembly GCA_963529735.1 of uncultured Campylobacter sp. Classification (GTDB taxonomy): domain Bacteria; phylum Campylobacterota; class Campylobacteria; order Campylobacterales; family Campylobacteraceae; genus Campylobacter_A. Next base: position 2,651 of record CAUSAR010000056.1, read on the forward strand.
ACTATCTGGACGCGAGCCTAAAAAGCGGCGAGCTAAACGCCGAGCTAAACGTAAAATACGCCGCAGACGCCTCCATAAGCGGTAAGGCAAACATCGCAAACATCGAGCTTACAGACGGCTCTGGCGACAAGGTGTTCGCTTTTAAAAATCTCAAACTCTCTAAAATTTCATTTGCGAAAAATTTCTTAAATTTGGAGCGCGTTACCCTGAGCGCACCGTTTTTAAAGGCGCATTTAAACAAAGAACGCGAGCTAAATCTAAGCAGTCTAGTGAAAAAGAGCGAGAGCGAAAAGGCGCAAAAAGCGGACGCAAAACAAGCCACCCCTAAAAACGAAAAGCCTGTCGAAGCCGCAAAACCTCAGAAAAAAGAGGGCGAGTTTGACTTCGCCATCAAAAATATCCTCGTAGAAAACGGCGATATAGACTTCTCCGACGCGTCGCTATTTATGCCGTTTGCGACTAAGATCACCAAGCTAGAAGGCGTGCTGATGGATATCGACAGTACTCGCCCGACGATGGGTACGTTTGAGGGCGTGGTCGGCAAGAGCGGCTTTAGTAAGATCGGGCTCAAGCTACTGCCGTACGACCCGAAAAAGAGCACGGAAGTCAAATTTAGCTTTAAAGATATCGATCTAGTCGACGTCACGCCTTATAGCGGGCAGTTTTTGGGCTACAAGATAGAAAAAGGCAAGCTAAATTTGACTCTAAACTACGATGTTAAGGACTCTAAGCTAAACGGTAGCAATGTCGTAAATCTAGACACGCTAACGCTTGGCGAAAAGGTCGAGTCTAAAGACGCGGTAAACCTGCCCCTATCGCTTGCTATCTCGATCCTGAGTGATCAAAACAATCAGATAAACATCGATCTGCCGGTGACGGGCGATCTAAACGACCCGGACTTTAAATACGGCGGTATCGTCTGGGAAGCCGTAAAGAAGCTATTTGCAGACATCACGCTAGCTCCGTTTAGATTTTTGGGTAATATGCTAGGGCTAAGTAGCCAGGATCTAAACACTATCGACTTTATGCCTGCAAATGCCGAGCTTATCGTATCCGAGCAGGCCAAGATAGCCGACTTTATCAAGCTAACCACGGCAAAGCCTAAGATGAAACTAAGCATTACGCCCGCCTACTCGGATGTGGACGTAACGGCTCTAAAAAATGCGAAACTAAACGAAAAAATAAGCCAAACGATGAATCAAACGGGCAAGGACTACGCAGGAGCGCTCGCATCGCTAGCTCCAAAAGAAAAAAGTACCGACGAAAAGGCGCTGAGAGAGGCTGTGCTAAAAGGCATCGAGGTGAAAAAAGAGCAGCTGCTGGAACTCGCTAACGCAAGAGCTCAGGCTATCAAGGCGGCCCTAGCGCAGGCGGGATTGGCCGAGGATAGGATGACTGTCAAAAAGCCTGAAAAAACAGACGTCAAGCAGGGCGAATACTCAAGCGTGATGATGGGCGTGGCGGACTAAATTTGCGTAGCCGCGGCCTTTGTCGTATGGTTTTGCTTGATTTTGAGTACGTAATCGTTTATCCGCTTTGCTTACGCCAAGAGCATTTTGCGGATAAATTTGCAAATTTTACTGGCCCGAACCCGCACTGCGAAAATGCTAAATTTAGCGCTATCTCCGCTTTTAAAATTTCAAAAATCAAATTTAATAAAATTTATACGAATTTCCAATTTCCCCCAAATTTTACGCAAATTTGGAAATTCATCTCAAATTTGGATAGAATTTTGCTTGCGAGATGTAAAATTTACGAAAGGATTTTTATGAAAAATTTTATACTTTTATTTGCGGCGTTCCTTTTTACGGGATGTTTCGGGCTGTTCGAGAGCTCGCCACAGGTCGCTCAAACTAGCGAAGGCAACGCCAAAGGCTACAAAGAGGTGATGCGTATCAAAGCAGACTGTTCCTCGTGCGCTAGCGGCGGTCAGGACATCAAGATAAACGGCACGGACTACACCAGCGACGTCGCGATAAAATGCTGCATCGCTCAAAGCAGGATCGACACGAACGCGGCCATCAAAAAAGTCTATATCCACAAAATAGCCGACGAAAGAGCAGCTGATAGCGGCATAAAATTTATCTCTAATAACGGCGCGAAAATGCTCTATCCAAAAGAGCGCCTTGAGAGGCTTTTTCATCTTTTCTTACAAGACGAGCTGCTAAACCGCGGCATCATGGTCGTGGATAGCCAAACCTCGCCGTACACGTACCGCGTGGATTTTGCCTTTACCGACTACGCAGCCTCGTATAGCGAGCCGTCGCAGTATCTAAGCGCGGCGATGAAAGGCAAACTAGGCGTCAAAAACATAAACAAAACCCGCGTGCTAAATATCTCCACCAGACAAGACGTACATAAGCTCGAGGCCGAGGACGCGGAGGATTTTAACCTCTACGTCTATCTTCTCGTTAAACAAGCTGCCAACAAAGCTGCCGAAGAGATATCAAAACTATAAAGGAAAAATATGAAAAATTTAGCTTTTTTAGCCCTTTCTGCCGCGCTTTTTACCGCGGTCATGAGCGGATGCTCGCAGCGCAGTTCGGTGTTAAATTTAACCCCGTATCAATCAACCTCAAACCAGATGGGCTACCAAAAAAATATCCGTATAAATAGCATCGAGGACGCCCGCGCAAACAAAAGCATCGTCGCCACGATCACCGGCAGCAACGGCGACGTCAAAGAGTACGTCACGCTACAAAATAGCATAGAAAGCTGGCTACAAGACGGCCTTAGCACCGAGCTAAAGCGCCTGGGTGCAAATTTGAGCGACTTTGGCGATATCGTCGTGGACGTGAGGATCGTCGAGCTTAAAGCAAACCTAAGCGGCTACTCCACCGACAACCTAAAAGGCTCGGCAAAGCTTGCGATAACGGTGCATAGAGGCGATCAAACTATCACCAAAAACGTCTCGCAGGAGCAGACTAAATTTGCCCCGATCCACACGAGCGGCGCGTTTAAGAGCTTTTTTGACGAGCTACTACAAGACATCGTAAAACGCGCGGCGATCCAGATCCTAAAAAGCTGATGAGATGCGCTAACTGCGGGCATCTGAGCCTCGGCGTGATCTGTAAAATTTGCAAAGATCACCTGCTCTCCTCGCCCGCAAGGACGCGCGCTTTGGACGGCGATTTTAAAATTTACAGCTTTTTTGATTACTCCGAAGTTAAAAATTTACTCCACTCAAAGCACCTATTTCACGGCTCTTTCGTCTACGGAGCGCTCGCAAATTTGAGTTTTAAGATTTTTGCACGCAAATTTAGCTTCGGCTCGCCAGTAAATGCCGTGCCGATCGACGACAAAACGACTAGCGGCTACTCGCATACGGCGATCCTAGCTCGCGCGTTAAAAAGTCGCGACGTCCGTCCGCTTTACGCTTGCTTGCATGCGGGTTCAAACGTCAGCTATCACGGCAAAGACCTCGCCTTTCGCCTAAAAAATCCGCGAAATTTTAAGCTTTTAAAAACGCCCAAATTTCCCGTTATCTTGATAGACGATATCGTGACGACGGGCACGACGATAGACGAAGCCAGACGGACGCTACAAAAAGCCGGCTGCGAGGTGCTTTTTGCGCTGACGCTTGCCGATGCGAAGTATTAAAATTTGACTCAATCAAAGGAAAATGCGGACTCAAATTTGGCATTTTAAAACTAGCGAAGTAAAATTCTCAAACATCCCCAAATTTCGGTCAAACGTAACCTCATCTGGCCGCCATAAAACATATCCATTTAGCAAGTTTTTATCAAATTTAAGCTAAAATCGGCAAGTAAATTTTAAGGAAAAATATGGAAAATATATTTGAAAACAATCAAGACATCCAAGCCGTCGATATCGAAGAGTCGATAAAAACGAGCTACCTCGACTACTCTATGAGCGTCATCGTCGGTCGTGCTCTGCCAGATGCCAGAGACGGTCTAAAGCCCGTTCACAGGCGTATCCTCTACGCGATGAACAACCTCGGAGTCGGCAGCCGCAGCCCGTACATGAAGTCCGCGCGTATCGTGGGCGACGTCATCGGTAAGTACCACCCGCACGGCGATACGGCCGTTTACGACGCGCTCGTGCGTATGGCGCAGAAATTTTCCATGCGCTATCCGGCGGTTGATGGTCAAGGAAACTTCGGCTCCATCGACGGCGACGGCGCAGCGGCGATGCGTTATACCGAAGCTAGGATGACGAATCTAACCGAAGAAATCTTGCGCGATATCGAAAAAGACACGGTTGATTTTATCCCAAACTACGACGACAGAGAGACCGAGCCAGACGTCCTGCCTAGCCGCGTGCCAAATTTGCTACTAAACGGCTCTAGCGGTATCGCCGTCGGTATGGCGACGAATATCCCTCCGCACAGCCTTGACGAGCTAATCGACGGACTTTTGCTCGTGCTCGAAAATAAAAACGCGACGCTAGAAGAGGTGATGCAGTACATAAAAGGGCCTGATTTTCCGACGGGCGGGATAATATTTGGCAAAAAAGGTATCATCGAGGCCTACCGCACGGGACGCGGCCGCGTAAAACTACGCGCCAAAACCCACATCGAAAAAAAGCCAAACAAAGACGTCATCGTCGTCGACGAGCTGCCGTATCAGACGAACAAAGCCCGCCTCATCGAGCAAATCGCCGAGCTAGTCAAAGAAAAACAGATCGAAGGCATCAGCGAAGTGCGCGACGAGTCCGATAAAGACGGTATCCGCGTCGTCATCGAGCTAAAACGCGACGCGATGAGCGACATCGTGCTAAACAATCTCTTTAAATCCACGACGATGGAAAGCACCTTTGGCGTCATAATGCTTGCGATAAACAACAAAGAGCCGAAGGTATTTAACCTAATCGAGCTTTTGAAGCTATTTTTAAGTCACAGAAAAACCGTCATCATCCGCCGCACGATATTTGATCTAGAAAAAGCTAGAGCTAGAGCGCATATTTTAGAGGGCTTAAAGATCGCGCTGGATAATATCGACGAGGTGATCGAGCTCATCAAAAATAGCGCTGATACGCCTAGCGCTCGCGAGGGACTAGTGGCAAAATTTAGCCTTAGCGAGCTACAAGCAAACGCGATCCTGGATATGAGGCTAAGTAAACTCACTGGTCTTGAGCGCGAAAAACTAGAGGCCGAACTAGCCGAGCTAATGGCCGAGATCGCGCGCCTTGATGAAATTTTAAAGAGCGAAACCTTGCTAGAAAAACTAATCAAAGACGAGCTACTCGAGATAAAAAATAAATTTAAAGTGCCGCGCATTACCGAGATCGTGGACGACTACGACGATATCGACATCGAGGACCTCATCCCTAACGAAAATATGGTCGTAACCATCACGCACCGAGGCTACATCAAACGCGTGCCAAGTAAGCAGTACGAGAAGCAAAAACGCGGCGGCAAAGGCAAGGTCGCGGTAACTACGTACGACGACGACTTCATCGAGAGCTTCTTTACGAGCAACACTCACGACACGCTGATGTTCGTGACCGACCGCGGACAGCTATACTGGCTCAAAGTCTATAAGATCCCTGAAGGAAGCCGCACGGCAAAAGGCAAAGCGGTAGTAAATCTCATCCAGCTACAGCCTGACGAAAAGATCAAGGCGATCATCCCGACGACTGATTTTGCCCAAAGCAAATCGCTCACGTTTTTCACCAAAAACGGCATCGTAAAACGCACTAATTTGAGCGAATTTAAAAACATCCGCTCTATTGGCGTGCGCGCTATTAGCCTAGACGAGAACGACGAGCTAGTAACGGCTCTCATCGTCGAGGGCGAAGAAGAGCCGATAAATATAATCGACGAGCTTGGCGTAGAGACCGAGATAAACGAGATAGAGGCGATAGAAGCTCAGATCGATGAGGAAAATAACGAAGAAAACGACGAAAACGTAGCCGAAGGAAGCGACGATAGCGAAAAGATGCTATTTATCGTAACCAAAAAGGGCATGTGCCTCAAATTTAAACTCAGTAAAGTCCGCCAGATGGGCAGAACGGCTCGCGGCGTGACGGGTATCAAATTTAAAGAAGCTGGCGACGAGGTCGTTGGCGCAGCCGTCATCGAAAATAACGATCAAGAGGTGCTAAGCATATCTCAAAAAGGTATCGGTAAGCGCACGACCGCAGACGAATACCGCCTAACAAATCGCGGCGGCAAGGGCGTAATCTGCATGAAGCTAACGAATCGCACCGGCGATCTAATCGGCGTCGTAATGGTTGATGACGAACAAGATCTGATGGCTCTAACCTCAAGCGGCAAGATGATACGCGTCGATATGCAAAGCATCCGCAAAGCCGGCCGAAACACCAGCGGTGTCATCGTTGTAAATGTGGACGGCGACGACGTAGTCAGTATCGCCAAGTGTCCTAAAGCCGATGATGGCGAGGATGAGAGCGGCGAAGAGACGCTAGAAAATTTAGAATGAATTTAGTGTTTTTGGAATACAATTTGCTAGTAAATTTGCAAACAAAAAAACAACTAAATTTAAAGGTTCAAGAATGAAAAAAATTACATTCGCGGTTTTAGGCGCAGTAGTATTTTTGACGAGCGGTTGCTCTTTTAACAACCCTTTTGCCTCCGACGACGCAACATCGGCAAAGCAAGACATCGTCATCCAAAAGGTCGATAAAGAAGACATCAGAAGCGTGATGAAACAAGAAAAGATGATATACGATATCGAACCGGCTGATGCGGTATTTGGCGCCGTGGGTGAGGGTATCGCTCCGACCAACACCGTCTCTCACGCCCAGTCTCTAGCACTAGCTAAACGCGCGGCCATCGCGGATGCGCACAGACAGCTAGCCGAGAAGCTATACGGAGTCAAGATAAACTCCAAAGATACGGTTAGAGACGCGATGCTTAGAGACTCGACTATCACGGCTCAAGTAGCAGGCCTTATCAAAAACGCTTCCATCGTCGAGCACGACTTTAAAGACGGGCTATATCGCGTCAGAATGGAAATGAAAATAGACCAAAGCAAGTGGCAAGAAATTTTTGCTTACTGATTGTCGCTGCGGCGCTTCTTTACGGCTCGGAGGAGTTTATCCTCTGGGCCAAAATCTCCACTAAAAATCATACCGTCGTTTACGACGATATCGCGCTTTCAAAAGCGATGGTTCTAAGCGAGCTAGAGTATGAGTATCTATGCGAAATTGACGCCCCAAAGCAGCCTGCGCAAAGCTCGCTAGAGTTTTTAAATCTACATAAAAACGAGCTTTTCGAGTGCTTTTTGCCTTATAAATTTAAGGTCGAAGATCGCTTCGTCCAACGCAACAAAACTATGAACTCCACAACCGATCTCACGCTATTTCCCATGCGTTTTACGGTGAAATTTAAGCCCTCTTCGGCTATCATAAGCGTATTTAAAAACAAAGAGTAAAAGATGAACATCGTAATAGTAGAAGACGACATCAATATGCGCAAGTCCCTAGAGATCGCGCTTGGCGAATACGACGATCTAAAAATCAAAAGCTATAAAAGCGCGGTCGAGGCGCTTAAAAAAATGGGCGAGGACGTCGATCTCATCATCACCGATATCAACATGCCCCAGATGGACGGACTGGAGTTCATCAAGCGCCTGGATGGCAAATTTGACGTCATCATAATGACGGGCAACGCGACGCTAAACAAAGCCATCGAGAGCGTGCGCCTGGGCGTCAAAGACTTCCTCACGAAGCCATTTGACGCGCAAACGCTGTATGAGGCGATAAAAAGGGTCGAAATTTTACGCCGTAAACTGCCCGCAGCAAGTCTAAAAGCTGCGCAAAACGGGTCAAATTTGCAGGCCGATTCGACCGATTTCGTCGCTAGCTCGCCAGCGCTTGCTAACGCGCTAAATTTAGCCTCTCGCGTCGCAAAAACGGACGCCTCGGCGATGCTAATGGGCGAGAGCGGCGTGGGCAAGGAGCTGTTTGCCAAATTTATCCACAAAAACTCGCCGCGCAAGGACGGTCCGTTTATCGCGATAAACATGGCCGCTATCCCAGAAAATTTGATAGAAAGCGAGCTTTTCGGCTTTGAAAAGGGCGCATTTACCGATGCTTCGGCGATGAAAAAGGGGCAGTTTGAGCTAGCAAGCGGCGGTACGCTGTTTTTAGACGAGATCGGCGAGATGCCGCTAAATTTGCAGCCAAAACTCCTGCGCGCGATCCAGGAGCGCGAGATCACACGCCTTGGCGCTACAAAGAGCGTCAAAATAGACGTTCGCATCGTATCCGCGACGAACGCGAACCTGCCCGCGATGATTAGCGAGGGTAAATTTAGAGAGGATCTGTTCTACCGCCTAAACACCGTGCCCGTCGCCATCCCGCCGCTAAGAGAGCGAAAAGAGGAGATCCTGCCTATCGCTGAGCGCTTTTTAAGGCAAAGCTGCGAGGAGTTTAGCCTTGGCGCAAAAAGCTTTTCCGAAGCGGCGGTAAAAGAGCTTGAAAACTACGATTTTCCGGGCAATATCCGCGAGCTAATCTCCGTCGTGCAGCGAGCGGCGATACTTAGCGAAGGCGAGGAAATACAACCGGGCGATCTTTTTTTACAGGCGCGCAGCAGAAAATAGCTTAAATTTAAGCTTTACGCGAGTAAAATAAGCAGAATTTTAGTTTAAATTTAGTCGGCCGAGACTGCGACGCTGAAAATGCGGCGTACGGTTTGGCAAATTTGAGCGGCAAATTTGAATATCAAAGAAGTCAAATTTGATCGCAAATTCGAGTTAAATTTAATGGGCAAGAGCGGTCACAGTCAGTTTGATAGCAAAAAACCTAAACTTGGTCCGCAAAGTCGGACAAGTCTTTTCGCATCGCATCCGCTTGCGACGAGACTACGCTACGAGGAGTGCGGGATCCAACCGATGGGGTTGGTCGCAGGGCGGTTTTGCCGACCAAGAAGTAAAAACAAAAATCAAAAAAGGAGTCTAAAATGAGAAAATTTAACGTTGCCGTCGTAGGTGCAACCGGCGCAGTCGGAGAGGAACTTTTCCGCGTTATGGAGGAGGTGGATTTCCCGGTGGGCGAGCTACTACCGCTAGCAAGCGCGAAAAGCGCAGGCACCCAAATAGAGTTTAAAGGCAAAAACCATAAAGTCATGGAGCTTACAGAGACGGTTTTTGACGAGCACGAGATCGACATAGCGTTTTTTAGCGCTGGCGGATCGGTATCGGAAAAATACGCCAAATTTGCAGCCGCCAGCGGCGCCGTCGTGATCGACAACACCAGCCACTTTAGGATGGACGCGGACGTGCCGCTAGTCGTGCCCGAGTGCAACCCGCAGGACATCGCGCAGTGGAAAACCCGCGGCATCATCGCCAACCCAAACTGCTCGACCATCCAGATGGTGCAAATTTTAAAACCGCTAGACGACGCGTACGGCATCAACCGCGTGGACGTCTCGACCTATCAGGCGGCTTCGGGCGCGGGCAAAGAGGGCATGGAGGAGCTAGTCACGCAGCTACAAAAGTTTTTCGAGTTTAAGCTCGACGAGTGCGAGCCGAAGGTCTTCGCGCATCAGCTAGCCTTTAACGTCATCCCGCACATCGACGTATTTTTGGACAACGACTACACGAAAGAGGAGATGAAAATGGTCAACGAGACCCAAAAAATCCTCCACAAAAATATGGAAGTGAGCGCGACCTGCGTGCGCGTGCCGGTGCTTCGCAGCCACTCAGAGGCTATCACGATTCATTTTGATAAAGACGTGGATGCCGCTGCCGCTCGCGAAATTTTGCGCAAAGCGCCTAGCATCGTAGTCGTAGACGAGCCAGCCGCAAAGAAATACCCGATGCCAAGCATCTCAAGCGACACCAACGAAACCTACGTCGGACGCATCCGCACGGATAACTACCGCAAAAACGTTCTACATCTATGGTGCAGCGCCGACCAGATCCGCGTGGGAGCGGCGACCAATGCCGTAAGAATCGCGCAAAAATGGATAGAAATGCAGGAGTAGTCGCCTGCATTTTGTTTTAAAATTACCGAATTTACGCTTTGATTTGGTGGGCGTGCCTTGCCTCGCTTTGGCGTAGATTCGGCTAAATTTTACTTGCTTTAATTTTCTAGCTTTGCGTTTAAATTTGACGCATAAATTTACCCGCGTCTTTACGGCTCAAACTGCAATCAGCCGGCTTTAAAATCAAATTTACGCAATCAAATTTAACAAACTCAAATTTGGCCCGCTCGCCAAGCCGTCGCGCTCGCCAAAAAGAGCTTCGCAAACCGCGCAAAACTCAAATTTAACCCCGCCCGACAACAACCCAAACCACACGCGCCAACCCAAATCCACGCCCTAGCTTTAAGGAAAATATTATAAAATACGCGTTTTATTTTTAAACAAAGGGAATTAATGCGTAAAACTTTTGAAAAAATCCTGCTCTTTAGCAACGCCTTCACGCTCCTGCCCGTGGTGTTTGGATTGCTCGGCGCGATCGTACTTTTCGTTATCGCCAGCTACGACGTAGGCAAGGTTTTCGTCGCCGTTTATCACTACTTTTTCGGCGATTTTCACCCGGAGAACTTCCACTCAGAAGTCGTCGGCGAGATCGTGGGCGCGATCGACCTCTACCTCATGGCGCTCGTGCTTTACATCTTTAGCTTCGGCATTTACGAGCTGTTTATCTCCGAAATCGAGGAGCTCAAGCAGTCCAAACAGAGCAAAGTCCTCGAGGTGCACTCGCTCGACGAGCTTAAGGATAAACTCGGTAAGGTCATCATCATGGTGCTTATCGTTAACTTTTTCCAGCGCGTTTTGCACGCAAATTTCACTACGCCGCTTGAGATGACCTACCTTGCGGCCTCGATTTTGGCGCTTTGCTTGGGGCTTTATTTCCTACACAAGGGCGAGCACTGATGCCATTTGCGAGCCTAGATTCGGGCTCGCTTTTTAAATTTCGATTCAAATTTTACCGCTTCGCCATATGTGAATAACTTTTAAATTTTGCTTTTATCGTTAAGTTTGATTTCGAAATTTCGCCAAATTTAAAGCTATATAAATTTAAGTTCTTTTTTAGT
>CAUSAR010000057.1:0-13355 GCA_963529735.1 uncultured Campylobacter sp.
CGCCAAAGTCGCGAGAGTGGATGAGTCCGTGGACCTCTTCTTTTTCTACGATAGTTGTTTTTTGGGCATTAATAATAGCGCTTCTCTCGCCTTTTGTGATACGAGTCCAAGGCACGCCCCAAGCGGCTAGCTCACGGATAGCTTTTGGAGCAGTTTGGCAAAACATACGTGCAACTTGTTGGTCGCAGCCCCAGTCGCTACCTTTTACAGTGTCTGCAAAGTGTATGTCCTCGTTGTCGCCTTCACTCATTTTTGAATTTCCTAAAGAGGCTTGCATGCCGCCTTGCGCAGCCGCAGAGTGCGAGCGTTTAACGGGAATTAGGCTTAAAACTACCGTACTTAGCCCCTTTTCTCCAGCGGCAACGGCAGCGCGAAGCCCCGCTAGACCGCCTCCGATAACTAATGCATCATAATATTTTACGTTCATTTTTTAAAGCTCCTTTTCCTAAAGACTGATCCACACGAAATCGGCGATCAGCGCGATGACCGCGAGCGCTCCAAAAACCGCAAATATCGCAGTTTTGGCTTTATTTCTTTTTGCGAACATCTCTTGTTTGTTTACTCCGTCGATGCTTATCCATTTTACGTATAGGCGGTACATTCCCACGCTAGCGTGAACAACCATAAATACAAGTAAAGCGAAGTAAAAAATTTCTAGTTGATGAAATGCAGCCGCTGATTTATCGGCAGTGATGTGTCCGCCAAATATTATATCGACTAAGTGCGCGCTGGCTGCAAAAAATAGAGCAAAACCGGTTAAAAACTGAAACCACCAAAGCGTAGTATCAAGGTGTTTCATACGGTCTTTATGACCTTTAAACATAATGTATTGTCTGTAGTTTGCAGGGAATTTCCTCATCGCTAAAAACGCGTGAGCGATAAAAACGGCAAATATTACCGCAGCTATGACGTTGGTGATCCACCACGTGGCCTCGCCGAATAAAAATTTAGCCTCCGCAAATCCTACGACGGCGTTAAACGCGCCTTTACCAAACAAGATGGTAGAGGTAAAAATCATATGACATAAAATAAAACAGGCCAAAATTAGTCCCGTTATACTTTGCCATCTGTCCCAAACGGCAGGAGTACGACTTTTTTTCGTATCCGCTTGCCTACCCAAGAAGCCCTCGATTAGCCCACTCATGAGCCCTCCTAAATTTGAAATGCGTTATCATAACTTAAAAATAATTTAAACCATGATACTAAAAAAACGATCTAATAGTAGCGTAAATTACTTTAAAAACTTTTTAAAAATTTGTATATTTTTTATTTAAGATTACATAAAGTAAAATACCGCAGGCAAGCATTAAAAGAGATAAAATTTGTCCCATTGATAAATTTAAAAACACGAAACCCAACCCAAAATCAGGCTCTCTAAAGAACTCGCAGATAAATCTAGCCAAAGTATAAAGCACGGCATAAAGCGCGATAAGCTCGCCGTCGAAATTCTTAAATCGTCTATAAATAAAAAGAATAGCAAAAACGACAAGTCCCTCTAAAACGGCTTCGTAAATTTGCGACGGGTGACGCATCTGCCCCGCGACGTTGATCGCCCATGAGACGTCCGTGATACGACCGAATAGCTCTTGGTTTAAAAAATTTCCGATGCGACCGAAAAAATATCCAAGCGGAATGCTAAGCGCGACGAGATCCAAAAGCTGCCACAAATTTTGCTTAAATTTACGGCAAAAAGCCCACGTCGCTATCAAAAACCCGACCACCGCACCGTGATAGCTCATGCCGCGAATACCGACGAATTCGCCGTCGTGAAAGGGGTTAAAAATCTGCCAAGGATGAGTGAGATAATAAGCGGTATTTGGGTCGTAAATGACGATATAGCCGAGCCTCGCGCCCAGTATCACGCCGATTTCCACCCAGAAGAAGTAGTTATCGAGTATGGAGTTTGAGATAGCGATTTTATCGCGTTTGACGATAAATTTAGCCATCCCAAGCGCCACCAAAAGCGCCAGGACGTACATTATCCCGTACCAGTGCACCCTGATGCCAAACAGCTCGAACGCAACTGGATCAAAATTTATATAAAAGTCGTTCCACCAACTCATCTAGGAACGACCCTGACTTTTAGCGTATTTTCGATGCCGCTCGCAAAATCCTCGAAAAGATAGCCCATCGCGTGGTAAAATTTACTTTTCGCTTCGCTTTGCAAAACGGGAGCTAGTTTTTTGGCGTACGGTAGCAGATACGAGCTTAGCAAAACGCCTAAAATTTCCTTCGTTAGCTCGTCTTGTTTTAGCTCGACGATCCACGAAAAAAACGAAAGCTCGTTCGTAAGGCTATCAACCGTGCTGACATTTAAATTCGGACTAAATTTACACTTTTTATAAAAGCCCTCAAGCCGCGCCTTATCGCCCTCGAAAAAAAACTCAGCGTTAAAATATTTTTTCAAATTCGCAAAGTCCTTTGATATCTCTTCTATGCTTTCGCCTTTTACCGATTCCTCGTATAGCGCGCGTCCTTTGGCGTTTGCTTCGCTATCGTTTGTTATTATCCATTTTGGATTTTTATTTAGCTCGCCAAAAAGCTTTGCGCTCGGCGGCAGAGCGAAATTTAGCGCAAATATCCTTGCGATCACGGCGTAAAATTTACCTAAATTCATCATTTTCCTTTTTTTGCGGGATTTTACAAAATTTAGGCTAAATTTTAGATTTGCTTAAATCGCAATCTGATCGAATTTAGCACGACCGTAACCGAGCTAAAACACATCGCTGCAGCCCCGTAAACAGGCGTTAGCATAAATCCTAACGGCGCCAAAACTCCCGCCGCGACGGGGATACAAACGGCATTATAAACAAACGCCCAAAATAAATTTTGCTTTATCGTTTTCATCGTCTCGTTGGCTAAATTTATCGTAGCTACCGCGCTTTTTAGATCGTTTTTTACTAGCACTACGTCGCCGACCTCTTTTGCGATATCCGCGCCGCTACTCATCGCGATGCCCGCATTTGCTTGCTTTAGCGGTGCGGCGTCGTTGATACCGTCACCCACAAACAGCACTCCGCCCTCTTCTTGCAGGCGTTTTATGGTTTCAAATTTTTCATTAGGCAGCATGCCGGCAAAGACCTTTTCTATACCTAGCTTGCCAGCCACGTTTTTAGCGGTAAAGGCATTATCTCCGGTTAGCATCACAGGCGTTACGCCGGCGTTTTTTAGACTTTGCATAGCCTGCGCGGCGTCTTCTTTTACCGTGTCGCTAAGGGCTATAAATCCAACATAAATTTTATCCACGGCGGCTAGCACTACGCCGTTTCCTTCGTTTTGCGCTTTGGCAATTTGCTCTTTAGCCTGCGCGTTTATCTCCACGCCAAGCTCGCTTAAAAGAGCCTCGTTGCCCGCTATCACGCTCTCATCGTCGCTCTTTACGCCGCGCCCCGCGATATTTTCAAAACCCTTTTCGTCGCCTAAAATTTTAAGCCCCAGCTCGTTTGCGTATCTAACGATAGCGGCTGATATCGGATGCGAGCTTTTGGCTTCTAGCGCGGCGATTTTGGCTAAATTTTCATCATTTATATCGGTAAAATTTACCGAAATTTCGCCCTTGGTTAGCGTTCCGGTTTTATCAAATACCGCGTATTTCACGCCGCCAAGAACCTCTAAAACTTCGGGATTTTTAATGAGGATTCCGTTTTTAGCGCCCAGAGATAGCGAGGAGACGATAGCTATCGGAGTAGCTAGCCCCAGCGCGCAAGGACACGAGATAATGAGCACGCAAACCGCGCTTAGCACGCCCTGTAGCGCATTTCCCGTAATCGCAAACCATGCAAAAAACGTAACGACGGCGATAGCGATCACGCTAGGCACGAAGATATTTGCCACGCGGTCGGCAAAGCGGCTAATAGGCATCTTTTTGCTCGACGCGTCGCTTAAAAGCTCTAAAATTTGCGACAAAAGCGTTTGATTAGCGGGCTTAGTAACCTTTACGTTGATGTAGCCGTTTAAATTTATCGTTCCTGCGTTGACCTCGTCGCCTTGTTTTTTATAGACGGGCAAGCTCTCGCCCGTTAGCATCGAGGTATCGATCTCCGCGCCGCCGTTTATCACGACTCCGTCGCAAGGCACCGCGTAGCCGCTCTTTACGACCGCGACGTCGCCTATTTTTAGGCTCACTGCATCCACTTCCAGCGCGCTGCCGTCTTTTTGTAGTACGAGAGCGGTCTTTGGCGACATATTCATGAGCGATTTTATATAATCGCCCGCGCGGGTTTTTGAGCGCTCTTCTAAAAATTTACCAAGCAGCACGAAAGCCGTTATCATAGCTGCACCCGAGACGTAGAGGTGGCGCATGTTTTCAGGTAGGTGCTCGCCCGCGATAAAAACCCCCAGCGAATACGCAAACGCCGTGCTTGTTCCCAGCGCGACGAGTACGTTCATGTCGAAATTTTTATTTTTTAGCGCGCCGTAAGCATGGACGAAAAAGTCCCGCCCGCACGTAGCTATCGTGATAAAGGCAAGCGCCAGCATAATAGCTGATTTTGCCGCGCTTGGCTGCTCGCTCATCTCAAGCGCCATGATTATCGCGCTAAAAGCGGCGGCGGCTAGGAAATTTCGGCGTAAATTTAAGATATGTTTCTCGCGCTTGGCTTCAAATTCCGCCAAATCCCTTGCCACGCCGTAGCCTAGCTTTTTTATTTTTTCCTCTATCGCGGCTTGTACTTCGGCGCTTTCTATGATAAATTCGCCCGAGCCGTTTGCGAAGCTGACCTTCGCATCTATCACGCCCGAGATCTTTTTAGTTACGCGCTCGATGGCGTTTGAGCAGTTTACGCAGGTCATGCCCGCGATGTTTAGTTTGATATTTTGCATCAAATTTTCCCTATGACGCTAAATCCCAAATCATCCAGCTCCTCTTTAAATTTCGCCTCGTCCTTGCCGTCTAAATTTACGCTGACGACCCTCGGCTCTACGCTAAGATCGACCTTTATCTCGCCGTATTCATCGCCAAGAGCGTTTTTTATGGTGTTTGCGCAGTTTTCGCAGTGGATGTTAGCAACCTTAAATTTAGTCATCCTATCTCCTTTGTCATATGATAGTATTTGTGAGAATTTATGATCATTTCGCAGTCGGTCTCAAAGCCCAAGCGCTCGTAAAAAGCCATGGTTTTAGGCTTTTTTTCATCGACGACGAGAGCTACTTTTTTGATATTTCGTTTCGGCGCGAGGGTAAAGACAAATTTGATTAGCTCTTTTGCGATACCTCGTCCGCGAAATCTCTCGTCCACGGCAAGACTATCGATATATAGCTCGTCCGCGAAGCACTCAGTCTGCGGAAATTTATTTAAACCAAGCGTCTGCAAATGCGTCCTAATGGGCCCATCTAGCGCTTCGATCTCGCCTCCGTCGTAAGCACAAATCGCCCCCGCGATCTCGCCGTCAAATTTGAAAACAAAAACGTTGTTGTAGCTTAGGCGGTTTATCTCGCTTCTAAAAAATTTATGCAGAATTTCATCGCTCTTAACGGGATCGCTCACGCCGCTAAGCGTAAAAGCGATGTCCTCCATGGCTAAATTTAGCAGCTCTATGCAACGCTCGGCGTCGTCTTTTCGGGCATTTAAAATCATACGCGGATTATAGGACTGAAAGCTAAATTTTTTGCTAATACGCTCAAAACCTCGCGTTTTTAAAAAAATGCAAAATTTTTTTAGATATAATTGGGAAAAAATTTTTAAAGGAACGAAATGGGACGAGCGTTTGAATATAGGCGCGCCGCGAAGGAAGCGCGCTGGGACAAGATGAGTAAGGTTTTTCCAAAACTCGCAAAAGCCATAACCGTGGCGGCTAAAGAGGGCGGCACCGAGCCTGATATGAACCCGAAACTTCGCGCCGCGATAGCAGCGGCCAAGGCGCAAAACATGCCAAAAGACAACATCGACGCGGCGATAAAACGCGCTAGCGGTAAGGATAGCGCTGATATCAAGACTATCTTTTACGACGGCAAGGGTGCTCACGGCGTGCAAATCATCGTCGAGTGCGCCACCGATAACCCGACTCGAACGGTCGCAAACGTCAAGGCGATATTTAGCAAAAACGGCGGTGAAATTTTGCCTAGCGGAAGCCTAAATTTCATGTTTACTAGAAAGAGCGTTTTTGAGCTTGACATGCCCGCAAAGGAGCTTGACGAGATCGAGCTAGAGCTCATCGACTTCGGTCTAACCGAGATCGAGGAGGAAGACGGCGCGCTTTATATCTACGGCGATTACGCGAGCTTTGGCACTCTTAGCGAAGGTATCGAAAAGCTGGGCCTAGAGGCTAAAAAAGCAAGCCTGCAATACATCGCAAATTCGCCCATAAGTCTAAATGAAGAGCAAATGAGCGAGGTGGAAAAGCTGCTTGATAAGCTCGAAGACGACGACGACGTGCAAGCGGTTTATACTAATATAGAATAAATTTAAGGAACGAAATGAGAAACGACGAACTAAAAATCTACGACATCGATGCGGCCGAGCTTACTAAGCTCAAATTTGCCGTGATCCATACGGAAAAAGGCGATATGAAGCTCGAGCTCTACGGCGACGAAGCGCCGCAAGCGGTGACGAATTTCGCCCAGCTAGCTAAAAGCGGCTTTTATGACGGGTTAAATTTCCACCGCGTGATCCCAAATTTCGTGATCCAGGGCGGATGTCCGCACGGTACGGGCACCGGAGGGCCGGGCTGGCGCATCAAATGCGAGTGCGTAGGACAAAAGCACAAGCACAAACGAGGGACGCTATCTATGGCGCACGCCGGACGCGACACGGGCGGTAGTCAGTTTTTCGTCTGTCACAGCGCGCAGCCGCACCTTGACGGCGTACATACGGTGTTTGGTCAGATCGTGGACGAAGCGAGCCTAAAGACTCTAGATAGCATCAAGCAAGGCGACAAGATAAACTCAATCGAAATTTTAGAGAGTTTGTAAAATTTGACGAAATTTGCGGCGGCTGGTAAAATTTGACCAAAAATCGCTGCAATTTTTATCTTTTTATATAAATTTATTTGTTAAAATAGCTTTTTAATAATTTTTAAAGGACACCTCTTGAACCCAAGCGTTTCAAACGCGGCAAAACCGCAAAAACCTTTTCTTATTAGAATGTTTACCAACCTAGCGTTTTGGGTGGTTTTCGGCATCGTCGCGGGTATCGCGGTCGGTATGATATTCCCCGACCTAGGCATCGCGAGCAAGCCGGGCATCGACTACTTTATCAAAGCTTTAAAAGCTCTCATCGGACCGATCATTTTCCTCACGATAGTCTCAGGTATCATCGGGCTTGAGAGTATGAAGGAGCTAGGCTCCATCGGACTTAAAGGATTTATTTACTTTGAGGTCGTTAGCACCATAGCTCTTGCCGTTGGTATAATTTTTGGCGAGACGCTAAGACCGGGCCACGATATGCACCTTGACTACACGCAGCTTGACGCCTCCAGCGTAGAGAAATTTACGAGCCAAGCCTCAAATATAGACGCAAATAGCGGAATTTTAGCGCATACGCTTCATATTTTACGCGGTGCGGTGCCTGTAGACGGCATTTTCCCTTACGTGCATCTACTTGATCCGTTTATCAAATCAAACACGCTTCAAGTACTATTTTTAGCCATCGTGACGGCTGTTGCGATTTCGTTTTTAAAGCACGACTATAAAAAGAAGATCCTAAGACCGCTTGAAATTGTTCAGCACTGGGTGCTAAAACTACTTACGATTTTGATGCTATTTAGTCCGGTTGCGGCATTTTCAGCGATGGCGTTTTTGATCGGCAAATTTGGCATCAACTCGCTTTTGGGTATGCTTGAGCTACTTTTCGTTATGGCGATTGCAAGCTTATTTTTTATATTCGTCGTTCTGGGTATAATTTGCTATTTTGCAAAAGTCAATATCTTTAAATTTATGCGCTTCATCGCAAAAGAAGTTTTGATCGTGTTTGCGACTAGCTCCTCGGAGACCGCGCTAGCTCCGCTCATGCAAAAGCTAGAAGCCGCAGGTATCCACAGGGGCGCGGTCGGACTCATCATACCGACTGGATATTCGTTTAACCTCGACTGCACGAACATCTACCTATCGCTTAGCGTTATTTTCCTCGCTCAAGCTTTCGGTATCCCGCTAACCGTTGAGCATTTGATACAAATTCTCGTCATCTTGATGGTAACGAGCAAGGGCGCCGTCGGCGTCACAGGCTCTGGATTTATCATACTTGCCGGTACGCTTGCCGCGCTTCCAAGCGCAGGTATCCCAGTGGTTACGGTTGCGGTGCTGCTTGGCGTGGATAAATTTATGTCCGAGATGCGTGCGGTCGGAAACCTCTGCGGCAACGCCGTAGGCTGCCTAATCATCTCGATCTGGGATAAAAAAGTAGATATGGAGAAATTCCGCTACGCACTCGATCACCCGGACGAGTTTCACTTCCATTCGTAAATTTAAGGCGGTGGGCTTTTAGCTCATCGCCTTGCTCAAACTACCCAAATTAAAATTCGTATTTAAATCCCGAAATCCTACCCTTATCGTCAAATTTGATCAAAAGCTCTTTGTCAAATTTAGCTACGATCTCGTCTTTGCCTTTCTTAAAAAATCCGCCTTTTTCGATATTTTCATCAAATTTGACTCCGTTAAATTCCAAAAAGCTTTTGATGAAAATTTTATGATCTACGTCGTGATTTTGTATGCAGCTACTTGCTGTTTTAACAAACTCGTGCGCGCTAAGAGGTTCAAAAAGCGAAGCCGGCGCATCTGTGATAGCCACAAATGCGCAGCCCTTATCGTGTCTGCAGCCGTAGTAGCATAAATTTTCGTCAGCGACTCCGCACGCGGCGATACACAGCGTATGGCCGTTAAAGGTCTCATCCAGCTCAAAGCTAGGCTCGCTAAAAGCCTGCAAACCCCACTCTAGCCCTGCGCTTAGCACCTCCGCAGAAAACCGCGTCGCCTCCTCGCCGAAGTTATTTACGTTCGCGTGTCCCCACAGCCACGTGTCGCTCACGTTTGACTCGCTACCGATAAACTGTATCTTGTAAATTTGATCGCCGAAAGCTATCTCGCAGCTGTCAAAATCAACGTTCCAGTCGAGATTGCCGACGATATC
The DNA here is from genome assembly GCA_963529735.1 of uncultured Campylobacter sp. Lineage (GTDB taxonomy): Bacteria > Campylobacterota > Campylobacteria > Campylobacterales > Campylobacteraceae > Campylobacter_A. The sequence continues at coordinate 9,062 of CAUSAR010000057.1, forward strand.
CGCAAATCTATTTTGCACGGTCGCCATCTTGCCCAGAGTCGCCGAAAAAACCTGACGAAAGTCCGAAAGGTCGCTTACGTAACGTAAATTTCGCATTTTTGCTCCTTTAAATTTAGTTTGCGAATTATACCGATTAAATTTTAAACTTGCCGAAAAATATTAAAATTTTATTTTAAGCTTAATTAAAAGATAGTATAATTTCATAAATTTTATCTCAAATTTAGGAGCGAACATGGACATAGTCGAGAGATTTCTGCGCTACACGAAGATCAACACAACGACAAACCGCGAAGCGGGCGCGGCGGGCATCATGCCCTCAAACCCAACCGAGCACGATCTAGCAAAGCTGATAGAAAGCGAGCTAAAGGAGCTTGGCCTGCAAAATATAAAAAGGCGAGAAAACACTATAACCACGGCCGTTTTGCCGTCAAATTCCTCTAAAAAGCTGCCGTCCGTGGCGTTTTTCGCGCACCTTGATACGAGCGTGGAGCAAAAAAACGACACGAATGCGCAAATCGTGCGCTACGAGGGCGGCGACGTCACGCTAAATAAAGAGCTAGGCATAACGCTCAAACTTAGCGAATTTCCAGAGCTAGCGAGCTACGTCGGAGACGATCTCATCGTAACCGACGGCACCAGTCTGCTAGGCGCGGACGACAAGGCCGCGATCGCCGCCATCGTAAACGCCGCGCAGTTTTTCATACAAAACCCGCAAATAGAGCACGGCGACGTGACGTTTGGCTTTTTGCCCGACGAGGAACAAGGCCTACGCGGTGCCAAGGCGCTTGACGTCTCGGAGATCAAGGCTGATTTTGCCTACTGTCTTGATTGCTGCGGCATAGGCGAGCTGATTTACCAAAACTGGAACGCCGGCGACGCGGTCGTGACTTTTACCGGGCAGTCCGCGCACCCGATGAACGCCAAGGGCAAGCTCGTAAATTCCTTGCTGCTCGCGCACAAATTTATCTCGATGCTGCCCGGCGGCGAAGCGCCTGAATATACGGGCGGCGTCGAGGGCTACTACTGGGTCAAGGAGCTATCTGGCAACAGCGCAAAGACCGTGCTAAAGCTTGACGTTCGCGAATTTAACGAGGCAAAATACGCGCAGCGCATGGCGTTTTTGCAAGATCTTGCCGACTCGTTTGCTAAAATTTACGGCGCGCAAAGAATTCAAATCAGCCTAAAAGACCGCTACAAAAACGTATTTAACTACCTCGCTGGCGGCGAAAATAGCCTGCCAGTCGTCGCGGCAAAGCAGGCCTACGCACGCCTAAATATCGAGCCAAAAGTGATCCCGATGCGAGGCGGATACGACGGCGCGGTCATCTCGGAAAAAGGCGTACCGTGTCCAAACCTATTTACCGGCGCGCACAACTTTCACTCCATCTACGAGTATCTGCCGGTAAAATCGCTACGCGCGGCCAGCAACGTCATCTGCGAGATCGTAAAAATCATAGCCGAAAAGTAAATTTAATCAAATTTGAGGGCAAATTCGCTCTCAAATTTGCAAGTCGCCGCCATCCCTTTATCGCCGGTTTACGCTACCGAGACCCGCTCCTTTACGGCGCTAGCTCAAATTTATGTCAAATTTGAACCGTAAATTTGACCGAGTCGCCCGAATTTAAGCTCGCTTTGCGTAAAATGCGAAAGCAAATTTAAATAGGAGCGAATTTAATTTTACCGTTAATCGAGACTTCGGTTTTGGCTGTCGGCGCAGATATAAACGTGCTGTAAAAAGAGTGCTACGACGGAAACGGTGCAAGCTGCTACGAGCTTGGAGTTTTATACGATAACGCGCGAAACGGAGCCGCGCAGGATAGCAAAAAAGCCGCCCAGCTTTAAGCAAAGGCGTGCTATATGGGCGATGAGGCTGGCTGCTCAAATTTGGGCTTTGCCTACGCAAACGGGCGCGGCGTCGAGCAAGACTATACAAAAGCTAGCGAATTTTACGCCAAAGCCTGCAATATGGGTAACGGCGGCGGATGTTACAACCTAGGCAACCTATACGCGCAAGGACGAGGCGTCAAAGAGATGCGAATGCGGCCGAAAATTACTTCAAAAAAGCCTGCGATATGGAGTCAGGGCTAGCCTGCGACCGATATAAAGAATTTATCCAAAGATAATTTTACGGCCTTTGCGCGGCAAATTTGACTCGGTAAATTTGATGGGAAAATTTGCGGCAAGCTACACGTATAAACATCTCTCGCAAAAACCAAATCATGAGCCAGAACGACAGGCATCGCCCCAGCAAACAAAAAGTCGGCAAGGCGCCGACTTTATCAAATTTAACTCTAAATTTAGAGCATAAAAAACGCTATAACGCACACGGCTATCGCCATCGCCGGAGCCGTTCGCTTAGCTATCTCGACCGGGCTAACCATCGCAAGACCCGCGCACACGATCGCTGCACCAGCGATAGGAGACGACGAGCGGCCTAGCGCGCCAGAGATCGCAGCGGCCATGCCTAGTTTATCCTGCGCAAAGCCAAGATCCGCAGCATGAACGGTGATAGCTTGGTTAAACGCCATAGTAGCCGCGTCGCCTGAGCCCGTAACCGTACCCATGAGATACGGCACGAAAGTACCGCCGTAGCGCACGAACTCCTGAGAGTGTTTTAGCCACTCGGTGACCGCGTCGATCGCTCCGCACGCCTTTAGACCTGCGACAAAAACGCCAGCTGCGATGATGATACCCATAACCTCGGCGTAGGCGCTGCCCATACCGTTAAAAAACTCTTTGGTGATCTTTTCTGGGCTCGTCCACGTGATGAAAACCGCGATGATAGCGCCCAGGATCATAGCCTCGGCCACGCCCATCTTCGTCCATGCTAGCCATGAGATTTTATTTAGGCCCGTACCGCCGACGACTAGGATAACTAGCGGGATGAGAGGCGCTAGAGCAAATAGCAAATTTATCTTCGTCTGCGTTGCTTCGCCGGCGTTGCTTGTAGATTTAGGCGAAAAATCCTGCCCTTTTTGATAATCTTTAAAAATAATAGCCGTCAAGCTAATCACGATCAAAACGACGATGCCCGCGGCGACTGCGTTTGGAAACTGTACGCCGATGACGTCTTGGACGGTATAGGCTTCATTTGTCTTTTTAACCATGTCGGTTACAAAGATATTGTGCGCCGAACCGGGGCTTAGCACGCCGCCAAACGTACCCGCAAACACAGCTGCTCCCGCCATCGCAGGACGTACGCCAGATGCCATCAAAAGCGGTATCATCGTAGCTCCGACCGCAGCCGAGCAGCCCGCAGCCGACGGTATCGCGATGTTGATAAAATAAGTCAGCACGAAAGTAGCCGGAATCAGCAAAAATCCGATATTTTTCATCGGCTTGGTAAGTAACAAAACTAGGTGCTGGTCGCACTTAGTAACCTTCATAACGTAGGCAAAGCCCATGCTGGCGCATATCGCCTTGATAAGGCCGGCCGAAGTCATCGACTTCGTAAAGCTCTCAAGCGCTCCGAGCGGATTTAGACAGATGACGCAGAGTACGAGTCCCACGCCGATGAGCACGGTTTTGGTCTCTCTTTTTTTGACCAATAAAAACACCACGGCGATCAAGCCTATGACCGCACAGATTAGCTTAGCAGTAGCCATTTTGTCCCCTTTCGTTTTGTGTTTTATTCCTATTTCAAATTTGACTCAAATTTGCGCGGCTTGGATTTTGCACGCTAGTTTCGAGTCAAATTTAATCTTTTCGTTTAAATTTATCGGTGAGCTTTTATCTAAAATTTGCGGGCCTCTAAAAAATCGCGCCTCAAATTTGAGATTTTCGCCAAATTTCGCCAAATCATAACGAATATTTTAAAGAATGTTTTTGCCGATTTTAGCCCGCTAGTTAAATTTGATCGCGAGCCAAACGGCTAAAATTTAAAGCTCTCGCCGACTTTGATAAGCTCGGTTTCTTTTTGATACGCCATTTTTAAGACGCAGCTTTCATCCATGCCCATCACGGTTGCGTTTTCTCCCTTTATCCTTAGAGCCGTGCCTTCAGGCAGCGCGTAGATTAGGCTTTTTTGATTTACTATCAAAAACTCCTCCAGCCTCTCCTCCCTACTTTCGCCGTTGTGTCCGGCGATCTTACCGCTGATAAAGTGCGGATTTATCTGATGCGGGAAGATATTTAACGCGTCAAAGCTTTTTGGCATGATGATAGGCATGTCGTTTGTGGTCATTATCGTGCTTCCGGCGACGTTTGCGCCAGCGCTCCAGCCAAAGTACGGCACTCCAGCCTCTACTCTTTGCTTAATTATTTCAATTAAATCGAATTTATAAAGATAGTAAAG
>CAUSAR010000058.1:0-13180 GCA_963529735.1 uncultured Campylobacter sp.
AAGCAATGAGAAATAGCTCGATAATAACGATCAGATCGATGTTTGCACTATTTGTGGGGATGGCGTTTTTGTTTGTGGGAAACGGCCTCATCATCAGCTCGGCCGGCGTCGAGCTAAAAAAAATGGGCGCAGGCGAGCTGGAGACGGGATTTGTTATCGCGGTATTTTTCGTTGGAGCTATGGCGGCTACGATATTTTCGCATAAAATCGTCTCAAAAGTCGGCCACATCAGGAGCTTTGGGATATTTGCGTCGCTTTTTGGTATCGCGGCGATGTTTCACGATCTTAGCCAAAATCTCTATTTTTGGGCATTTTTGCGCGGATGTCTGGGTTTTTGCTACTACTCGATCTTGATGATAATCGAAAGCTGGCTCAACGCACGCGCCAGAAACGAAGTTCGCTCGCGAGTATTGGCCTTTTACGAGATCACGTTTTACGTATGTTTTGGGCTAGGTATCCTCGTGCTATCGCTAAATTTATCCACTTCTCACGTACTTTTGCTTAGCGCGGCGTTTATTTTGTTTTCGAGTATTCCTTTAAATTTGATCCGCATCAAAGAGCCACCGATCCCCGAAAAAAAGAGCGTCTCGATCCCGAGGGTCTTTGCGCTCGTGCCTTTGGCGCTCATTACCAGTATCGTAGCCGGCATCCTTATAAACGGCTTTTTTACGATGGCTAGTGTTTATATCCTGCTGCAAGGATACGGTGCGAGAGAGGTTTCGTTTTTTATGACCGTCGCGATGGCGGGCGGCTTTATCGCCCACTCTCTCATAGGCGGCTTTTCGGATAAATTCGGCCGCCGTCCCGCGATAATGTGCTGCGCGGGCGTGTCGCTATTTGCGGCTATTTGTTTTTTGGCGCTTAAGCCCTCTATCTACGCGCAGTACGTTTTGTCGTTTTTTCTAGGCTCGGGCGCTTTTTGTCTCTACGCGCTGTCGCTTGCTCGCGCCAACGACGTTTTAAAACACAAAAATCAAGGCATCGAAGTAGGGCGCGCCGTACTTTTTAGCTACTCTTTTGGCTCACTTCTTTCGTCCGTGATAATGGGCGCTAGCATGCAAATTTTAGGCTTTGACGGCTTTATGTGGGTTTACGTGGCGCTGCTTGCGTTTCTCATCGCATTTTGCCTCACGCAAAAGACCGTTCCGCTTGAAAGCAGAAGCGACTTTGAGCATAGTCCGGGCACGATGGCAAATAGCTAATGAAAATCTCAAATTTGACGATATAGCCGTATGGAATCAGTAAGTAACTCAGTAAGTTCGCAAATCGCGACCCAGGCCGCAGTCAGCGGCGCTCTGCCTAAAACCGGCGGCGTAGGCGGCCCAAGCGCCGGACAGACGGGCCAGGCGGGCGAAACTAAAAATCTTTTTAAAAATCAGTCTGCGCCTGCACAAAATTTGGACTCCGAGGCCGCAGATAACGCCGTAAAGGATCTCGATAAGCTCGTAAATAAGCTTTTAAACGAGCTAAAATCAAGCCCGACGCAGGCCAAAGAGCTAGCCGCTCAGGCAAAAAATCTGCAACTCTCGCCAAATCTCGCAAAAGATATGAAAAGCCTCGCGGCTCTTGCCGAAAACGAGCCCGATCTAAAGGAATTCGCGCTCAAGCTAAAGGAGTTTTTAAAACCAGTCGCCGATCTAAAAAACGCGCCGCTAAACGAGCAGATAAAAAACTCGGGCATCATGCTGGAGGCAAATTTAAAAGACGCGCTAAACGGCAAATTTAACCTACCTAGCGCGATAAATAAGCTGTTTGGCGATATAAAAAATCTCTCAAATCAGCAGCTTTTGGAGCAAATTTCAACACTTGCTAAAGACGACAGCCTAAGTACGAACGAAAGCTTTGCTAAGCTTGATCAAATTTTACAAAACGCTAAAACCGCAGCCAAAGATACACTGGCCGGCTCACCTGTTAAACAGCTTTTTGAGATCGCGGATAAATTAGAAAACGCAGCTAAATTTATGGATAAACAAGCAAACGCAATGAGCGGCAGCGGGCTAAGCCTAAACGAAAAAACGCTAAATAACGAGCTAAATAAAATCTCGCAGCTGCTGGCAAGCGCGGGCGAAAAAATGCAAAATTTAAGTAGCGAAAAGCTAAGTCAAAACAGGGGCTTTGCTCTAAATTTCGCCGAGCTAAAAAGCACGCTAAAAGAGCTAACAGACGAGCTTGGCGCACTTGCTGGGTCGCAGGATAAATTTAACGATTTCGCGCAAAAAATCGTCCGAGATGGCGCAGAGGGAAACGAGGGCGCGACGCTGCAAGACAAGCTGCAAAATGCGGCTAGAAAGCTAAATTTCGCCTTGCAAATCGCCGATAAAGCGGGTTTTGAAGCAAAAAATAGTCTAGATGAGGTCGTCAAGCTAATAAAGCAGCAAAACATCGCTCGCGGCGAGCTTGGCGCAGTGACGCCAAAAAGCGCCGAAGAGACGGCAAAGCTGCTGCAAAACGACGTAAAAAGCGCGCTTTTAAGCATGCAGTCAAAGTCTCCCGACGCTAGTCCCGTAAAAGACGTCGCCTCAAAGCTGCTCGCTCAAATCGAGATGCATCAGTTAGCCTCCGCGGTCGCAGGCGGCGTGCAGACCTATCTGCCCTACGTCTGGGAGGGCGTAGATGGCGGAAATATCAGGTTTAAGCAAGGCAAAAAGCAAAAACACTACGCACAAATCGATCTAAATTTTCAAAATTTCGGGCAAATCAATATCATGGTGGCGCTTAGCGAAAACAAATACATCGACCTTGCGATCGCGACGCAAAAGGAGGAGTTTAAGGAGCTAATTTTAAGCGGCGCGAAGGAGCTCAAAAGGGCTATCGGCGAGCAGGGGCTGATAGTGTCGAATTTTAGCCTAAAAACCATGCCAAAGCTGCGTCTTAGCGGCGTTTACGGCGGTCTGGATAAGCTTGATATGGGCTTTGATAAAAAGGCGTAAATTTGGCGAAAGTACAAAAAACTAAAAAGGCCGTGGCTCTTGGCTACAACCGCCAAAAAGATAACGCTCCAAAGGTGCTGGCGACTGGCTCTGGCGAAGTGGCGAAAAATATCATAAATCTAGCCAAATCCCACGATATCCCGATCAAAGAGGACGCCGATCTGGTCGAGGTTCTAAGTAAGGTTGATCTAAACGAGGAAGTCCCGCCAAATCTCTATAAAGCGGTCGCGGAAATCTTTAGCTTTTTGTATCAAATGACGAATAAAAAATAGGACGCCTACATCAAAAGAGGGGCGAGAGCAGGCCGTTTTCAAGCGTAAATTTGGACGAGAATTAGGTAATTTAAATGAAAAAGATGGTTGGAATAATACTAATTTTAGCTTTGCCTTTGATTATATTGTTTTTGGCATTAGTTTTTGTTAGCGGTAATGCGTCAAAAGGTGTGAATTACCCAAAACACGCGCTGGAAAAAGCGGTAACTCAGGATAAAAAAGAACCTCATCTAAAAAAGATAAAACCGTCAATCATAAAGTAAAATTTGACGGAAAGTTTGTAGCTAAACGTAGCAAATAAAGCAAGTGCGATAAAATGCGTTTTATGCGGTCAAATTTGAGTACAAGCACAGCAAGGCGTGCATAAAATGAATGCCAGTCAAATTTGAGCAAGATATGTTCTGTATAAAAGCCGCGACTTAGACCGCCGATATCTCGGTAAAATTTAACCAATTTCACGCCGTTTTGGTAATCTCCAAAATCTCACTCAAATTTGACCGCAGCGTTTAGTTAGCGTAAAATTATTTGCATTATTTTATGTATTTTTGCCTTATAGCTAAATTTAATATAAATAAAGATAAAATAGCCGTAAAATTAACTCAAAAAACGGAATAAATTTGAAACAAAAATTGGTCTTAGTCGGCGCCTCGACGGGTGGTCCGGGACATTTAAAAAGGCTTTTTAAAGGGCTTGAGCTAAACGGAGCTAGCGTCGTTATCGCGCAGCATATGAGCCTGGCTTTCATCCCTAGTTTTATCTCGCAGTTTGACAAGGAGTGCGCGGCGCAGGTCGTGATGCTAGGCGTGCCCACGCAGCTAAAAAGCGCGATATATATCTGCGAAAAAAACTCCGAGATAATCTCTGCTAGCCCCCTAACGGCCGGCATGTGCTCGCCGGCAAAGGAGACCACGTATAACCCCAACGTAGACGTGCTTTTTCACTCCGGCGTTCAGGCTTGTAAGTTTGCCGACGTCATGGCGATCCTGTTAACTGGCATCGGCGACGACGGCGCGCGCGGGCTAAACGAGCTATATAAAGCCGGCGCTAAATGCATCGCCGAAAATGAGGAGAGCGCGATCGTCTACGGCATGCCAAAACGCGCGAAAGAAATCAACGCAAATTTAAGGTCGCTACCCATCGGCGGTATAAGAGCGGAACTGGAAAGGTTTTTACATGCTTGAAAATGCAAATTTGACGCCCGCTCCTAGCGATGCGGCGGGGCTAAATAAATTCGTCGAAGTCATCAAAAATATGTGCGGCGTGGATCTGGAGTCCAAAAAGGACATGATAAAGCAGCGCCTAATAAATTTCTGCCAAGCAAACGGCATTCCAAGCTTTGAAGCGTTAAGCTCAAAAGTCCTCGTGGACCGCTTTATGAGGCAAGAAATCGTAAATTTGATCACCACGAACGAGACTTATTTTTATAGAGAGTTGCCGCAGCTACAAGCCGCGATCTACTACGCCAGAGAGGAGCTTGATAGCGTGCGGATACTGTGCGCGCCGTGCTCGACGGGCGACGAGGCGTACTCGCTAGGTATGCTAGCGCACTCAAATTTACTCGACGTAAACCGCGTCAGTATTGTGGGTATCGACATAAACTCCGAGGCTATCGATAGCTGTAAAAAGGGCGTTTATAGCGAGCGCTCACTGCACCGTCTAAACGACAATCAAAAAAATATCTACTTTACAAAACGCGACGGCAAGTACGAAATCAAGCGCGAGATGCTACCTAGGTGCGAGTTTAGCGTGGCAAATATCTTTGACGACGCGATCTTTAAGCTCGGCAAATTCGACATCATTTTCTCGCGAAATATGATGATTTATTTTAACGAGGAATTTAAGCTAAAAACAGTCGAGCGCTTTCATAAAATTTTGAGCGATCACGGCAGACTCTACGTAGGACACGCCGATCTAGTGCCGTTTACGACGCTTTATAAAAAGTATATTTCAAACGGAACGACTTATTACGCTAAGGCCTGAGCGGGGTAAATTGCCGTTAAATTTGATTGATAAATTTGACCTACCGAGACTGCTACGTTTTTGATACGGACGACAAATTTGCCGGGTCAAATTTGATTAAATTTGCTCCTTTTTAAACCCGCTCCACAAGGCAAATTTACGCTAGCTCGTCTTTGTAAATTTTACGCACAAATATCCAATAAATCGCTCCGGCAAAAAACATACAGCCTATCAGCGCCGTGATCAGCGAGAGACTAAGCCCGAGCTCAAAAAGCAGCCCTATACCGCTAGAAATCACCGCCGCGACGCCTAGATAAACCATGTCGTTATAGGCGATTATACGGCCGTAAAACGCCGGATCGCACTTTTGCTGGATGAGCGTATAGGTGTAGCTCCAAAGCGTCGATGTGAAAAATCCCGCGCAAAAAATCCCGATAAATCCTGCATAAAAGTTAAACTGCAGCGCGCTCCACGCGATGACGCCAAGCCCATGCCCGGCGTAGATATAAACTAGGTTGGAGTTTGAGACGAATTTACTAAGCACGAGCGGACCGACGATAAGAGCGACGGCTCGGCAAGCGTTTATGTAGCCGATGATTAGAGATGCTGAGAGCAGGCCAGCGTACGAATAGTCGGCTAGTAGCGCCACGAGCGCGTCGTAGCTGGTCACGCCAACTACCGCGTGCAGCATGATGAGGTGTGCGATGAGGGGGTTTTGTTTTACGTATTTTAGGCCGTTTTTTAGCATCTCGCGGACTTTTTCGCCGCCTTTTTTAGCCCACACGGCGATATCGGTTTCAAGCAGGACGATAAGCGCCACGCCGTAAAGAGCACAGTCTAGCAAAAAGGCGCTTTTTATCCCGAAAAAATGGATATAAATGCCCGCCAGCCCCATGCCTGCGGTATACGAAAACGCCCAGATGAGCGAGTGGATCTCGTTTGCGGTTTTTAGGTCGTCTTTGTTTAAAATTTTCGGGAAAAGGCTCATCTCCACCTGAAAATACGTCCCGCCGGCTCCGACTCTGATAAATATTATCGCAAATAGCAGCCACATCAAGGAGAGCTTGTCGATAAAAACGAGCATAAAAACCGTCGCCATCTCTACGACCGTGAGCGCTATTAGCATAGGTTTGGGGCTAAATTTATCCGCCACTATACCGCTAAAAGGCGATAGCAGCACGCCCGGCACGAAAGCTAGCGCAGCTGCGGCCGTGATCGCCCAAACGGGCGCGTCAAGCTCGATAAGCAGCGTAAAAATGCCCGTGTGCGAGAACCAAACGCCAAAATAACAAATCAGCTGTATGAGCGATAGGCGCGCGAAAACGGGCTGGGTTTTTAGTAGGTTGATAAATTTACTCATTTTGGCTTCGGGTCAAATTTGAGCGCTAATTTTGCCGATTAGTTTGCTTCTAGCTTTTTGTAGATGCGCTCCTGGGCGAAATTTTCTTTGATAAAGCTGTTTTGGTTGCTGATCTGGCGTAGCGTATCGCCGTTAATCTCGAAATTTAGCTTTTCGCGGTATTGATTCGTCACGCTTAGGGTGTTGCCTGATATCTCGTAAATGCCCTTTTGCATCTCTCTTTGTGCGATCTTTTTTTGATAAACGGTGTCGATTTTAAACGTGCCGTCCGCGTTGAGTGTTAGCGTGCTTTTTGAGTTTTCGCTACATCCGTCGCAAAGCACCTTGGCCTCGTAAACGCCGATCAAATTTTCCTTATCTACCTCGGTGCCGCATGTTTCAAAAACCTCCGTACCGCCGCATTTTTTGTTATTTACTGCGCTTGCGCCGCCGCTTGCCGCACAGCCAGCAAATATAACCGCAGCCGCAGCTAAAAATAAAATATTTTTCATGATTTATCCTTAAAATTTTGGCTAATTATACTAAAAAATTTCCGCTAAAATGGCGATTTTTTAGCAAAAAGCGGCTAAAATGATGAAAAATATTTTAAGGAGTAGTTATGGAAGAGAGCATCCCGTTTGTCGTATTTGCCGTGGTCGTGCTGGCCTTTGCAGTCTTGTTTTTAAAAGCCGGTATTAAGATCATCTCGCAGTCTGATATCTACATCGTCGAGCGTTTGGGTAAATTTCACAAGGTGCTTGACGGCGGATTTCACATCATCATCCCTTTTGTTGATCAGATCCGCGCCGTGATCACCGTGCGCGAACAGCTAGTAGATATCACGAAACAGCAAGTCATCACAAAAGATAACGTAAATATCAGCGTCGACGGCATCGTATTTTTAAAGGTCGTGGACGGCAAAATGGCTCTGTATAACGTTGATAGCTACAAACGCGCGATCGCAAATTTGGCCATGACGACGCTGCGCGGCGAGATCGGCGCGATGAACCTCGATGATACTCTTAGCTCACGCGACCGCCTAAACTCCGCGCTACAAAGAGCGCTCGGAGACGCCGCCGACAACTGGGGCGTAAAGATCATGCGCGTCGAGATCTCGGAGATCTCCGTACCGCACGGCATCGAAGAGGCGATGAATCTGCAAATGAAAGCCGAGCGTGAAAAACGCGCCATCGAGCTAAAAGCGCAGGCTGAAAAAGAGGCGCTCATCCGCAACGCCGAGGCGCTAAAACAAGAAAAAGTATTGCAAGCCGAGGCTATCGAGCGTATGGCTGATGCGAAAAAATACGAGCAAATCGCGCTAGCGACGGCTCAAAAAGAGGCAATGGATATGATAAACGAAAGCATGGCGCAAAATGCCAAGGCTGCCGAGTTCCTGCTCGCGCGAGACCGCGTCGGAGCCTTTAACGAGCTAGCCAAAAACGGCTCGAAAGATAAAATTTTAGTCCCTTACGAAGCGACCGAGCTCATCGGTTCTCTAAGCGTTTTAAAGGACTTTTTAGGCGCTAGGGCGGCAAAATGATACCCGCGTACTTGATGCTAGCCGCCGGTGTCGGATTAGTCATGCTTGAGTTTATGCTCGGTAGCTTTTTCGTGCTATTTTTCGGGCTTGGATTTTTAGCGGTCGGAGTTTTGGGATTTTTTATAGATATCGCTTGGGAGTATCAAATTTTACTCATCGCTATCGTCTCATTAGTCCTACTTTTTGCGCTCAGAAAGCCGTTAAAGGCCAAATTTAACCAGCACGAAAGCGAGGTCAAAGACGACTTTTTAAACGAGAGCGGCGAGGGCGAGGTCAGAGAGGGTATGGTTTATTTTAAAGGTACTTTATGGCGCTACGACGGAAACTTAGCCGAGGGATCGAAGGTACGTGTGCTTGGCACCAAAGGCAATAAAGTCGTTTTACAGCGCGATTAAATTTTTATTATTGCGGTTTAAAATCGCTTTTAAATTTTCAAGGAGTCAAAATGTTTATCGTAAATTTAACTTATGTTAAAGAGTTAAGCGAAGTAGATAGCTTCATAAGCGAACACAATGCATTTTTGGATAAATTTTACGCAGAAAATAAATTTATCTGCTCGGGGCGTAAAATCCCGCGTAGCGGCGGCATCATCTTGGCAAACATTAAAGATCGCTCGGAGCTTGACGAGATTATCGGACAAGATCCGTTTTTTAAAAACGGTATCGCAAAGTATGAAATTACCGAGTTTTCGCCGACGAAATTCGTACCTGGTTTTGAGCGGCTTTTAGGCGAGTAAACGAACTGGGCAAGCTAAGGTTAACCGGCTTGGGTAATTATTAATAAAATTCAAAAAGGCAAACGACTGCGACTGGATTTGCGCGTTTGCCTGCAATAAAATTAACCTTTAACGGTGCAGTTTAAAATACGGTCGCCTTTTATAAAATTCTCGTTTAAAATTTAAAATCAAAAAAGTTGGTTTCTCTTCGTAAACTTAAAATCTAGCCAAATTTAAAGAAACGGCTAGCTTAATTTAATATACGTTTAGTCACCAACGCTCTTTTAAAATAAATTTATAACAACCACTCCGGCTACTATCATGCCTATGGCGATGATTGCGGGCAAATCAAGCTTTTGCCCCATAAAAAATAAGCTATCGCCGATTTCCTCTTTGAATTGATAAGGGGATTATAAACTCAAATTTTAAATATGTAAATTAACTATAAATAAATTAAAATTTAATCCTCCGCGCTGCTTTTGCAGGCTTAAATTTGATGGAGAAAGCGATCAAATTTGACCTTGACCGCATTTAAATTTTAGTGCTTGTGATGAGGGCAGGCGTGCGCTTCGTCACTTACGCAGCTTTTTTCATGATGAGCGCACTCTTTATGCTGCGCGCAGCCTTGCGCTTTTGCGTCGCATTTTGGGTATAAGTTTGATTTGGCGCTCTCGCTGCTGCAGCCGAGATTTTTGTCTGCTCCGTGATTTCCGTGATGAGGGCACTCTTTCATCGCGCCGTGAGACTGGGCGCAGTTAGCGTTTGCCATGCCGTGATGCGGGCAGCTTGCGTCTTTTATCTGCGTAGCATGGCGATACTCCTGTGCGTTTTGCTCTGCGGGAGCTGGTTTGTTTGCCGTGCAGCCTACAAAAACTAGCGCTAAAATCGCAGCTAAAACTAAATTTTTCATCTTTTCTCCTTTGATAAAATGTCTCGGGATTTTATCAAATTTAAGCTTTATAAATCGGGTTAAATTTGAGCGGGCGGCAAAATGGGTTAAATTTAAAGGCCGCGGCAAATTTGACTCTGGGCTTTATATGTTCGACTATCTGTGACGGTGCGGAGCATAGCAGCTAGCTTTAGCTCGAGAGTGTCTTAAAATAATTTCTTTCACTTTGCGTATGCCGTAAAATGATATCCGCAAGAAGTTAAAAACGTGAATTTATCAAAGATAAAAGCGTTTTTCGCTAAACTCGCGTAAAAAATTTAAAGGAAAAATTTGAATAGACTAAGCGTGGACGAGGCGGTAAATTTGATAGAAAACGCCGAGCTAAACGAGCTTGGAGCGATGGCTCTAGCGCGCAAACGCGAGCTGCACCCTGACGGCGTCACGACCTTTATCGTAGATAGAAACATCAACTATACGAACGCGTGCTGGGTGGACTGTAAATTTTGCGCGTTTTACCGCGATCACAAGGACGAGGACGCCTACGTTCTTAGCTTTGAGGAGATCGGGCAAAAGATCGAGGAGCTCATCGCTATCGGCGGGACGCAAATTTTATTTCAAGGCGGCGTACACCCGAAGCTAAAAATCGAGTGGTACGAGGATCTCGTGGAGTTTATAGCCAAAAAATACCCAAGTATAACGATTCACGGATTTTCCGCGGTCGAGATCGACTATATCGCAAGGATCTCGCGCATCAGTACGAGAGAGGCGCTACGCCGCCTGCGAGAAAAGGGGCTCTACTCGATGCCCGGAGCCGGAGCAGAGATACTTAGCGACCGCGTCCGAGACGTGATCGCGCCTAAAAAATGCGACGTAGAGACCTGGCTGCGGATCCACCGCGAGGCGCATGAGGAGGGGCTAAAGACGACGGCTACGATGATGTTTGGTACCGTAGAAACCACGCGCGAGATCGTGGAGCACTGGGAGCATATCAGGAGCTTGCAGGACGAGACGGGCGGCTTTAGGGCGTTTATCTTGTGGAGCTTTCAGGGGCTAAACACGCGCCTAGCCGCCGAACGTCCCGATATCAAAAAGCAAAGCTCGAATCGCTATTTGCGCCTACTTGCGGTCTCTAGGCTATTTTTAGACAACGTACCCAACATCCAAAGCAGCTGGGTTACACAGGGTAGCTACATCGGGCAGTTGGCGTTGCTGTTTGGCGCAAACGACCTAGGCAGCACGATGATGGAGGAAAACGTCGTCAAGGCCGCGGGCGCTAGCTACCGTATGAATCAAGACGAGATGATACGCCTCATCAAAGACATCGGCGAAAAACCCGCCAAACGCAATACCAATTATGATATTTTAGAAAGGTTTTATTGATGAAAATCATAAATTTAAAAGCCGCAAATTTACAAATCCCTACCGTTTACGAGGCTAGCAAAACCTTGCCCGCGGTGAGCCTAAAGCTTATTTTCAAGGTCGCCGGAGCTTGCGCGGAGGAAAAAGCCGGACTTGCTAAATTCGTCGCTAAAATTTTCGACGAAGGAACGCTAAGTAAGGGCGCGGCGGGCTTTGCCAAAGAGCTTGAAACGCGCGCGATTAGCCTTTACGCGAGCGCGGGATTTGAGACCTTTGCGTTTGAGCTAAACTGTCTAAAGGAACACTTTTCTTTTGCGCTTGCTAAGCTAAAAGAGCTTTTAGAGGAGCCAAATTTAAGCCAAAAAAGCTTTGAAAAGGTGCGAACTTTGACTCTAGGCGAGATATCGGGTAACGAGAGCGACTACGACTATCTAGCTAGAGTCGCGCTAAACGGGCTGCTGTATTCTGGTACGAATCTAGCAAGACCTAGCATCGGCACGAAGCAAAGCGTGGAGAGTATCACGCTAGAGGACGTTAAAAATTTCATCTCTAGCAAGCTTGACCTGGCAAATTTATTCGTAGTGCTAGGCGGCGAAGTGACTCCAGGGGAGCTAAATTTAGACGAGATTTTAAGCTCGCTAAAACAGGGCAAAGCGCGCGAGCTAAAGCTTTTTAAAACCGATGAAAAATGCGGCGAAAAAACAATAATCAAGCCTAGCGAGCAAGCCTATATCTACTTTGGCGCGCCTTTTGACGTTTCCCGGGAGGAGCGATATAAGGCTAAGGTCGCGACGTTTATTTTGGGCGAGGGCGGCTTTGGCAGTAGGCTGATGGAGGAGATCCGCGTGAAGCGGGGGCTAGCGTATTCGGCGTATGCTAGGAGTGAATTTGCGCTGAGCCACTCGCAAATTTGGGGATATCTGCAAACCAAAAACGAAAGCAGGAGCGAGGCGGTCGCGGTCGTGAAAGACGAATTTGCTAAATTCGTCAAAAACGGCATAAAGGCAGGCGAACTAGCGCAGGCTAAAAGATTTTTGTTAGGCTCACAGCCGCTACGCCAAGAGACGCTTTTTAACCGCTTAAACATCGCTCAAAGCGAGTTTTATAACGGCTTTAAACTAGGAAATTTTAAAGACGAGCTAGAAAAAATCTCGAAGCTAAAGCTTGCCGAGCTAAACGCGTTTATCGCGGAGCACGCAGAGATAGAAAAGCTCAGTTTTGCCGTGCTTTACAATGAAATTTGATGAAAAAGACAGAATCAATCTAAAAAAAATCGGCGTAACCACTCTGCTCGACCTCGCGCTAAAGATTCCTAAAAGCTTCGAGGATACGAGCCTAGCCGCCGCACCAAAAGACGGGCACGTGAGCGTCGCCGTAGAGATAAAAAGCGCGTATCGCCAAGGCGGAATGCTGCACGCCATATGCTGGTGTGAGGCGTGGGAGCAAAACGTCAAAATCGTGATTTTTAACGCCAAGCCTTGGCATCACGGCGCTTTTAAGGTCGGCAAAAGCGTGTTTGTGAGCGGCAAATGCGCCTACGCCTACGGCTCGTGGCAGCTAACCAATCCCAAAATCGTCACAAAAATAAACGAAATCATACCCAAATACAAACTCTCTCTCAGAGACGATTCGTTTAAAAATTTGATCCAAAAATACGTAAATTTGTCAAATTTGCTAGAGGCGGGACTCGCGCCTAAAGAGGCCGAGTTTTTGCTAGATCTGCACAGAGGAGACGAAAAAAGTGTGACGATGCTGGACGCACTCGTTCGCGAAAAAGCGGGCGAAGAGGTGTTAAAATTCGTCGAAATTTACAACTATCTAAAAAAGCTAAACGCTAAAAAAACTCACTTTAAGGCGCCTAAAATCAATCTTTTTGATATCTCGGAGTGGCTTA
Organism: uncultured Campylobacter sp.; assembly: GCA_963529735.1. Lineage (GTDB taxonomy): Bacteria > Campylobacterota > Campylobacteria > Campylobacterales > Campylobacteraceae > Campylobacter_A. The sequence goes on from CAUSAR010000058.1 coordinate 12,898, forward strand.
AAAATTTGCCGTTTGCGCCGACAACCGATCAGCTAAACGCTATCGCCGATTTGCGCGCGGACTTTAGCGGCGAGGAGGCGGTGCGCCGCGTCGTGATGGGCGATGTGGGCAGCGGCAAGACGCTCGTTATGCTAGCTGCCGCGCTTAGCGTCTATCCCGGCCCCGCGCTCATCATGGCGCCCACGTCGATACTAGCCGAGCAAATTTACGCCGAGGCGGCGCGTTTGATGCCTGATTTTATGCGCGTTTTGCTAGTTAAAAGCGGCGATAAACCCGAATTTGA
>CAUSAR010000059.1:0-12713 GCA_963529735.1 uncultured Campylobacter sp.
CTCCAGTGCCAAACACCGACACCGCGATGATGCTAGGCATGATGCACTACCTATACGAGAGCGGCAAATACGATAAAAACTTCATCGAAACCTACACGAGCGGCTTTGATAAATTCCTGCCGTATCTGCTCGGTAAAACCGACGGCACGCCTAAAAATTTGGAGTGGGCGAGCAAAATTTGCGGTCTAAAAGCAAGCCTCATCAAAGAGCTTGCGGACACCTTCTGCGCTAACCGCACGATGATAATGAGTGGCTGGGGTATGCAGCGCGCGCATCACGGCGAGCAGCCGCACTGGGCGATGGTGACATTGGCGGCGATGCTAGGACAGATCGGGCTTCCTGGCGGAGGTTTTGGCCTTAGCTACCACTACTCAAACGGCGGCGCTCCTACTTGCAAAGGCGCGGTCATCGGCGGAGTAAATAGCGCAAGCGTGGGTAAATTTAACGACGAGGGCGAGTTTATCGGCACCGATAGCGGAGAATTTGACGCAAACGGCCGATTTGTCGCTAAAGCCGCGGCTGTTGCGGGTACGGGTCAAAGCTGGCTACAAAAGGCGACAAACTATGCATTCCCGGTCGCTCGTATAGCAGACGCTCTGCTAAATCCGGGCAAAGTGATCGATCACAACGGCAAGAAAATTACGTATCCCGATATCGACTTTATCTACTGGGTCGGCGGCAATCCTTTGGCTCATCATCAAGAGACGAACCGTCTGCTAGAAGCGTGGCGCAAACCTCGTACGGTAGTCGTAAACGAAGCTTATTGGACGCCGACGGCTAAGATGGCCGATATAGTATTTCCGACTACTACGGCATACGAGCGCAACGACGTCACGATGACGGGCGACTACTCGAATATGAACATCGTGCCGATGAAGCAAGTCGTGGAAAAATACGGCGAAGCGCGCGACGATTATCAAATTTTCGTCGATCTTTGCAAGGCGTACGCTAAAAATTTAGTCGTAGCCTACACCGACAACGGCAAGGATGAATTTGACTGGATCAAAGAGTACTACGGCGCGGCGTACGAGCAGGTCAAGGCTATACCTGATTTTGAAACGGACATGAAGCCGTTTGAGGAGTTTTGGAACGAAAATAAGCCGGTAACTTTTGCCTCGACGCCTGAGAGCGATGCGTGGGTGAGATTTGGCGAGTTTAGAGAGGATCCGGTGCTAAATCCGCTAGGAACGCCAAGCGGCCTAATCGAAATTTACTCCGAAACTATCGAGAAAATGGGCTATGACGACTGCGGCGCGCATCCGATGTGGTTTGAGCCGATCGAGTGGCTAGGCATGAAAGATAAACCCGCCGAGCTACACATGCTAAGCCCGCATCCGACCGATCGCCTCCATTCGCAGCTAAACCAAACCTCTCTGCGCGAAAACTACGCGATCGCAAACCGCGAGCCGATCTGGATACACCCTAAAGACGCCGCGAAAAAAGGCATAAAAACCGGCGATTTGGTTCGCGTGTTTAACGCGCGCGGCGAAGTGCTAGCGGGTGCCTTGGTGACGCAAGATATCAAAGAGGGCGTCGTTAAGCTAGCTGAGGGCGTTTGGTACGACGGATTTGACGCGGGTCTTTGCAAAAACGGCTCGCCAAACGTGCTAACTATCGACATCCCGACTAGCAAGCTAGCTAACGGCAACATCAGCCACACCGCGCTTGTAAATATCGAGAAATTTACGGGCAAGGCGCCTGAGCTAACGGCGTTTAGCGATCCGAAATTTGCTTAAATTTGAGGCCGCAAACTAAAATCTGCGGCTTAAATTCGATAAAGCCTTGCCGGGTTAAATTTGACTCGGCGAGGCTTTTAAAATTCAGTCGTTAAATTTAACTCGGAGCGGTATAAATTTGGATTAAATTTATCATTTTTGCTACGCTGATTTTGCTTTCATACCGCTTTATATTTTATTCTTATAAAAATTACTTCTTATTTTTAATAAATTTGGACTGGATTTTGCTTTAAAACATAGTTAATGTAAAGTTTTAATTTTATTTAATTTTTAACGTAGTAAAATAAAAATTTTAATCAAAATCTAAGGAGAGAAAATGCGTTCTATCACGAACAAGATCGCCGTGATGCTTATCGTCTCGCTGATCGTTTCGTTTGCCGCTATTTCGGCGGTTAGTTATTATACGGCCGAGAATAAGGTCGTTCAGCTCGTTAGCCAAAATCAGGCTCAAATTTTAAAAGACATCGATACTGTTGCTAATTCGTTTTTTGAAGATTATTTGGCTATGGTCAAAAAAATAGCTGCAAACATCGAGAAAATTTCAGACGACGGCGATGATATAATGCGTCACTTGGTGCTAGAAAAAGAGCTTGCAAGCTCAATAGTTACTTATGTTTACTATGGACGCGAGGATGGTTATTTTTTCCAATCGGACGGTAAAAGAACAACTTTGGCCGATAACTATGATCCGCGAACTAGGGGTTGGTACGGAGCGGCTAAAAATGAAAATAAAGCTATTTATATGCAGCCTCGCTTAACTTCGACTAACGATTTGGTCGTAACTTTCGTGACACCTGCGGTAAAAAACGGTAAATTTGTCGGTATAGTAGGTATAGATATCGATATAAAAACACTAAGCAAAAAAATCCTAGATATGGGCAAGACCGAGTATGGTTATGTCTTTTTAATGAATAAAGACGGCGTGATACTTATGCACTCTAATACTGAAATTGTAGGTAAGATTTTAGATCAAACAAAGATCATTTCATCTAAATTTACTAATAAACAATTTGACTCAAATGGTCTTATTCCTTATGTAAATCCAAAAGGCGAAAATGTAACATCTAAGGTTTTGGAGATAAATGATCAAGGCTGGCTAGCAGTAGCCGCCATCGGAGCGGATACTTTTTCTAGCAATACCCTTCCTCTACTTAAGGCTCAGCTTGCGCTAGCAGCGTTATTTATAGTCGCTCTTTCGATTTTTGTCTACGTACTACTTAAAAAATTTCTCAGTCCGATAAAAACTATCCAAGAAAAGCTTGAGGATACATTTAAATTCGTCACACATGAGGTATCTAAGGCTCCTGAAAAGTTAGCCGTAAATACGCAGGATGAATTCGGCGTTATGAGTAGGGCTATCAACGAAAATATAGATAAAGTAGTCTACGGCATCAAAAAAGATAGCGCTCTGATCAAGGAGATGAACGGCATCGCAAATCTCATGATAAAAGGCCATATGGGCGCGACTATAAAGGCGGATCCGAACAATCCGGCTCTCGTGCAACTAAAAGATTTGCTAAATAAATTCTTTAGCTCAATATCTTCAAATTTAAAAGATATCGCGCGAGTGCTAAACTCATATAACAAAAACGATTATACCGCTAAAATCGAGCTCAAAGATGAGCTAGAAAGCGATCTAAAAGATATGATCATGGGCATAGAGAGCGCCGGTGTAGCTGTTAGCAATATGCTAAAAGAAAATCTAAACGAGGCCGAAAGCCTAGAAGCAAAAGCTAAAATCCTAGCCGAATCTATGAAAAATCTGACCGACGGCGCTCATAGACAAGCCGACTCCATCCAAGAAAGCGCTGCTGCAATCGAGCAGATGAGTAGCTCGATGAACGCCATCAGCCAAAAGGCGCAGGATGTAACTCGACAAAGCGAGGAGATCAAAAACATCATCGTGATCATCCGCGACATAGCGGATCAAACAAACCTGCTAGCGCTTAACGCTGCCATCGAAGCAGCGCGAGCAGGCGAACACGGGCGTGGTTTTGCCGTCGTGGCCGATGAGGTAAGAAAACTAGCCGAGCGAACGCAAAAATCCCTAAGCGAAATCGAAGCTAACGCAAACGTGCTAGCTCAAAGTATCAATGAGATGAGTGAAAGCATCAAGGAGCAAAGCGACGGCATAAATATGATAAATCAGTCGGTCACGCAAATCGACTCCATCACTCACCAAAATATCTCGATCGTAAATACCACAAACGAGGTTACGGCCGAGATAGACGATATGGCTAAAAATATCGTCGCGGATGTTAGAAAAAATAAATTTTAAATCAAACTTTAAAGGCGAATGTCAAAAATCAGGCATTCGCTTTTTTAAATTTAAACGCTACTTAATCCATTTACGACGCTGCCAAATTTAATCGCTTTGCAGCTTTCTCTTATTTTTTTATTTTAAATTTGCACCCTTTTGAGCTAAATTTGCCGTAAAATTTGACTATAATTTTGCAAAGGATAAATCATGCAAGAGTGGGCTTTATGGGCGCTAGCTTCGGCGGTTTTTGCCGCGCTTACGGCGATTTTCGCCAAGGTCGGGCTTGAGGGCGTGGACTCAAATTTCGCGACCTTTATCAGGACGCTCGTTATCGCTGCGGCGCTGATTTTGTTTCTCACATATGCTAAAAAGTGGCAGCCGCTTAGTGAGCTTGGCACGCGAAACTGGGTGTTTTTGACGCTCAGCGGACTGGCCACCGGCGCGTCATGGCTGGCGTATTTTAAGGCGCTTCAGATGGGCTCCGCGTCGCAGATAGCGCCCATAGATAAGCTTAGCGTCGTTTTGGTCGTTGTTTTTGCGGTTATATTTTTAGGCGAGCGCCCGAGCGCGCGAGAGTGGATCGGTATCGCGCTGATCGCTAGCGGCGTGTTTACGCTAGTTTTTGCGGATAAATAGTATCAAGTAGCGGGAGCTAAATTTGGAGAAATTTAAAGAGAAAATCAAAAACTCGTATTTGTATGTAGTTTTTATAAAAAGGGGATTTTACGGTAACGGCTCTGCCTTAAGAAGTATCTTTTCGGCATTTTTGATGGCTATGGTCGGTTTGTGTCTTACTTTGATCCTGTTTGTTATCAAGGATATGATTTTTTATAGCGATTTTAAACCGCTAAACGAACTAACGAAAAACGTAGGGACGGTGGAGTCTGCAAACTACGGTCTAAAAGGCGACGGAAAGCTAAAACTGAGGCTAGACGACGGCCGGGCGGTGTCATACTACATAGATAGCAGAGATGACAATAAATATAGACCGCTTATAAAAAAGAGGGCTGTTATATATAGCAAGGTAATGCCGCTAGGCAACGAAATCTTGCAGCTAGAAGACGATGCGGGCAAGATTTACGTCAAATATAGCTACGAAGATGAACTGCAAACGCCACAGAAAAACATGGATCTCATCTACGCATGCTTAAAAATAGCCGCATTTTTTCTGTTTATAGTGTGGTTTTTAAATCGTAAGGATTTTGCGAAAGCCGAGGGTAAAAAGTAAAATTTAGCGGTATGCGCCGGCTTAAGAGATGTTTTTGGCTGTTGTTTTTTGAGCGGGGATTTGGACGATAAATTTTGCTATCCGGCAAGGCGGCACAAGCGGCTAAAGCGGCGCAGTTTTGAGTTAAATTTACCTCGCGTTTTGCCGACAAAAACGGTGCCGCGCTTCGTGTAGTCAGGCTTGAGCTTAACTTAAAATATTAAGCCGTCAAATTTGCTCTTGTTTGGACGAATTTACACCGTTAAATTTTAAAGACGTTAAGCTTTGTCTTTAAATTTTGCTTCATGCTCCAAAAGCCAAATTTTAGTCGCCAGCCCTTCGCCGCCGCTGTATCCGCCAAGGCCGTTTGAGGCGACGACTCTGTGGCAGGGCACGATGATTGGGATTTTGTTTTTTGCGTTTGCCGAGCCTGCCGCGCGAAACGCCCTCGGTCGTCCCGTCATCGCTGCGAGCTGGGCGTACGTGACGCGCTGCCCGTAAGGGATCTTTTGCAAATTTTCGTAAACGCACCTTTGAAACGCCGTGCCGCCGATATTTAGCCGCGTTTTAAAGGTTTTAAGCTCGCCTTTAAAATACCTTTCAAGCTCGCTTAAACAAAGCTTTAAATTTGCATCCGTTACGTCAGTGCGGACTAAATCTCGCACGAAATTTATCTCGCAAACTCCGCTCTCGTCGCCGCAAATCTCCAAAACGCCGATAGGCGAGTTAAAATAAGCTTTTTGCAAAATTTACTCCTTTGGTATCAAGTAACGCAAATTTAGCGAAATTTAGTTTATATTATTATCTGTTTTTCGCTAAAATCGTATCGTTTAAAAAATGGATTAAGGAAAAACGATGGATTTTTTTACAGAATACGAAAAGCATGTAAAAGAGCGCGAGGCCCTAGGCGTGCCGCCGCTACCGCTAAACGAGGAACAAACGAGGAAGGTTTGCGAGCTTTTAAAGCTCGAAAGCGCGCACGAGAGGGAGTGTTTAGGCTTGCTCTCAGGACGCGTACCGCCGATGGAGCCGGGCGGCGAAGGCGAAGCGATTATCGCCGCAAGGCTAGACGAAAATCAAAAGAGGATAAAGCGGCTCGTAAATTTGCTCGCAAATCGCGTAAATCCGGGTGTAGACGACGCGGCGAAGGTAAAGGCGGAGTTTTTAAACGAGATTATAAATCACGGGCTTGAGATAAGCGGCCTTGATAAAATCGCCGCCGTAAATTTACTGCGGCCGATGCTGGGCGGATATAGCGTCATCGTGCTGCTTGAGAGCCTAAAAAACGCCGACGAGACCGTAGCTCAGGCCGCCTGTAACGTGCTAAAAGATACGATTTTCGTGCATGATTATTTTAACGACGTGGCGCAGCTTGCAAAAACCAATAAATTTGCGCTAGAAGTCTTGCGTTCGTGGGCGGAAGCCGAGTGGTTTAAGGCGTGCGAGAGCCTGCCTAGGCGTATTAGAGCGGTCATATTTAAGGTCGCCGGCGAAACCAACACCGACGATCTAAGCCCGGCTAGCGAGGCCTACACGCGCTCAGATATCCCGCTGCACGCAAACGCGATGCTGGTTAAGCGTCAGCCTGGCAGTCTAGAAACGATTGGCGAGCTAAAAAAAAGCGGGCTAGAAGTCGTCTACGCAGGCGACGTCGTGGGTACGGGCAGTAGCCGAAAGAGCGGCATAAACTCGATCCAGTGGCACCTCGGGCGCGAGATAGAGGGCGTACCGAATAAAAAAACGGGCGGCATCGTGATAGGCACGGCGATCGCGCCGATATTTTTCAACACCGCCGAGGATAGCGGCGCACTGCCGATCGTAGCCGACGTAAGCGCGCTAGAAATGGGCGACGTCGTCGATATCTACCCGTACGCGGGCGAGATTTTTCGCGTCGGGCGGGTAAATTTGAGCGCCGAGGGTAAATTTGACGTGGTTCAAATTTACGGCGAAGCTAAATTTGAAAATTTAAACGAAAATGCCAAGCCCAAAGGCGAGCCGGTCGCTCGCTTTACGCTTGCGCCAAACACGATATTTGACGAGATCAGAGCGGGCGGGCGCATACCGCTCATCATCGGCCGCTCGCTTTGTGGCAAGGCTAGAGCGGCGCTAAATTTAGGCGCGGAGGATATATTCGCAAGGCCCGCGCAGCCGCAAACGGACGAGAGCGAGGGCTACACGCTAGCTCAAAAGATCGTAGGCAAGGCCTGCGGCGTGCGGGGCATCAGAGCCGGGCAGTACTGCGAACCCGCGACGCTAACCGTTGGCTCGCAGGACACCACGGGGCCGATGACTCGCGACGAGATCAAGGAGCTTGCTAGTCTTGGATTTTCAGCCGATTTTGTGTTGCAGAGCTTTTGCCACACGGCGGCCTATCCAAAGCCTAGCGACCTTGAGACGCAAAGGACGCTGCCTAAATTTATGAGCTCGCGCGGCGGAGTGAGCCTGAGGCCTGGCGACGGCGTCATACACTCGTGGCTAAACCGCATGGTACTGCCAGATACCGTGGGTACTGGCGGCGACTCTCATACGCGGTTTCCTATCGGCGTGAGCTTCCCTGCGGGTAGTGGGCTGGTGGCGTTTGCGGCGGTGTCTGGGGCTATGCCGCTAAATATGCCAGGCTCCGTGCTCGTGCGATTTAGTGGGCGACTGCAAAAGGGCGTGACGCTGCGCGATCTGGTAAATGCGATCCCGTACTACGCGATCAAGCGCGGGCTGCTCACGGTCGAAAAGAAGGGCAAGAAAAACGTATTTGCGGGTAAAATTTTAGAGATCGAGGGGCTAGAGGAGCTAAAAGTCGAGCAGGCATTTGAGCTAAGCGATGCCTCGGCCGAGCGCTCTGCGGCGGCCTGCGCGGTAAATTTGAGCGAGCAAAGCGTCTGCGAATACATCCGCTCAAACGTCGCTCTCATCGAGGCGATGATAGAGGCCGGGTATGAGAGCAGGGCGAGTCTGGAGCGCCGCGCGGCGAAGATGCGCGAGTGGCTGGCGGCGCCCCAGCTGCTAAGGGCCGATAAAAACGCGCGCTACGCCGAGGTGATCGAGATAAATTTGGACGATATCACGGAGCCGATCCTGGCCTGCCCGAACGACCCGGACGACGTCGCGACCCTGAGCGAAGTGCTAGCTGATAGCTCGCGCCCACACAAGATCGACGAGGTGTTTGTGGGTAGCTGTATGACTAATATCGGCCACTACCGAGCACTCGGCGAGGCTCTGCGGGGGCTCGGCACGCTGCCCACTCGCCTTTGGATCGCGCCGCCTACCAAGATGGATCAGGCGCTGCTAGAAAAGGAGGGTTACTACGATATCTTCCGTGCGGTAGGCGCTCGCACGGAGGTGCCGGGCTGCTCACTTTGCATGGGTAACCAAGCCCGCGTGAACGACGGCGTGACGGTGTTTTCGACTTCAACGAGAAATTTTGATAACCGAATGGGCATGGGCGCGCGCGTGTATCTAGGTAGCGCCGAGCTGGCGGCCGTTTGCGCCGTGCTAGGCAAGCTACCTAGCGTGAGCGAATATATGAACATCGTGCCACAAAAGCTTGCGGGTAAAGAGGCGCAGATCTACCGCTATCTAAATTTTAACGAGATAGAAAATTTTAAAATTTAATTTTTCGGTGCAGTAGCGTATTTAGCACCGGCGTATATACTACTTTAGATAGTTTGGACGGCTGGCGTGTCGCATTTTCACGCTTGTGCGTCTAAACGTCTTTGCAGCGATAATCTTACGGACGGCGACTGCGCTGATCGACTAGCTTTTAGGCTAGGCAAATTTTGCGGTAAGCAGGCTGCGCCGATATTATCGGTATAGCCTAAATTTAGTCCAATGGGGTCTTAATAAGTGTGCGAGACGTTAAGCGGTAAATTCTTGTAGCTTGTAGGTTAAAGTCGTAGTCTATATGCCGCATAAAATGCGTTTAAATTTTGCTTTTTTTTACGTAAATTTTTACTTCTTTTTTCGGCGCCTACTTTAAACAAACCGTACGCTATTTACGAATTAAATATTATTTAAATTCAACTACTTTTTTATTTTAAAAATGTAAAATCTCGTTTAAAAACTTAAGGTTAAAAATGACTGCGCTCCTCGTCGCCGAATACATCGGCATCGCCTCGGCAGCCACGAGCGGATTTATCTTTGCGGTTAAGCGCGACTGCGACTGGCTGGGCATCTTTATCGCCGCGCTTCTGACTGCGCTTGGAGGCGGATTTATGCGCGACGCTATCGTCTCGCGCCCGCCGTATTCGTTCACGCACTACGCTCCGTGTATTATCGTGATGACGATGCTCTTTCTTTCGGCGTTTTTGCGCCTACACAAGCGAAGCGACATCGAGAAAAAATTCCTTTTCGTCACCACCGACGCCGTGGATCTCGTGAGCTTTTCTATCGTCGGGGCGATCGTGGCGCTACAGTTTGGCTACAACGTCTTTGGCGTCGTGCTGCTCGCGCTTTGCAACGGCGTAGGCGGCGGCATGATACGCGACGTGCTGTTTAACGAGATCCCTTGGTGCCTAAAAACCGGGCTTTACGCGACGGTTAGCATCGTCGTGGGGCTGATTTATTTCGCGATGGATTATGCGGGATTTACGAGCGTGTTTTGGGTGATGGGGCTTTTTGCGTTTGGCGTCGTGTTTAGGCTTGCGGCGTATTACCTAGGTTGGCATCTGCCGACATTGCAGAAGTAAAATTTGACTAGCTTTTTTTGCTGCGATGGGCTAAAATTTAGAATTTGTGAGTAGCCTTAAAGGAGAAAATATGAATTTGCAAAATTTACGCTCAAGATATGAAGAATACGGACTCGGACGCATATTTGAGGAGATAAAAAAACTATGCTAAAAATGCGGTGGAAATTTCGCTAAAAGAAAACGCCGATCGGCAAATACCGATAGGCGCGTCAAAATTTGGCGGATCGCCCGATCTACCGCGGAGCGAGCCGTGGCCTGTAAATGAGCAAATCGGCGAGCCGCTTCATTTTATAGCGCAGATAAATTTTAGCGAAGTTTCGGAGTTTGATACCCAGAGCGAGTTGCCGAGTTGCGGCATGCTCTATCTATTTTATGATTGCGCTCAGATGCCGTGGGGATATGATCCAAAAGACGGCGCTTTTAAAAAGGTGATTTATGCGGAGGATACGAGCGAGCTAGAGCGTAAGGTTGCGCCGTTTGAAAACAACGAAGCGTTTGCGGCGACTTCTTTAAAATTTGCAAATACGACCGAGTTGCCGGATTTGGAGAGCGATTTGGTTGGCGACACCTGGATGAGCGATGATGAAATAGATGCGTATTGGCAGATGGCGGATGATTTTTGCGAGCAGCGCAGTGAAAATAAAATTTTAGGACATTCTGACAATATCCAAGGCGGCATGGAGCTAGAGTGCGAGCTTGTGACAAACGGCTTTTATTGTGGCGGCGACGAGGATTATAGCGGGCCGGAGTTTGAAAAATTGCGGCAAAATATCGGCGAGTGGACAAATCGGAAGTAACGACGAAAACGAGATGATGTGGTGCGATTGCGTTAAAATTTATCTGTGGATCAGAAAAAACGATCTACGCGAGAAGAAGTTTGATAAAAGCTGGCTAGCGCTACAGTGCGATTAAATTTGCGGCCTTATAGAATCAAATTTGAGGATTGCTGTGCTAAATCGGTACGAACTAAAAACACTCAAATTTGGTTTTCGTTTGCTGGATAAAAAGACAGAGTCGACGATGGTTGTTAAAATTTAGTAAATCAGAGTCAAATTTAAAAGTTTAATCCGCTTTTTGCAGTATCGCCGCAGCGATTGCAAAGCCGCCGTCGTGGCTAATGGTGATTTGTGCGTCTTTTAGGTTAAAATTTTTGATGATTTTTTCTGAGAGCTTTACTTTGGGGGCGTTTTTCTCATCTTTATAAATTTGAGCGTCAAAGAACGAAAACTCAGCCGAGATCCCGCAGCCAAGAGCCTTGCTGATAGCCTCTTTAGCTGCGAAAAATCCAGCTATCGTAGCGTCCGTTTTTGCGATATTTATCTCTTCATCGTTTAAAAAATATCTCAAAAAATTCTCGCCTCGCCGCTCTTTAAGCCTTGAGATTCGCGAGATCGCTACGATGTCTATGCCGATCATTGCACCACAAAGTCGGTAAAGTAGATGTTTTTTATGTGACCGTCGGCCAAAACCTCGTTTAGGCGGTCGACTATCTCGTCTTTTAGGCGGTTTTTACCTTTTTGGGTGCTTACCTCTTCATACGTTTTAGATGATAGCGTAGAAACGACGATATCCCTTATTAGCGGCTTTTTCTTATCGATTTCAGGCGTTAGCGTCTCGGCGCTAAGCTCTAGATCGACCTTTGTTTTTAGGTATCTCGAGCCGCTTTCGCTAAGTAAATTTACTATAAACTGATCCAGCGGATAAACGGGCCCCATATTTATATAGTCGTTTGAGCGCTTGCCCGCGGTATTTTTAGGCGTTGAAGCTTGAACCTGCTCGGTTTGCGCCTGCACTGCTTGCGCTTGCGCGGTATCTTCGCTATTTCCCATCAGTAAAAATGCTAGCAATCCGCCGACCACCAAAAGAAGCAGTAAAATAACAATGATGATGACGAGAACCAGTCCGTTTCCTTTTTTGCTTTGATTTTCCAAAATGTCTTCAGCCATTCACTCTCCTTAAAATTTTAGCTATAATTATATCTTAAATTTTTGAAAAATGAGAAGGCAATGGTACATAAAACAAATGCCGCGAGGTTTTTAGACGGTAAACATATCCCCTACGAGCTAGTCGAATACGAAGTGGATGAGAGCGATCTGAGCGCCATTCACGTAGCTGCCGTTTGCGGCGAGCAAATAGAAAAAATCTACAAAACCATCGTCTGCGAATGCGAGCCAAAAGGCTACGTTGTGGCGTGCATACAAGGTGATTTGAGCTTAAATTTAAAGGCTCTGGCTAGACTTAGCGGGCATAAAAAATGCGAACTTTTAAACTTAAGAGAACTTGAAAAAGTGACGGGCTATATCAGGGGCGGCTGCTCACCCATAGCGATGAAAAAGGCGTTTGAAACGTTTTTTGACGAGAGGATTTTAAAGCAAGATTACGTCTATGTAAGTGCCGGGGTGCGCGGAAAACAGATCAAAATCGCGCCTCAAAGCTTGATAGAAGCCATCAACGCAAAGCTTGGAGACGTCGCCGTTTAGTAAAATTTAACCCAAAAATGCTAAAATATGCCGTCTTAAAATAAAATAAATTTAAAAAGGTAAAATTTTGATAGACGAAATTTTTAGAGAATACGACATACGCGGCGTTTATGAGCGCGATCTAAACGAAACGAGCGTTAAAGCGATCGGGTTAAATTTGGGCCGAGAAATGCTACGTAGGGGCGCAAAAAACGTTAGCGTGGGGTATGATGCTAGGCTAAGCGCGGGTGAGATTTTCGGCTGGCTGGTTAGCGGGTTAAATTTAGCCGGGATAAAAGTCTATGATATCGGCTTGCTACCGACGCCGGTCGGGTATTTTAGCGTGTTTACGGATAAATTTGACGCAAA
>CAUSAR010000060.1:0-12470 GCA_963529735.1 uncultured Campylobacter sp.
TCCGTTTTGACCCACGCTACGACGTAGATAATAAACGATGCCACGATAAAAAGAAAACTAAATATAAACAAATACCCGCTTGCTTGCATCAGCTCTCCGATAAAAAACGCGAAAATATACGCCTTAAAAAGCCCGTTTCTAGTTAGCCTAGCAAGCTCGAAAAAGACCTTCGCCCAAACTACCGCCACGTAAACTAGCAAAAGCGCCGCGATAACGGCGACGAGCCTAGCTAGCGGATGGCCCGTTTGCGCCAAATAAAACGCCAACGTCTGCGTGACCTGGGCGACGAACATCGCTATCATCGCCTTGCCGTAGTTTACGTGCAGATCATCGCTACCCGCAAGCCGCGCGATACCGCCTAGCGCCGCATAGGTTAGCAGCGCGCCTACGAGGACTGCTAGAGAGACGGCGATTTGTAGCTTTAGCCCCGCGTAGTCTGCGATAAAAAATGCGTAAAGCTTGATAACGGCAGGCGCAACGCCGGAAGCTATGCCTGCTATCCTAGCCCGCCCAAACGCCGCACTCTCTTTTAGCGCCGCCTTCGTCTCCTCGCTTCTGGAGTCTTTCGTGGCACGCCGCTCGCCCTCGTCCGTCACTACAAATACGTCGCGGGCAAACTCCCCATCAGGCCGAAACGCCGCTCTCTCGCCGCCGCTAGGTCGCCCCGAGCGCACTTCCTCGAAGCTAAATTTATAGTATTTGCCGTCATCGCCGATTATCGTCGTTTCGTTGATCGCTACGCCCTTCACCAACTCTCCTTTTTGCGTTTTTGCCGCCCTGTTTTAGATTGGCCCGCTTGCTTGCGTTTTTGGGGTGCGGGTTATGCCGCCCGTCAAATTTGACGCCAAAGTCCCTAGTCCAGCCAAATTTTACGGTTTAGCCGCAGCTCCTCCACGATACGAAGGAAGCCTCCGATCTCGTCTTTGTAAAATCTATTTGCCCCTTTGCCCACGAGCGGACGGCGCAGATCAGGCTCGAAGTTATCGCGCCCCGTGCGGATCGCCATGCAGATTTTATCGCCGACTAGCACGATATTTATAGGGCGGTGAAATCTCGTTTTTAGCAGTTTTAGATTTTCCATCAGGCTAGGCGTGAGCGCGTATCTAGCCTCGATCTGATCGGTCGTATAGACGCGAAATAGCCGCTCAAACTCAGCATCATCCATCCTCGCACGCTTGCCGCCGTAGTCCTTAAAATCATCCGTCCCGCTGCAAATTTGAGTGACACCCTTTAGCCGTTTAGGAAAATCGGCGACAAACAAAATCCCCGCAAAAAGCACTCTATGCGTCTCGTTTCCGCGCAGATCCTCTTTGATGCTTATCGCTTCTATGTCGCTAAATTTGACCCGCACGCCCTCTATCTGCCCGAAAATCAGGTCGTTGCCCGAGTACTTGTCGATGTCAAAGTCATAAATCATATAAAGATAATCGCTCTCTACGCAGTCACCCGGATAATATGTGAGACCGCAGCTCTCCACGATGCTCCTCATGACTTTTCGCTTAAATTTAAACGTAAAGCTATCGGTGAAAATACTCTCGAAAAAATAGTACATCGCAGCCCCGCAGACCACAAACGCGCCCGCGCTAAGGGCGGCGTTTTGTGCGGCTAGATAAAGTAGCCAAGCCACTGCGGCGGCTACAAAGACGCAGGCAAGCTTTAGCCTAAAAAGCGAGCGCAAAACCTTTTGCCGCTCAAGCTCTAGCAAGACCAGATCGTCCATTTTCGCTCCTGTTTTTAATCTAACGCCGTTTTTATAAATTTGGCTATTTTACGCCCGCATTTGGGCTTTTAAACCGCTTAAATTTAAGCTCACCATTTGCGGGCGACGACGCTTCAAATTTGGATTAAATTTGGCTCAAATTTACCGCCCGCGCCGCTTTTTAGATTCAAATTTGACGAACCGACAAAGCCCGCTTTCATTTTCAAGGGCGCAGTTAAAGCGCTCAAATTTAACGTCAAATTTGAGCAAACGAGCGCAAATTTAGCGGTTAAAAAGCTCGTGCACGTCGTGCGGATCGTCTTGCCCCTTAGGCACCTCGAAAAATGCCGCCTTGCTAAACCTCGCCCAGCTAGCGACGATGTTTGAGGGAAACATCTCCACGGCGTTGTTATAGTCAGTCACAGCGGCGTTGTAGGCGCGGCGCGCGGCGGAGATCTGCTCCTCGATATCGTTTATCGTTTTTTGTAGGTGCATTACGTTTTCGTTTGCTTTTAGTTCAGGATAATTCTCCACGACGACGTTTAACTTTGAGATTAGATTTGATAGCTCGCCGTTTAGCGCAAATCTCTGCTCGTCGCCCGCGGCCTTTTGGATGCCGCTTCTAAGCGCGGAGATGTTTTCCAGCAGCTCGCGCTCGTGCGTGATGTACTGCTTGACGGTGGCGACGAGGTTTGGGATGAGGTCAAAGCGCTTTTTTAGCTGCGTATCGACGCCTGATTTGATATTTAGGACTTGGTTTCGCTTGCCCACTAGCGAGTTATAGACTGAGATGACGATGAGCGCGAGAACGGCGATAATGCCTAGGACGATGTACATTTTTGCTCCCTTAATTTAACTTTTGTTTTGATTATATCAAAAAACCACTGAAACCAGAAATTTATACTCGTCTTTGCCATGCTAGATGCCAGGTTGCTCGGAGTTTGCGACCAAAGTGCTAAATTTCGCTTGCCTTTGTAAAGCCGCCTTGCGAGCAAAGCTCGGATACAAGGGCTAGTTGCCGTAAAATCAAGACGCGTGGCCGATTTTTGCGCTTAAATTTAGGCTTAAAAACGCAAAATACGCTTTTAGGTAAACCATTTACAAATTTTGCGTTACGGGCGGTTAGGCCTATTTTTAAACAAAAATCAAAGCAGATAAGCACAGGCAAAAACGGCTTGGCGCGGGGTCTTGCCGGGCGGCGGCGATCGGCAGTTAAATCTAGCCTATAAATTTCGCCTGCACGGACGACACGCCCTTTTGCCGCGATAAATTCGTATCTTTTTGAAGGTGATTTTACGCGAGCTAACGGCTAAATCATCGCAAATTTAGCACCGTTTAAGCAGCAAGAGTAAAATTAGCGTTTCTAAACACGCCAAAAGAGCGCGAACCGCATTTTCTCGCAGCTTCAGAGTTTTAAGCCGCGAGAGAAAAACTAACATTTTAAACAGCAAAATCGCCGAGCCACCAAATCCACCCCGCGCGTTTTGCGTTTAGGCAAGGAAATTACCGCTCGCACTCTATGCAAAATTTAGCTATTTTGCCGATTTTGCCGGCTGCAAGTAGGCAAATTTACGCTTACTAGCAAGCCCATAGAACAAAAGCGCGACTTTGCGCCGTAAGGCAAAAACAAAAACTAGTCAAAAGGCGTAAATTTAGGGCGCGTATAAAAACTAAACCAAAGCGCTTTAGCCTTTTAAAGCTCGCAAATTTTGCCGCAAACCCGCTTTTGTCGCGTCTTACACGATAAATTGAGGGATAAATCCTAGCAAATCACCACTTCATACCCGCTTCCAGCCAAAAGTTGCGGCCAAGGCCGTACTCGTAGTAGTTGCCTTCGTTTGAGGCGATAAATTTCTTGTTTAAAAGATTATTTATGTCAAGATTTATAAACGCTCGAAAATCGCCGGCCAGCCGCCTTTCGTAACCTATACGCATATCCCACGTCGCGTATGCGGGCAGCTTTTGGCGCTCGTAGACGTACATCCCGCGCGTTCTATTCCAGCCGCCTAGCAGCGCGTCCGTTTTGCTCGTATAGTTTATGAAATTTGAAACGCTAAAGCCGCTAAATTTAGCCGAGTGGCGAAATTTAGCAGAAAAGGGAACATGGTAATCAACGACCGGTAGTTCGCTTTTTTTGATGATTTTTCCGTTATACGAGACGTCGTCGTTCATCTCGTCGTCTTCGTAATCCGTAAAGCTCCTGCTTTGCTTCGTAAAGCTTAGCGAGCCCTCAAAATCGTTTCTTACGCCCCAAATTTCGATCGGAGCGATGTTTGCCGCGCTTAAGGTTACGATGTCGCGCTTACTTTGCCCTTCGTTGGTAAATATAGAATATCCGTTTCCATAGCCAGGTAGCGGCTCTCTTACGTATTTCATCGCTACTTCGTCGCGGCCTTGGCGCCTTACGTATTTGAGATTTAGCCTCACATTGCCGACGTCGCCACGGTAAAATGCGCTAAATTCGTCGTCGTAAGGCGTCTTTAGCTCCCTGATAGGACGGCGGTTATTAGCCAGTCCGCCGCACGTATATGCCCCGCCGTACGAGCTTCTCTCGCAAGTCTCATACATCCTGTACACGCCGTTATACATCTTGTACGCGAAAAAATTTCGTCCGTAGTAGCGGTTTAACCCAAGGCCTATGAAGTTTTTATCCGCAAATTCGTATTCGGCTAGCAACCTCGGGGCTAAATTTACGTCGTCGTTATCGCCGTTTCGCTCGATGCGAAGTCCGGGGCGAAATTTAAACGCGCCAAACCTCATCTCGTCTTCGAGATAAAGGGCGAGATTGGTTTGCGCGGCCTTGGTTTTTACGGCGTAGTAGTAGGTTTTTTTCGATAGATATTGACCGACCGCGCCTTGAGATGCGAAGCTATCGTCTATGACGCAGGTTTTATCCCCCGCCTCGCAAGTGCCGCTCATTAGAGCTTTTGGATTGCCATTCCAAACGTAAGTATGCGGTATCTCGTAGCTTCCTATTTGTCTAGTTATTTCAAAGCCACTTTTTATATTATGCAACGCACCAAATGCGTCAAATTCTTGCACGCTAGCGTCAAATTTATACGCAAGCTTCTTTTGACGTTGGATAAAGTCATTATATCCGCCTATGCCTGAGTTTGAGATGCCCCAGTTTTTGATATTTGAAATTTTGTAGTTGTAGTATTCCGTGTCGTGCTCGTAGTCTCTGGTTGTTTGCGAAGACGTGAAGCTAAGGCTTTGCTCCAAAAATACGCTATCAAGGTCGATGTCGGCTTCGAGCATAGCGACGTATCCGCCGTAAATGAGATCAAGCTGGGAGTTTAGATAGCGTTTTGCCGAGGTGTGGTTTGTGAGCGTGGAGTAAAGAAAGCTTGGCTTTAACGTTACTCGCTCGCCAACGCCGATGACACCCTTTACGTAGTAGTTGTCGTTAGTCTGCTTGTCGTCTG
Organism: uncultured Campylobacter sp.; assembly: GCA_963529735.1. Lineage (GTDB taxonomy): Bacteria > Campylobacterota > Campylobacteria > Campylobacterales > Campylobacteraceae > Campylobacter_A. The sequence goes on from CAUSAR010000060.1 coordinate 5,125, forward strand.
GAAATGAGTAAAGGCTGTGGTTGATTTGCTTTTTATTATAATGATTTTCGATCACGGAGCGGTGTCTGGTGTAGTCAAAAAGCAGTCCAAAATTTGACGTCACGTAGCCCTCTAGCCCGATGCGGTAGCGACGCTTTTTAAAGTCGCTCATATCGGCTAGCTCGCCGTCGTTATATTTTGTATCGACGCTGGCGTCTTTAAAAATTTTACTCCAACTTCCGCTTGTGTATGAGTAGCCAAGCACCCCGTGAAATCCCGCTCGCGGGTCTCTGGTCTTGGCATTTACCACGCCTCCTTGAAAGCCGCCGTACCTAGCCGAGACCGCGCTATCTAGCACCTCGACGCTACCCAGCAGATCCGTATCTACGCTCATGGCTTGCGAGCCTATCGTGCTGTCGCTCCAGGTGTTGTTGTGGTTATTCCGCGTGCTTTTTTTAGGGTCTAGGTCGTTATTTATGCTTGCGCCGTCTAGGGTAAAGTTGTTTTGATAGTAGCTCGCGCCGTTTATGCTCACATCTTGGGGCGCGATGTCGCCAGCGTTTATGCCCTTGTTGTTTTTGGCGTTAAAGCTCACGTTTGGATTGCCTTTTAAAAGATCGGTTATGCCGTGATTTTTAGACGTTATCAGATCCATATCCGCGCGCGTTAGTTTTCCGGGTTCTTTCGTAGCGTTGGCGTCAGCGCTGACCTCGACTTTATCTAGTACGACCTCCGCGGCGTTTAGCGTACTTAAATTTAACGCCCTTAATGCGGTTAAATTTAAAGAGCCTTGATGGGCGTCGCGACTCGCGGACAAATGCGAAAGCGGCAAATTTAACGCTGCGACCGCTACGAAAAGGCTAGCTGTTTTTTTCATCATTATCCTTTGTCTAGTTTATTTTTTGTTTCCCTAATATTTCTCTACCGATTTTACCATTCTGATATTTTATTTTGATGATTTATATCAATAACTATCAAATACAAACCGTTATAAATTTGCGCGTTTTATAGCCTGACTCACTCGGAATTTTGCGTCTCTTTATCGCATGGTTATGTCTAAAGTTATTAAAATTTAGCGTTTATCTCAAATTTTAAAGCGCCGATTTTATTAACGGCACTTTCAATTGTGACATAGCGCAGCGCTTTTGCGTAGGTATTTTAAATGGTATTTATATTTACATTTTGGCAAAGATCGTAAAATAGAGTTTAAATTTTACTCATTATTTTAAAATAGTCGTATCCTAGGCCAAAATCAAATTTGACCTTAGATACGACCAATAAATTCGGCACTATTTTCCTGATTTTAAAATCGCCTGATAGCCTTGTTTTTTGAGCGCTTCTACGACCGTGTTTTCTGCAAAGCTATCCTCGACGACGATATCAGCCGTTTTAGCCTCCAAATTTACCTCAAATTTCTTCACGCCGTTAAGCGTATTTAGCGTCTGCATGATGACTTCGTAGCAGCTCACGCAGGCCATGTTTGGGATCTCGTAAACCAAAGTCTTGTCCGCAAACGCCGCCACGCAAAGCGCCAGCGCTAGAGCTAGCTTTTTCATTCTTTGATACCGACTTTGTATTTTTTGGCTTGGATCGCCTGCACGATGTCCATCACGTTTACGCCCCTATCTGCGGTGATGTTTACGTCTTTGCTTTTTAGATCAAAGCTCACTGCGGTGACGCCCTTGACGCCTTTTGCGGCATCTTCGATTTTCTTGGCGCAACCGCCGCAGTTCATGTTCGGCACGTTTAGTTCGTAGGTTTGCTGCGCAAAAACAGCGCCGCAAATCGCCGCCAAAAGTAAAATTTTCCTCATCATCGCTCCTTGAAAATAATATTTGATATGAAATTGTATCAGTATATTTCTTATATATTTATTATTTTGATTTATTTTAAATGTAATGTAACCTACGTTTCTATTATATTTAAGGTAAAATTCGGCGGCAAATTTGAGCGGATTTAAAGCGAGTGAAAAATATTGCGAGAACACTTAAAGAGCAAAAATTTAGCCCGCAAAAGCGCAATTTGCAGGCTAAATTTATAAAATTTACTCTTTTGTTTTTGCCATTCTGCGGCGCATAGTCGGATCTAGATAGCGTTTGCGTACGCGTATGTTTGTCGGCGTGACTTCGACTAGCTCATCCTCCTCGATCCACTCCAGAGCGCGCTCTAGGCTGAGCTTTCTAGGCGGTACGAGCTTGATAGCGTCGTCAGAGCCGCTAGCGCGTACGTTGGTTAGGTTTTTGCCCTTGATCGGGTTTACGTCCAGATCGTTTGGACGGCTGTGCTCGCCGATGATCATGCCCACGTAGGTCTTGGTTTGCGGATCGACAAAAAGGATGCCGCGATCTTGCAAGTTCCAGAGGCTATACGCTAGCGTCACGCCGTTTTCCATAGACACCAGAGCGCCGTTGCTGCGGTGCTCGACGCTACCGATGAGCGGGCGAAACTCAAGGAAGCTGTGATTCATGATGCCCTCGCCTTTCGTATCGGTCAAAAACTGGCTTCTAAAGCCGATTAGGCCGCGCGCAGGGATCTCAAACTCGATCCTAGTCTGTCCGTCGCCGGTCGGGTTCATCGAGACCATCTCGGCCTTTCTGCGTCCTAGTTTTTCGATCACGGTACCGCTAAACTCGTCCGGCACGTCGCACACTAGTAGCTCAAATGGTTCGCAGCGCACGCCTTCGATCTCTTTTACGATAACCTCAGGACGTCCGAGGCAAAACTCAAAGCCCTCTCGGCGCATATTTTCGGCCAAAATCGTGATTTGCAGCTCGCCGCGGCCGCTAACCTTAAATTTGCCCTCACCGATATTTTCGTATCGCATCGCGATGTTTGTTTTCATCTCGCCGGATAAACGCTCGTCAATCTTGTTTGAGGTTACGTGTTTACCCTCGGTGCCCGCTAGCGGACTGTCGTTTACGCTAAACACAACGCTAAGCGTAGGCTCCTCGATCTTTAACGGATCAAGCGGCATCGGAGAGTTTGGATCTACGACGCTATCGCCGACGTCTAGCGCCTCAAAGCCCGCTATCGCTACGATATCGCCCACCTGCGCCTCGTCTATATCGCGGCGCTCAAGACCCAAAAAGCCGATGAGTTTTGAGATCCTGCCCGTCATTTTCGTACCGTCGGCTTTAGCGAGCATTACGTTTTGGTTTTTAGAAATTTTACCATTAAAGATACGCGCGATGCCGATTTTACCGACGTAGTTGTCGTAATCAAGTGTGAAAACCTGAAGCTGCAAAGGATTGTTTATATCGCCGCTAGGAGCCGGAACATGAGACAAAATCGTCTCAAAAAGAGGCTGCATATTTACGTTTTCATCGGCCAAATTTAGCTTCGCGTAGCCGTTTCTAGCCGCTGCGTAAACGACTGGGAACTCTAGCTGCTCATCGTTTGCCTCAAGCGCCACGAAAAGGTCGAAAATTTCGTTTATAACGCGATCCGGATCGGCTGCGGGTTTGTCGATTTTATTTACGACGACGATTGGGCGAAGGCCAAGCGAGAGCGCTTTTTTCACGACAAATTTAGTCTGCGGCATTACGCCTTCTTGTGCGTCCACGAGCAGCAAAACGCCGTCTACCATCTTTAGTACGCGCTCTACCTCGCCGCCAAAATCGGCGTGGCCCGGGGTGTCGATGATGTTGATTTTGGTGTCTTTGTAGCGGATCGCGGTATTTTTCGAGAGAATCGTGATGCCGCGCTCGCGCTCGATGTCGTTGCTGTCCATCACGCGTTCGCCGACGGTTTGGTGCTCGTTAAAAGTACCCGATTGTTTCAAAAGCTCGTCAACCATCGTAGTTTTGCCGTGATCGACGTGAGCGATGACGGCGATGTTTCGTATCTTTTCCAAATTTTTCTCCGTTATTAAAATGGGGCTGATTTTAGCCAAATTTTCCTTATAAAAATAATAAAGCAGTTATGGAACGTTTCTTGCATAGCTCATAAAAGCTAAATTTAAAGGGTTTTTATGCAGACAACTCAAAACGATATTTTATCATTTGACGCGAGCATCAAAGGCGGCGTGAAAAAACAGAGCAAAAATGCGCAAAAAGGCGGCAAAGAGGACGGCGCATTTCTCTCTATGGTGCTAGACGCGGCCGCTAAAAAGGGCGAAAATTTAAGCGAAAAAGATCTAAAAGAGATGGCAAAAGCCGTAAATTTATCCGCCCAAACGGCTCAAAACGGGCAAATCAAAGCGCCTATCCAAAGCACGGACGTAAAAGAAATTTTAGGCGAGGAAGCGGCGGAAAATTTGTTTGAAAATGCGACCTTTATGCAGCTTTTGCAAATTTTAGAGATGCTTAGCGGCGGCGAAAAAATCAGCAAATTTCCAAATTTCGAAAACCGCCTAGCCAAAGCGCTATCAAGCGAAACGACGCTAAACGAGCTAAGGGGAGCTAAAAATCTAAACGAGCTCATCGAGATCGCAAACAAGCTAAATTTAGGCCTAGAAAATATCGAAGTGACGCGAGAGCAGGCCGACGAGCTGGGCGAGAGATTTCCGAGTTTGGCGAAAAAAGATTTCTTTGAACCTGTAACTCCTAAGAAAAATTTTGCATTTAACGAGTTAAAAAACAAGGTCGAAGAAGCCATAAACGCAAACGAGCCCGAGCCAAAAGATACGCTAAATAAGCTACTAGCCGCCGTGCAAGAAGAGCAAAATAAAGCACAACCCAAGGACGTCGGCGCAAAAGCGCAAGATACGCAAAATTTGACTCAAAACTCCAAAATCATAAAAGAAGCGGTAAAAAACGAGGACGAGAAAGAAGCGAATTTAAAAGACGAAAAACCAAGCCTCAAAGCCGAAGGCGAGCTAAATTTAACCGCCGCAAAAAGCGAAAAATCAGGACTCGGCCAAGACTCTAAAAAGATAAATTTGCAAAATTTGCTATTTCCGGAGCGCGAGAGCGCCGAGGAGGAAGTTCTGACCGAGCCGCAAAGCGACGGTAGCGAAAATAACGAACTAAACGCGATGGTAAAAGACGTAATCTCAAACGCCAAAGCTCAAACTAGAAATTTCCAAGCCGTGCGCGAGACGTTTGATAACTTTAGCTCAAATTTAAAAGAGCAAGTCGCAGCCTACAAATCGCCGTTTATGCGCTTTAACATCACGCTAAATCCGCTAAATTTGGGCGAAGTCGAGATCACGATGGTAAATCGCGGCAACAATCTTCACATAAATTTCAACTCAAATACGCAGACAATGAACCTCTTTTTACAAAATCAGGCCGAGTTTAAAAACAGCCTCGTAAACATGGGTTTTACCGAGCTTGAGATGAACTTTAGCGATCAAAATCAGCAAAAAAAAGAACAAGGGCAAAAAAGCTACAAAGGCTCTAAATTTAACGCTGGCGGCGCAGAACAAGTCGAAGTGGCGGCGCCTCGTTTAGAGCTTGTCGTTCCGCGCTACGTGTAAATTTGGAATTAAATTTGCTTGAGATATAAAAATTTAAAGGATAAAAGATGTCAAACGGACTAGAAACCAATAACTTTACGGTAAACAACCAAGCCGCTAAAAAATCAGCGGACGCCCTACAAAAGGCCGCAGGCACCAATCCAAACGCCCAGCTAGACAAGGACGCTTTTATGAAACTTCTTTTAACCGAGCTTCAGTATCAAGACCCGACAAGTCCGATGGATACGGAAAAAATGCTAACTCAAACCAGCCAGCTAGCCTCGCTTGAAATGCAAGAAAATACGAACAAAATGATGCAAAAGCTAGCCGATCAGCTAAAAAATAGCACCAATATGTACGCCGTGGGGGTGCTTGGCAAGATGGCTAAAATCGGCGATAGCGGTATCGTAAAAGAAGAGGGCTCGGGCGTCAAATTTGCGGGATTTTTAGAAAGCGCGGCAAAAGGCGGCACGATAAATATCAAAGACGGCACCGGCAAACTCGTAAGAAAGCTAGAATTTGGCCAAGCTAGCGCCGGAGCCAATACCTTCGAGTGGGACGGCAAGGATAGCGCCGGCAACGATGCTAGAGCCGGCTCATACACAGTCGAGATCAGCTACACCGATGCAGCGGGCAACGTCAAAAACGGCGGCGTAGGCAACTATCTCGTAGAAGGCGTCAAATTTATCGACGGTATCGCGCAGGTAAAGGTCGGCGGACAATACGTCAGCATCGACAAAGTAAAAGAATTTACCGAGCCGAAAAAAGGATAGGACGATGGTAAGAAGCCTGTATAACGGCGTTAGCGGCGTCAGAACCCAGGGGTTTAGTATGGACGTGTGGGCGAACAATATCGCCAACATAAATAACGTCGGCTTTACCGCTTCGATACCGGAATTTAAGAGCATTTTTTACCAAACCTCCTTTGCTGCGGGCAACAACCCGACCCAAGACCAAATCGGTCTGGGCGCTACGGGTATGACGACCGCGCTTAGCTTTTACAAGCAAGGTCCGTTTATGAAAACGGATAACGTCCTGGATATGGCGATAGCCGGCAAGGGGTTTTTTGGCGTAACAAACGGCTCTGGCACATACTATACGCGCGCCGGTAGCTTTGGCGTCGATAAAGAAAGATATCTCGTAACAAATCAAGGCAACTACGTCCTAGGTACGCAAAATACGCTAACGCAAGTCACTCCAAGCCAGAGCGCGATAGAGGCTTTCGGTAGAGTAAACAGCACGGCTGCAGTCACGCAGGCCTACACGCTAGGATCAGATACCACAGACCTTGACGTGGGCGACATCGGCTCCCAGGGCAAAATTCGCTTGCCTGAGTTTTTGTATCTACCGACCAAACCGACTTCAAAGGTGACCTTTAAAGGAAATCTCGACTCGTCTTTTAAAACCGAGCCGGTTACTTTGCCAGTCGATAACGCTACATATAATAGCAGCATAGATAACCCCTCTAGAACTATAAATTTACGCGGACGAGTCACGGCTGATGCTACGATAACCCGCCCTAGAAAAGGCGATCTCATCACCGTAACAGCAACCGACGCGAACGGTAAAACGGCTGAATTTAGCGCTCCGATCGACGAAAACGGCAACTGGAGCATAAGTCAAAAATTTGAAAGGGATTTTGACCTAACGACCGCCCCAAATTTGACCGCAAAAATAAACACGACTAAAGAAGCGGCAAATCAAGAAAAATTCGTAACCGAGCTTTTAAATGCAGACGGTACTAAAAATAAACTTGAACTAACGCTAACAAAACGCGTACCTCAGGGCACTAACGGTACGGTTTGGGATGCGGCGGCGACCGTAAAAGACGCAAGCGGCGCAACGATCTCAAACGCTAACGGCGAATTAAATTTCGACCACGATGGCAGGCTTGTTAGCTCTACTTTAAGCGCCCTAGATAATAACGGCTCGCAAATCGAGCTAGACTTCGGCACTCCTGTGGCTGCGG
>CAUSAR010000061.1:0-11994 GCA_963529735.1 uncultured Campylobacter sp.
ATATGTCAAATTTAAAAGATATAAAACGAAAGATCAAGAGCGTCCAAAACACTCAAAAGACGACGCGCGCGATGAAGCTGGTATCTACGGCCAAACTTCGCAAGGCTGAAGAAGCAGCTCGTCACTCCAGGGTTTATGCCCTCAAGATCAACGAAGTTTTATCCGAAATCGCCTATAAGATCAATCAATATCGCTCCGTAAACGCCGAGAGTAAATTTTTCGACGTTAAGGAAAATATCGAGAAGGTCGATATTATATTCGTCACCGCAGACAAGGGGCTTTGCGGCGGTTTTAATATTCAGACCATCAAAACCGTTAGAAATATGATTAACGAATTTAAGGCGAAAAAAGTAAAGATAAGACTTCGCGCGGTAGGTAAAAAAGGTATAGAATTTTTTAGCTTCCAGGGTATAAATTTGCTTGAAAAATATGTCGGCGTGAGCTCGTCTCCAACCTATGAGAAAGCTCAAAATATCATAAAAGACGCGATAGATGACTTTATAAGCGGTGCGACTGATAAAGTTATTTTGGTACATAACGGCTACAATAACATGATCTCCCAGCAAATTCGCATAAACGACATCGTTCCGGTCGAGCCGCCAAAACTCGTCGAAATGGAGACGAATTCTTTGATGGAATTTGAGCCGAGCGACGATGGTAAAATTTTAAACGAACTACTTACGAAGTATTTCGAGTATAGTATGTACTATGCTTTAGTAGATAGCCTCGCGGCTGAGCATAGCGCCAGAATGCAGGCGATGGATAATGCGACCAACAACGCCAAAGAGCGCGTCGCGCAGCTAAAACTATCGTATAACAAGGCTCGCCAAGAGTCTATCACCACTGAGCTTATCGAGATCATCAGTGGCGTCGAATCAATGAAATAATTAAGGAGTATGGATGAAAGGTATCATTTCTCAGGTAATGGGTCCGGTAGTCGACGTCGATTTCACGGATTATTTACCCAAGATCAACGAAGCCGTCGAAGTAAATTTCGAGGTTGAGGGCAAGCAAAATAGACTTGTGCTAGAGGTTGCCGCGCACCTTGGCGATAACCGCGTAAGAACTATCGCTATGGATATGAGTGAAGGCTTAACTAGAGGCCTTGAGGCTACGGCTCTTGGCGCGCCTATTAGCGTTCCGGTTGGCGAAAAAGTTTTGGGCAGAATTTTCAACGTCGTCGGCGATCTAATCGACGAGGGCGAAGGTGTAGAATTTGACAAAAGATGGTCTATTCATCGCGATCCTCCGCCGTTTGAAGAGCAAAGCACAAAAAGTGAAATTTTTGAAACAGGCATAAAGGTAGTTGACCTTTTGGCTCCTTACGCAAAGGGTGGTAAGGTCGGACTATTCGGCGGTGCCGGCGTTGGCAAAACGGTTATTATCATGGAGCTTATTCACAACGTTGCATTTAAACACAGCGGTTACTCTGTATTTGCGGGTGTTGGCGAGAGAACTCGTGAAGGAAACGACCTTTATCACGAGATGAAAGAAAGTAACGTTTTGGACAAAGTCGCCTTGTGCTACGGCCAGATGAACGAGCCACCGGGAGCAAGAAACCGTATCGCGCTAACGGGCCTAACGATGGCCGAGTATTTCCGCGACGAGATGGGACTTGACGTTTTGATGTTTATTGATAACATCTTCCGTTTCTCTCAGTCTGGCGCAGAGATGTCGGCGCTTCTTGGACGTATCCCGTCTGCCGTTGGTTATCAGCCGACTTTGGCAAGCGAAATGGGTAAATTCCAAGAGAGAATTACATCGACCAAAAAGGGATCAATTACTTCGGTTCAGGCTGTTTACGTTCCTGCGGACGACCTTACCGACCCGGCTCCTGCGACCGTTTTCGCGCACCTTGACGCGACTACCGTTCTAAATAGAGCTATCGCAGAAAAGGGAATTTATCCTGCGGTCGACCCGCTTGATTCGACATCAAGAATGCTCGATCCTCAAATTTTGGGCGGTGAGCACTATAAAGTAGCTCGCGGCGTGCAGGCGGTTTTGCAAAAATATAAAGACCTTCAAGACATCATCGCTATCCTTGGTATGGACGAGCTCAGCGAAGAAGATAAGGTCACAGTTGACCGCGCTAGAAAGATTGAGAGGTTTTTATCTCAGCCGTTCTTCGTTGCCGAGGTATTTACGGGAAGCCCTGGTAAATACGTAAGTCTTGAAGAGAATATCGCTGGCTTTAAGGGAATTTTGGAAGGCAAATATGATGATTTGCCGGAAAACGCATTTTATATGGTAGGAAACATTGACGAAGCGATAGCGAAAGCCGAGAAACTTAAAGCCTAAATTTAAAGGAAAAGTAATGAGTAAATTACATTTAGAAATCGTTACGCCTGAGGGTTTAGTGTTTTCAAACGATATTAAAAGCGTAGTTTTGCCGGGCAGTGAGGGTGAGTTTGGGGTTTTGCCCGGACACGCCTCACTTATCTCGCTTTTAAAGGCCGGCGTTATTGATATCGAGAGCGAAGATAAAATCCATGATGCCGTCGCGATAAACTGGGGATATGCCGAGATAAACGAAGGCAAGGCGACTATCCTTGCCGATGGCGCCGTTCACGTGTCGGGAAATTCTGAGAGCGAGATAGCAAATTCATTGCAAAAGGCGAAAGATTTAATTGCCGGTATGAGTAGCGAGAACAACGCTATGGCTGCTACTGTGGCAAAATTAGACAGCATGGCTCGGGCAAGATAGTGGCTGGACTTGATATTTTTTTAAACTACTTATCTAGAAGTAGTTTTATTACTATATTCGTGCTGAGCTGGCTTTCTTTTTATTTCATTATAAGCCTTACTATACTATTTTCTCGTATGGCAGGGCTTAGATCATGGCAAAAAAAAGAACAAAATGCTCTTGAGTCGTTATTAATGGGCGGGTCTAAACATGTTTTAAACGAATCCATTTTAAAACGGTTCGTAAGCGGCTCTATATCTAGAGAGAAGCTCTCGGTCGCCGTTAGTATCGCTGAGCGGAATGCAACTAGTGGCATTACTTGGCTTAGTATAGTTGCCTCTACGTCGCCTTTTATCGGACTTTTCGGCACGGTTGTTTCTATCTTGGAGACCTTTTCTCAGCTTGGACAAGGCGGCGGAAATTCATCTCTAAATGTTATAGCCCCCGCTATCAGCGAAGCGCTAGTTGCAACTGGGGCGGGTATATTTGTAGCGATACCTGCTTATACGTTTAGCTTGCTTATCAAGAGGAAAGCTTATGAGCTTATGGGCGTGATTAAGCGAGAGGTGGATATTCTCGTAACGCTTAAAGAAGATCAATGATAAATCTTGACGAAACCCCGGAGTTAAACATAACTCCGCTTGTGGATATTATGCTAGTTTTGCTGGCGATTCTTATGGTTACTACGCCTACCATTGTTTACGATGAACAAATTTTATTGCCGGACGGCTCAAAGACCAAAGCCTCTTCAGCCCAAAAAAAGGATTTAACCGTTATCGTGGATGCTACAAAAAAGGTTAGGATAGATCAAAGTACTATGGATTTGCGCGAGCTTCCCGATAATATCGTACTTATTGGAGCAAGATACGATAAAAATTCGCCCGTTTACATTAAGGCCGACAAAAGCCTCATATACGATGATGTGATGTTTGTTTTAAAGAGCGTAAAAAACGCAGGCTTTACAAAGGTAGCGCTCCAGACTAATGGATAAATTTGATCTCAAATTTAACACTTCCGGTTACTTCTTACTATCGGCTTTTCTTTATTTTTGCATAATAATCGGTATTTTTATCAAGCTTACATACTTTAAGGAAGAGCCGAAAAAATACACCGATACTAAAGATGCTTTTATGGATATTATGATAGTTGAGCGCGAGCCTGACATCACCGTAAAAGCACCCGAGCCCAAAAAAGAGATTGTAAAAGAGGAAAAACCTCAACCGGTAAAGGAAGAGGTTAAAAAAGAAGAGCCAAAGCCGGACACTACAAACAAGCCGCCTGAACCGGATCCTGCACCGCCAAAACCTGAAGAAAAAAAAGTTGAAGAGCCAAATTTAAAGGATTTATTTGGCAGTATCGACACCTCTAAACTAAAAGAAGATAAGGTTGTTAAGAAAAAAGAGCAACCAAAAGAACAAAGTCGTAAAAAACCGGAAAAAGTCCAGATAACGAGCCAGCAAAAAAAAGCTAGCGACGTTATAAATGCGCTTACCTTAGATCAGGTTGCCAAGACTCCAAAGTCGCAAATGACGGGCGAATATAACGAATACTTCGGTATGATTAGTAGAATTTTGCAGAGTAAATGGAGTGCTTATAAGGCTGATTCTACCGATGAGGCGGAGGTTGAGATCGTCATCGGCATTGATGGATCGTTTAGTTACGATATAAAAAAGCTATCGTATAATAGCGAATTTAATAACAAAGTTAGGGATTTCTTGCAAAGTATGACTTTTGAGAAATTTCCGCCGCCTACCCAGATAGGCAGAGCTGTTAGGCTCGGAACCAAACTAGAAGACAAACTAGAATAATGGAGGAAAAATGAAGAAAATTTTACTTTTTCTTGCTTTTGCCAGTTGGCTTTTTGCTGTTGATGCAACCATTTCGGTCGTCAATAAAGGCTTAGCCCTACCAAAAATCGTGCTTCAAGACGCTACAACGGCTGTCGGAGATCAAACTTTTAAGGGCAAATTTCACAAAATTATGCTGGGAGACCTAAAGGTAAGCTCTGATTTTGAGGTCGTGGACGAGTATGTCACAAGTAGCTATGAAGGCGACTCAAATACGAACGTTATGAGCGAAAAGGGCGCGCAGCTAATTTTTAGATATGCGCTTGAAGGGTCGCCAAATTCGCCTCTTACTTTAAGAGTTAAGCTTATAAATGCTAAAACGGCAACCACTCAGTACGAGAAAATTTACAATATGAACGACGGAGCAAAGTATCCGTTTATCGCACACAAAGCGATAGTTGAGCTCATTAACGAGCTAAAAATGCCGCCTGTAAACTGGATGGAGAAATTTATCATCTTTGCCAAAGGAACGGGCTCTAAGCAAAGCGAGATCGTTATAGCCGACTACACTTTGACCTACCAAAAAGTACTTGTTCGCGGCGGTTTGAATATATTTCCTAAATGGGTAGGAGCTGATCAGAGCGCGTTTTACTACTCTGATTACAGCGGTAAAAACTTAGTTCTTTATAGATACGATGTTGCGAGCGGCCAAAAAACTAAAATTTTAGATAGCAAGGGAGGTATGCTTATAGCCTCTGACGTTAGTCAAAGCGGAGATAAAATTTTGTTAACTATGGCCCCACAAGATCAGCCTGATATCTATATATATGATCTAAATTCAAAAAGGCTTTCTCAGGTAACCAACTATAGCGGTATAGATGTTAACGGCAACTTTGTCGACGGCGATAGACGTGTAGTTTTTGTTTCCGATAGACTCGGCTATCCTAACGTATTCGCGCAAAACGTCGATGGAAGCGGTTTTGAGCAGTTGGTCTATCACGGCAAAAACAACAACTCCGTTAGTACCTATCAAAACTATATAGTTTATTCTAGTAGAGAAGACGGCAAGAGTAGCTTTGGAACGAGAGATTTTAACATTTACATGATCTCTACGCAGACTGATTACATCAGACAGCTTACCGCAAGCGGTAAAAATTTATACCCTAGATTTTCTAGCGACGGGCAAAGCGTAGTGTTTATAAAAGAGCTTGGGGGGCAGAGTTCACTTGGTATAATTCGCGTAAATGAGAACAAAAGTTTCCAATTTCCGTTAAAAATCGGCAAAATTCAGTCGATTGATTGGTAATATTTAGTAAATTTTATGATATAATCACGTTAAATTTCTATAAAAGGATGAAAATGAAAAAAGTAGTTTTAACTTCTGCTGCTATTGCGGCTTTATTGTTGAGCGGTTGTAGCTCTAAAAACCCTGAAGTTGATATGAGCGCTGACGCTAATCAAAATATGGGCGGTATGAACTCAAGCGATAACATGATGAGTGATAGCGAGAGATTGCAACAATTAATCTCAAGCATTGAAGGTCAAGTTCAAACTGTATACTTTGACTTTGACAAATTTAATATCAAAGGCGACATGCAGTCTGCTATCAACACAAACGCAGGCCTATTTAATCAATCAGAGGCTCAAGCTCTTTCTGTAAAAGTAGAGGGCAACTGCGACGAGTGGGGTACAGATGAGTACAACTATGCACTTGGTCTAAAAAGAGCAAAAGCTGCTAAAGACGCTCTTGTAAAACAAGGCGTTGCTGCTGACAGAATCACAGTTGTAAGCTACGGCGAAAGCAATCCTGTTTGCACAGACAAAACAAAAGCTTGCGACGCTCAAAACAGACGCGCTGAATTTAAAGTTCTTCCATAATTAAATTTATGACGAATTTAAAAACTTTCGTGGCTCTTTTTATAGGAGCCACCCTCTCTTATTCCGCCTCTAATGAAATTTCGGTATTTGACGCTGGAAATTTGGATAGCTCTAGCCCATACGGTTTGACCGATAATGAAAAAACTTTTCTAAAAAACAAGCAAAACGTAGAAAATTTAAGTAGAAATATGGGCGACGTTGAGTCAAATTTAAATGCCATGCAAGAGCGCCTAGAGGGCTTGCAAAGTGTACTAGACGGACTAAACTCAAGAATGTCTAGGATAGAAAAAAGACTAAACGATATCGAAGGAAACGACGGAAATTCTACCGCAAAAAGCGATTTTGACGAGCTTAAAAAATACGTAGAAGAAAGCCGAAAAATACAAGAGGCTAACAACGCTAAAATCACCAAAGCCCTTAAAGATATGGGTGCTTTGATAGACAAGAGCAATGCCGCGCCTGCTGCCACAAAAAAAAACGATGAAGACAAGTCGGTAGCTAGTAGCCCAGCCGCTGCTGAGCCGCAAGCCACAAAGACTGATTTTACCAAGCAAAAAAATCAAGACGTAGCAAGCGAAGCTAAAAAGCTATTTGACGCAGGTAAGCTCGACGATGCAAAGGCTAGGTACGAGTATCTTTTGGGCAAAGACCATAAGCCTGCGATGGCGAATTTTTATCTCGGCGAGATAGCGTATCAGCAAAAAGCTTACAACAACGCCATAAAGTACTACCAGCAAAGTATCCAGCTCTACGACAAGGCCGAGTATACACCAAAGCTTCTTTATCACACTGCTATTAGCTTTGATAAGATAAAAGACACGGCAAGTGCGAATAAATTTTACAAAGCACTAAAACTAGGCTATCCGGACAGCAAAGAAGCCAAAGCCGCACCTACTCGAAACTAAAACATTCTTTAATAAATTTAACGATATAATCACGTTATTTTCATAAATAGGAGAAGAACGTGAAAGAACAAGTTATAGCTATGTTTTATGAGCTAAAAGATGCAAAAACGGGCGAAATTTTAGAGTCCAATATGCAGGTTGGGCAAGAAATTTCCTTTTTAACAGGTCGCGGACACATCATCGAGAAACTAGAAGAAGAGGTCGCTAAACTAGAAAAGGGCGAAACTAAGGTTATCGTTATACCGGCTGCACAGGCTTGCGGAGAGTACGACTCTAGCGCGGTTCAAATGCTGCCTAAAGAGCAATTTGCAGGTATCGAGCTAAAAGAGGGCATGGAGCTTTTCGGTCAAGGCGAGCACGGAGAGAGCGTACGCGTGATAGTAAAATCTATCGGCGAGGACGACGTGACGGTTGATTTTAACCACCCTTATGCAGGCAAGGATTTGGAGTTTAAGGTTCAAATTTTCGACAAACGCGATGCTACAGAGGACGAGATAGCTACCGGCATGGTAGGCGGCGCACATACATGCGGATGCGGCGGACACGATCACGACCATCATCACGGCGAAGGCGGTTGCTGCGGAGGCCACGGTCATCACGAGCATAAAGAGGGTGGTTGCTGCGGCGGACATGGTCATCATCACGATGACGGTGGATGCGGCTGCCACTAAGAGAGCCTAGATGAGAGCAGTGTTTATATTTCCGGGACAAGGCTCGCAAAGTATCGGCATGGGTAAGGAAATTTACGAAAATTTCCGCCCGGCCGCCGAGCTTTTGCAAAATGCGAGCGATAGCCTAAAAATCGACTTTTCAAATCTACTTTTTAACGAAAACGACCTTATAAACAGGAGCGAATTTACTCAGCCCGCCATTGTTTTAAATTCGCTTATGTGCTATCTTGCTTTAAAGCAAAGCGTAAATTTTAAGCCGGAATTTGCGCTTGGACACTCTTTGGGCGAGTTTAGCGCGCTTGCGGTTAGCGGAGCGTTTGATTTTGTTGATGCGCTTAGGATCGTAAATTTGCGCGGTAAATTTATGCAAGAGGACTGTGCGGGCAAAGACGTGACGATGAGCGTTATTTTGGGTCTTAGCGACGAAACGGTAGAGCAAATTTGCAAAAACGCTCAGGCAGACGGCCATCAAATTTACGCCGCGAACTACAACTGCGACGGTCAGATTGTGATCGCGGGACTAAAAGAGGATATCGCCAAATTTGAGTCAGCGTTTAAAGAAGCAGGCGCTAAGCGCGTATTGCCTCTAAACATGTCTGTCGTAAGTCACTGCCCGCTTTTAAAGAGTGCTAGCGAGAAGCTAACGGCGCAGCTAGAGCCAGCGTTGGCCGCTAAATTTGACCCGGTTGTTTCAAATGCATCGGCGAAAGCTTACGGCACGAAAGACGAAGCGCTAAATTTGTTAAAAGCCCAGCTCGTTAGTCCCGTTTTATACAAACAAAGCATCAAAAGTATCGAAAACGAGGTCGATATTTTTGTGGAGTTCGGCGGTAGCGTGCTAAAAGGCATCAACAAAAAAATCACCGAGAAGCCGACTTTTAGCGTCACCGATCTTAGCAGCCTTGAAGAGCTTTTAAAGGAGCTTAAATGATAGCGATCTTAGGTGCGATGCGCGAGGAGGTCGCCCCTCTGCTCGAGCGCATCAAGGATTACAGAGAGGTTAAGCACGCAAATAACGTATTTTACCTCGCAAATTTCGGCGGCAAAGAGCTTGTGATCGCCTACTCTAAGATCGGCAAGGTAAACGCCGCTCTGACCGCAAGCGCGATGATCGAGAAATTCGGCGCCGGCAAGCTACTTTTTACCGGCGTCGCAGGCGCGCTAAATCCAAATTTAACAATCGGCGATATGCTCTATGCTACTAGTCTAGTGCAGCATGACGTCGATATTACGGCGTTTGGACACCCTCACGGCTACGTGCCCGAGACCAGCATATTTATCAAAAGCGACGACGCACTAAACGCGTTAGCCTCTAGCGTCGCTGCCGAAAAAGGCATCGAGCTAAAAGGCGGCATCATAGCCACGGGCGATCAGTTTATCTGCGACAACGCGAAAAAAGAGTGGCTAAAGACGACCTTCAAAACCGATGCGGTCGAGATGGAAGGCGCTAGCGTGGCGCTAGTTTGCGAGAGTCTGGGCGTACCGTTTTTCGTGCTTCGCGCCATCAGCGACGAGGCGGGCGGTAGTGCGGAGTTTGACTTCGATAAATTTTTACAAGACTCGGCAAACGTCAGCGCGCAGTTCATGCTCGCGATGATCGAGCGGCTATGATAGAGCTTAGCAAGCGGCTGCTGCGCCAGGTCGGGCAGACCAACGCCAGATACCGCATGGTGCGCGGCGGGGATAAAATTTTGCTCGGCCTTAGCGGCGGCAAGGACAGCCTCGCGCTCGCGCACGTGCTAAAACACATGCAAAACGTCACGCCCGAAAAATTTGAGTTTAAGGCCGTGACGCTAAGCTACGGCATGGGCGAGGACTACGCCTATCTCACGCGCCACTGCGCCGAGTACGGCATCGAGCACGACGTGATAGATAGCTCGATCTTTGAGATATCTAAGGATAAGATCCGTAAAAACTCCAGCTTTTGCAGCTTTTTCTCGCGTATGAGGCGCGGCTATCTCTACACCTACGCGCTCGAGCACGGTTTTAACAAGCTCGCCATCGCCCACCACCTCGACGATGCGGTCGAGAGCTTTTTTATGAATTTTACTTATAACGGCGCGCTTAGGACGCTTGCTCCCAAATACATCGCGGCAAACGGTATCGAGGTTATCAGGCCGTTTATATTCGTACGCGAAAGGCAGCTACGCGAAAACGCCGTGCGAAACGGGCTTACGGTTATCGGCGACGAGGCGTGTCCGGCGATGCGATTTGATATCAAGATGCCTCACGCTAGAGCCGAAACCAAGGAGCTTTTGGCAAATTTAGAAAAGCAAAATCCAAAGCTTTTCGTCTCGCTAAAGGCTGCTTTTGAAAACATCCACAGCGATACGTTTTTCGCCGCTCAGGCTCAAAATTTGACCGACGAAGAGTGAGTACTCGTCAAATTTATCTTAAATTTGACCGCCTTTTCGGTCAAATTTGACTTTTGCCGGTCGGCTATCTCCTTGCTCCTACCGCGCCATATAGCGATCTGCTATCGTCGCTCTGCGGCATTTTTGCTCCTTCGTTTTTGTATTAGTTTATTAGATATTAATTTTTCTTTGTCTTGACTACTTATGTTGGCGTCGATATAGATTACTTTGGATGGATTATTTTTTAAGCCATCCCAAAAGTTTATCATATTTTTAAGTTTATTTTTTTCGTTTGCCCAGTACATAAATGTGCGAGTGTCGCCAAATGTCCCATCTTTATCTGGACAATACCGCTCTCCATTTTCTATAGACATACGTATCAATAAAGGTATGGTCTGATTTTTGTCTATTTCTTTTTTCCACGTATCAACGTGCCATCTATAACTTTTATAACACTTTTCATACGCCTCTTTTAGCTCCTCTTTAGTAGGTTGCCCAGAAACGTTGTTGTCTAGTAGCAAATTTAGCATAGGTTCGTAGTTTGGCGTATATTCCATATCTTTAAAATAGTTGCCGTTCTCGTCAAAATACCCCATACTAAATAGTATTTGTAGCATCTCGGTAAAGTTGCCAAAGGTAATATAATCAAAAGGCAATATCCAGCCTTTTGAGCCTTCGTTTTTCTGACCGTATTTTACTTCGTACTCTACAAATATATTATCTCCGTCGATAGTCAAGCTTTTTATCCTATCGTTTTGGGGCGCTTTTAAGTACCTTTGAATTTTTTCTTTATTGCTAAATTTAACCCCGCTATCAAGCAAGAGCTTAACGGTCTTTGTAGAGTTGTTTTCTATGGCGTAGGCCAGGGGCGAGAGTTTGTAGTTATCTTTCGCATGAGCGTTTGCGCCCATCTCCATGAGTCTTTTTGCCGTGGTTTCGTCGTCGTAAAAGCTAGCATACATCAGCGGAGTAGTGCCTGTCTTCATCTTTACGTCGGCGCTAAGCCCGTTTCTTGTCATAAAATTTAAAATTTTATCGGTATCTTTTAGCCTCAGCAAATTTCTTAAAGCGTTAAGGGTAGCATTGTGCTCCTCGTATTCGTCTATATCCCAATATCTAAAAGCAAAATCGTCTATCTCCTCTTGCGTTACGTATTTGGCTAGCTCGGAGTTTGGATCTATTTTAGTATCGGGAGTGACGGTAAAATGAGTAGGGCGAGATAGCTTTTCGTAGAGGAAATTTACGAAAACGACAATAAAAAGAGCGGCAAAGCCGAGTGCGAATCTTTTCAAATTTATCCCTTAAATCAAATTTGCGAAATATTAGCCAAAAGCCGGTAAAGAGGCGGTAAATTTGATGAAATTTGAGCCGATAGATTTAAGATATCGGGAGCAGGGCGCGACAAGATCCGTCCGCATAAAATTTGAGCGGGTCAAATTTGAAAGCAAACTCTGGCAAGTCAAATTTGAAACGCCAAATTTGATCAAAGCCCCTGAAGCAAAATAGAGTAGAGCGCGTCTACCTCGTCATCGTCAAGTAGCAGCGTAGAGCGCTCGCTAAAGAGCATTTTTATCTTTTCTACCCTAAAACCCTTTTGCGCGGCGCAGTGCTCGTGAGCGGGCAAGAAGCTCCTGGCTAGCGCAACTCTATCCTCCACAGGTTCGTCGCAGATAAAGCAAAAAAGCTCGTCGTGCAGCCTGCCCTCGGCCTCTAAAA
>CAUSAR010000062.1:0-11528 GCA_963529735.1 uncultured Campylobacter sp.
CTTGTATTCAAATTTTGCGGTGTCTGGGTGCTCGTAGTTTGCGGTGTCGATGTATGGGATGCCGGCGCGAGAGCACGCGTCCATGAGCGTTAGGTCCTGGTACGGCAGCGCGACGTTTAGCAGTAGCTGCGCGCCCGTTTTTTTGATTAAATTTACCACCGCATCTGTGTCGTCAGCGTCGATCTGGGCGGTATCGATCTGCACGCCTAGGCGGTCTTTGATAAACTTAGCGATCGCGTCGCACTTGCTTTTGGTGCGGCTTGCTAATGTGATTTTTGTAAAAACGTCCGCGTTCATCGCGCATTTTACGGTCGCGACTTGGCTCACGCCGCCCGCGCCTATGATTAAGATATTTGACATTTTGGCTCCTTTAAATTTTAGTGATTTTATCCAAAGCTTATATAAAATTTGCTTTTAGTAGTTACAATAGCGCGAAATTTTAAAGGAAATTTATGCATAAGATTTTAATTTTTCTGCTTCCGATTTGGCTATTTGGGACGAGCTGCGAGGAGGCGATGCAGCGCAGCATAGATGAGTTTATAAAGCCTGATCGCGATGCTGCGGCTATGGCGATAGCGGGCGAAAAAGCCGCTCAAATTTGCCTGGCTCAGTACGGCGAAGAGCATGAAAACACTATAATGGCGCTAAATAACGCAGGCGCGTTTTTTATGCTAGCAAACGAGCCGCAAAAGGCGCTTGAGGCCTACGAACGCTCGCTAAAAATTTTACAAAAAGGGCTCGGTAAAGAGCACAAAGCGCTAGCAAAGCCCTATCACGGCGTGGCTAGCGCGCAGTCAGCACTTGGGAGATACGATGAGGCGATAGCAAATTTCGGCTTGGCGATCAGATGCTATGAGCTAGGCGGCGAGAATATGCAAAAAGATCTGATGAGCTGCTACGCGGGGCTAGGCGATACGCTCTATAAAACGGGCGATTTTAACGGCGCATACGTAAAACACGCCATTGCGTTTAGGATTTGCGAAGAGGTTTTTGGCACAGACGGCGTAAATTTGCTGCGCGCGAAGTATTATGCGCTGATGGCGGGCGATCTGGTGGGGCTTGGCAATAAAAAAGAAGCGCTGCAAAACTACGAAAAAGCCCTTAAAATCGCGAATAAAATTTTAGAAAAAGGCGATGAGAAGCAGGCAAAACGCCTAAAAACAGAGGTGGAAGCAAAGATAAAAGAACTGTAAATTTAGCGATTGGATCTTGAGGCGGGCCAAATTTGCTGCTCAAATTTGACTAAGTCGCTGCACTACTCGGCGTTTAACCGCTTTGCTAAATTTGCCGCACAGGCAAACGCAAAATGCAGATTGTATCCGCCAAGCATCCCCGTTACGTTTAAAACCTCGCCGATAAAGTAAAGCCCGTGAGTGCCGTTGTAGCCGCGGTTTGCATCTAGCGCGTCCGTATCTACGCCGCCTTTTGTGACTTCGGCTCGCTCGAAGCCAAACGTCCCCGCAGGCGCAAATTCGTAAGCAAATAGCCGCCAGATTTTCGCCGTTTCGTCCGCTTTGTACTCGCAGTATGGTTTGTCGCTAAGCCCCGCTGCGCGCAAAAACTCGAGCGTAAATCGTCTAGGCAGCGGCAGGACGGTGCTGAGCTGTTTTTTGCTTTTTTGCGCGGTTTCGATGCTGAAATTTGGGCAAAAATTTATCGCGATCAAGCCATTTTGCCAAAAAAGCGAAGCGTTTAGCACGGCCGGACCGCTTATGCCTTTGTGAGTGAAAAGTATGTCGCCTGCAAATTTGCGCGGCGTTTTTAGTTCGCGATTTACAGCGTTTTTGCTCGCGCAAACTACGCTAATCTCGGCGGGGAAGCAAACCCCGCTTAGATTTTTAAACCAAAACTCGTCTTTTTGCACGGTAAATCCCACGAGCGCCGGAGCTGGCGTGGCGACACTGGTGCCAAAGCTCTGCGCTATTTCGTAGCCAATGCCGCTGGCGCCCAGGCTTTT
Source organism: uncultured Campylobacter sp. (assembly GCA_963529735.1). Lineage (GTDB taxonomy): Bacteria > Campylobacterota > Campylobacteria > Campylobacterales > Campylobacteraceae > Campylobacter_A. The sequence continues at coordinate 1,958 of CAUSAR010000062.1, forward strand.
GTAGCTTAGGCCGCCGCTAGCTACGACGAGATTTTTAGCGTAAAATTTATCTCCGTTTTCGGCGAGCACTTCAAAAATTTCAGTCTGTTCGGATTTAAGTTTCTCTAAAATTTGCCCGTTTTCATCAGCCAAAATTTTTCTCGCGCCCTTTACGCAAACGCCGCAAAATATTTGCGCTCCGCTTTGTCTAGCGCGTTTTAAAAGCACGCCCAAAACGTCTTTGGCGCCGCTTTCGCAGAAAAATTGGTTTTGTTTTTGCTCGTTAAATTTTAGCTCGCTAAAAAATTTTAAAACGTCTTTGAAGTCTAGGTTTTTCAGGATATTTTTGACGAAATTTGCATCACCGAGATAGTTTGACGCGTCGATACGGCGGTTTGTGACGTTGCACCTGCCGCCGCCGCTAGCTAGGATTTTCTTGCCGGGAGTTGCGTTTTTTTCGAGTACGGCGACGCTTTTACCGCGTAAATTCGCCGCCAAAAATAGCCCCGCCGCGCCAGCTCCGATTATCAAAACGTCGTAAATTTTGCAAATTTTAGACATCATAAAACCTCAAATTTTACGCGCGGCAAAGCCATCTAAAATCAAAAGCGATTTTTTAGCGCTAGGAATTTTTGCTCTTGCACTTCGTCTAGCTTCATTTTTTCATTGCGGTTTACGAAAAGCTTAAAGATCACGTTGTGATCCGCGTCGTAAAAGTGCAGGCTGTGTCCGAGAAATCCCATAAATTTAGTGCTTACAAAGCCGATGCTCGCGATTGATTCTTCTTTGAGGTGACCGCCCAAAAAGCCGCTTTTATCTGTGAAATTTAAAAATCCTCTCGCTTTTTTAGGCATTGGCACGCTCACTTTGATCTCGATGATAAACTCAGGCGTATTTTTGATGAAAAGCATCTCGCCCCAAGTGCTGACTTCTTCAAAAATTTTCATCAAATTTTCTGCGCCTACTTCCTTAAATTCGTCATCGCCGCGGTATTGCAGGATTTCGTATTCGCGTACGTTTAGCTGTTTAGCCGCATCGTAAACGGACATCTTTTTGTCCTCGAAAAGCTCGTCGATTTGTTTTTTTAGATCGCTCATTTTTATCCTTTTTTGAAATTAGATTTTGATAATAGTATTTAAAAATAGCTAAAAATCGGCTAAATTTGCGCGCTGGCGGCACTGAGTTATCAAGCTTGCGCGAAAGCCGCAGTTTCAGCGTTTTGCTCGGGACGGACTCGGTAAATTTTACCGTCCGCAAAGCCTGCTAAACGCCTAAAATTTGCTTTATCTCCGCCTCGTTTGTTAGCTTGGAGTTGTATTTCACGACTAGATTTTGCGCGTTTTTGTAGCACTCCACGACGCCTTTTTGCTTTTCGATCTCGGCTAGATCGGCGTCCGTGCTTGACGGCAGATAGATATTTTTAAAGATATTTGGATTATCTAGCCATTTTAGCGCGATCAGCCATACGACGCAAAGCACCGTCACGATGGCGGAAAGCGCGCTAAGGCCGTAAAATTTAAGCAAAGTACCGCCGCCGATACCGCCGATAAAGCTTCCCATGTAGCCAAAGGCGTTAAAGATGCCCAAAACCGCGCCTTTTTGGCTAACCTTGCTAAATTTGGACGCCATTGATTGCAAGATCGGCTCGTGCAGGTTAAATCCGATAAAAAATATAATCACGCCCGCGTAAAATAGCGGCTTGTGTCCGAGCGAGAGCGCGAAAAGTCCGTAGCAAACGACGAAAAGCGATACGCCGATGACTAAAATTTGCTTTGTGATGCGTTTCGTTTCGCCGATCGCGCCGCCGATACCCATCGCGATAAAGCCAAACACCGTCGCGACCGAGTAGATGCCGCTGAGGTCCTTTTTGTCCATGCCAAAATACTTCACGATGGCGATCGGAATCACGATAAAGGCCGCCGACATCAGCATTTTTTGCATGAAGTTGCTGATGTTCATGAGTAGTAAATTTCTGTTTGAGAGTAGCTTTACGGCTGGCGTTTTGGCCTGCGAGTGCGTAAATTTAGGCTCCTCGCCCACGGCTGTGTATAAAAGCACGATACAAACGACCGTAACCGCGATCGAGAGGTAAAAGAGGCTTGAAAGGCCGTATTTGGCGCTAAGTATCGGCGAAAGTATCATAGAAAGCGTAAAGCTAATGCCGATAAACGCGCCCATCATCGCCATCGCGTGCCCGCGCACCTCTTCCTTGGTCATATCGCTCATCAGCGCGATCGCCACGGCTCCTATCGCGCCCGCACCCTGGATAAATCTACCAAAAATCATCGTGTAGATATCAGTCGCCACCGCGCAGATCGCAGCTCCCGCGATGAAAACTAGCAGTCCAATCAGCATCGAGTTTTTGCGCCCGAAGCGGTCCGAGACGTAGCCGAAAACCACCTGAAACGTGATCTGCGACATCGCGTAAACGCCGATGAGAACGCCGACTAAAAACTCGGTCGCCCCCTCAAGCTCGAGCGCGTAGACGCTGATAACTGGTAAAATGATAAATAGTCCGAAAAACCTGCTGCCGATGATAAAAGATAAAGGTAAAGCGCTTTTTACTACCATAAATTTTCCTTTTAAAGGAGTGATTTTACCCGAATTTTGATAATACGTAAATTAAAGCCGAATTTGATAAAATGCGCGGATTAAAAAATAGCATAGCGAAGTATTTTTTGGATTATTTTTACGGTTGCGTAGATGAAATTTTGCGTAGGCTAGGCACGTAGCCTGCCGAGCAAAATTTTAGCAAGCTACGTAAAAAGAACCAAAAAGACAAGCTAGAAAAAGGAAAAAATTTGAAAATAGTTTTAGCCACTTCTAACTCCGATAAAGTAAAAGAGATCAAGGATTTTTTAAAAGATTACGAAATTTACGCATTGCGCGAAATTTGCGAGCCCTTTGAGATCGTCGAGGACGGTGCGACATTTGCCGCAAACGCGCTAATCAAAGCTCGCGCCGTGCAGGCAAAACTACGCGAGCTAAATTTGGCGGACGAGTTTATCGCGCTAAGCGACGATAGCGGCATCAGCGTGGAGGCTCTTGGCGGCAGGCCCGGGATTTACTCTGCGAGATTTAGCGATATGAACGAGTGCGGGCAGATAATCGGCAAAAGCGCGACCGACGCTAGCAACCGCGCAAAGCTGATCTCGGAGCTAAAAGCGCTAAATTTAACTAGCTCGCCTGCGTTTTATACCGCTTGTATCGCGGTTAGCTCAAATTTGGGCGACTTTACGGCGCACGGCTTTATGCATGGCACTGCGATTTGCCAGGAGCGCGGCAGCAACGGCTTTGGCTACGATAGCCTCTTTATCCCCAAAGGCTTTACGCAAACTCTGGGCGAGCTAGATGAGGGCACGAAGCTAAAAATCTCGCACCGCTCAAAGGGGCTGGAACTCATAAAATACGTGCTAAAGAGCCTTGAGGGGAAATTCGGGCGCTAAGCTCGGAGCGCAAAAGAGAAAGTAAATTTGCGGGGCAAAAACCCGGCTGAATTTGCCGTCCCTTAACGCTAGCGCGGTATAATCGCGCAAATTTAAAATTTGAGACGAAGATGAATCTGGTTTTATTCGACTTTGACGGGACGATCACGCGCGATGATTCGCTGCTGGAGTTTATCGCTTACGTCGTGGGATTTAAGAAATTTTTTCGGGGTATTTTTTGGCTTTCGCCCGTTTTGATCGGCTATAAGCTAAAAATTTGCAGCAACAACTATGCTCGCAGGCGGCTGATGACGCACTTTTTCGCGGGCATGAGCGCGGATAAATTCGCTCAAATTTGCAAAAAATACTCAAACACGCACATCGAGGATATCGTGAAATTTTCCGCGATGGCAAAGATCGCTGAGTATAAGGCAAACGGCGACAAGGTCGTGATCGTGACGGCGTCGCTCGAGGACTGGCTGGCTCCGTGGTGCAGGGCACAGGGGCTCGAGCTGCTTGGCACTCGCATCAAGAAAAAGGGCGGCGTGATAACGGGCGAGATAGACGGCGCTAATTGCTACGGCGCGGAGAAGGTGCGCCGCGTGCGCGAGGCGTATGACACGGACGCCTTTGAGCGCGTGATCGCATACGGCGACAGCAGGGGCGACAAGGAGATGCTGGAGTTTGCCGACGAGGCGCATTATAGGGTGTTTGAGTGAGAGGGTTAGCGACTAAGAAAACTGCAAACTAGCCGTAAATTTAGAAGCTTTAAATTTGAGCATTTATGCGGCAAAATTTAGCTCTAGCGCATTTTTGCGGCGCGGCAAATCGGAGCGTACGGGCTGAAATTTGGCGCCGAAATGTTTGAGCCAAATTTGCTAGACGCTTTTTAGTTAAGCTCAATTTTGTTTGTCTTTGCTGTAACGACTCCAAATTTAATGCAGCCCATATAAATTTGACCCAGCGCGCGTTTAAACCGGGTCAGCGCAAATAAAAATAGCAAACTCGGCGCTATTTTTTTAGCTTAAATTTAAGCCGATTTACGACCTTTTCTTTTTGAAAATGTGCCACTCTATAGCTCAAATTTGAGCGTTAAATTTTAGTGCCTACTCTCCGTCTGCTAATTTCAAATTTTGCTCGCTTATTTTTTGGTAGAAATTTACCATTATCATAAAGGCTTCTTTGACGTATTTATCCGAGAATTTTACGGCTTTACCTTTTACGTATTCCATGTGGCTTGGTCTAGTATACATCCTGCTTCCTAGCAGCAACACTCCTTGATCCGTCACGTTTAGCATCTCGTAAAAAAGGGTTTCGTTGCCTAGATCAGTCACGTAGGCTTCGTCTGTCTTGCGTCCGTTGCCGTCTATCTCTAGTAGCAGTATTTTTTTCTCGTCATACGGTCTTATGCCTATTAGATAGCCGTCTTTGTATTTAGTAAAAGCTGAAACCAGAAAATACGCCAAGCTGTTATGGACGGTCGATTTTTTTATAATCTCGCCGTTGCTGTTTAGTTTTACGAGTTTGAGCGTTTCCAAATCATATTTATCTTTTGATCTAAAAAGCGTCAAAATCGAGCCGTCGTCGCCCTCGAGCATATCGTTAAAAGATCCGTCTGTTTCTATTCTGGCATCAAAGACCGCTTTGCCGCTAGGGCTAAATTTTAAAAGCCCTAGCTCTTTTATAAATAAGATAAAATTTCCGTCTTTTGTTTTTATTAGCTTTTCAAGCCCTTCTTTGGGTTTTTTGATCTCTCTTTGGATCGGTTCTTTGGTTGGATCTTTTGGGTCGTATTCGTATTTGATATAAAATTCGTCATCTAAATGCGAGACGTCGATTTGCTTCGTCCAGATTATCTTTGTGTTTTTATCCATTCTAAATACATTATTTGAGTAGTCGCAAGCTATAAATTCGTTATTATCCGTCGGCGCTACGTGTTTTAACGGATGGGGGAGTTTGTTTGAGATTTCGTTTGTCGCTTTATCTATGACGTAGGTTGTTTTTTCGTTTCCTATTATGTAGTAGCTTTGCATTTGAGCCGCTATTAGTCGGGCTGTTCCTTGATAGTTTTTATCGACTACTTTTCTCCAAATTTCTCGTCCGTCTTTATCTATCTTCATAAAAAGATCGGGCGTCCTTGCTTGCTCGTGCTCTCCGGCTAATATATATCCGTCTTCCGTAGGCACCGCCATGCTGACGGAGGCAAAACCGTTTTGCGAAAACGGTAAATCCCAAATGGGCTTTGATTTGTCTATGGCTCTACCGGAGTCCTGGGGTTCTTTGATTTTTACTTCATTTTTTGCCGTTTTTTTCATCAAAGCGTTCGCATCGTTGTTAATTACGCTTATAAAGCCTCTAAATTTAACCATCAAAGACACAATAACGCGGCGTTCGTCTAAAGGTAGCGCTACATTTACGGTGTCGATTTCAGGCGTATAGTAACTTTTTAGGCGCTTAGACTGAAATTTACTAGAGATATCCACGACGTCGATACTAGGCAAAACGGTATCGTCCCTGCCGTTTTTGCTTCTGGACACGTATGCTATTTTACCGTCGCTGCCGATATCAAAAGTAGAAGCTCTATTGCTAACGATATAGTCTTTTAGATGCTCGATATCGCTTATATCGTTGATGCCGTATACTCTAAAATTTTGAATCTCGTTTGCGTATAGATATTTTTTGTCCGGAGAAATTTGTAAATTTATAGCGACCTTAAAGTCCTCTTGTTTATAAACTTCTTTTATATTTTTCGGATCGCTTACGTCAAGCGTGTGTAGTCCCGCAAAATCGGACATAAAAACGTATTTGTCTGAGTATATCGCTATATCGCCTTTTTCTATCGGATTAAAAGTTTCCATACTTATAAATTCGCCTATTTTTTTCATGTTGTCAGAGGAAATATCTAGGATGACCATGCCGTTTTTAGCTTTTACGTATGCCAGTTTGCCGTTTTGGCTTAATTTGATTTTAGAGTAGCCTTTAGCATCAAATTGAGCCGCTACTTTTATATTTTGAGGATCCGTAACGTCAAAACGCAAAATACCTAAATTCGGACTTGCTAAGTATAAGCTTTTACCGTCGTTTGACTCGGCGGCTTGGATGTTTTCTACGAAGTATTTTGCCTCGGGAAAGTAAAAAAGCCCAAGCAGCTTTATATGGTCTAAATTTGATATATCTATCACGCTTATGCCGTCTCTGTCGTGCCCTAGAGTATAGAGTCTTTTTTTGTCGCGAGATACCATCATGTCGCGCACTTCAAACGGTAATTGGACGGAGTTGTTTATGAGATCTTTTTTGTATATCGTTATGTCGTCGTTGTCGGCAAATTTGTCGGTATTTTGCGAAATTTGAGCTTCGGTTTTACTCGTCTTTTTTGCCGGTGTTTCAGGACGGCTAATGGTAAAATTTTGCGCTAAGCTTTCAAGCTCTTTGCCCGAGTATTTTAAATACAAAAAAACAAAAGGCAAAATAACGATCAAGACGGTAAGGTAGATTATAAATTCTCGTTTTTTCTTTACGTTAGGATCGATCATCTAAACCTCATAAATCCATAGAAAAAGATGTTTTAAATTCTTGCGCTTTTTGCGACTCTTGGATTTTGTTTTCGAGTTTTGCCGTTACTTCTTTTAGAGCCGTTACTTCGGTTTTGATTTTTTCTACGGCCTTGGCTTTAAACGTATTTATCTTGCCCATGGCCTCTTCTATCTGGCTAAAAGCTTGCTTTAGCGTCTCTATATCCAGCGTTGCATCGCCCGACATCTTGTAGATTTCGCTTGCTTGCGTGTTTAGTCTTTGCGCGTTGGCTAAAATCATATCGTTTGCGAATTTTTTAGTCTTTTGGGCTATTTCGAGCGCATTTTTTTGATTTTGTAGCGTTATAGCCATCGCGATACCGATCTCTACGGCTCTTTTTGTTACGGCTTTTACGTTTGAGATATTATCTATCAGCTCCCAGTTTGTGTTTATGATGAGGTCGCTTGATAAAAATCCCTGCTGCGTAACGGCTAAAATTTCATATATGCTTCTGATTTTTTTATTTAAATTTAGCAAGACGTTATTTTCGTAAAATTCTCTCTCCTTGGCGTCTAGCTTGGAGACGTTTTGCTCTATGGATTTTGCTATTTTTTCAAACACTACGGCTTTTCGTTGCAAACTTAGGGCTTTTTGTTTGTAGTATTGTTTTTCTTCTTGTAAAAGAGCGTTGTCTTCTCTTAAAATTTTCTCGCCGTCTTCGATGTGTGAGAGCGTCTCTTTTATCGCTTCTTTTGCGCTTTGAAATTTCTTTAAGTATCTGTTTATCGGCTTTGCGACAAAGGGAACAAAAGCCAAAACGCCTTTTTTATCAAAGTCGAATTTATGCGGATTTATCTGCTCTAGCTCCTCGTTTAGGGCTATTACGGAGCGGCTTAAATTTTGCGTTTGCTCGTCTTTTATGTCGCCAAGTTTTGCAAATTTCCCCATCAAGAGCGACGAGGAGCTCTCTAGACTTTGCGCGTCTTCGATCGTAACGCTTTCTAAAATTTCTCTTATCTGCGCACTATCCTTATCTGATAAAAAAGCCAAAAGCTCTACCGCTTTTTGAGAAATTTTTTCCTCGTCTTCTTTGCTAAAATCGTCTTTAAAGATCAAATTTCGTACGTCCGTTTCGCTGTTTTGCGCACTATCTTTTATGTAGTCCGTTAGTATCTCTCGCCCCGTTTTTTCCACGGCTCTCTCCTTATTTTTTGTTAATATTTTTTAATAAAACCAGCATGCGCTCAAGTTCGTTTCGCACGGACGCGGTCTCTTTATCGTTTCGGTTGTTTGCCGCCAGCTCGCTTATGTAGCTATCTAGGTATTCTAAAAGCATTACGTTTGCGGATTCGTATGCTTGAGCTTTTTTTACGATTTGCTCTTTTTTAGTTTCGCCGGTTACCGCGCTAAGCCCTGCGTTTAGACTTTTTATTATGCTTAAATTTTCGATGTATAAAAATAGAGTTTTGTTTATCAGGCTTAAAATTTTAACCGAAACTAAGCTTTGGTCTGAAAATATCTTTCTAACAAAAACCCGCACTGCTTCTATCTTTTTAAAAATATTTTCTCTATCGCTCAGGCTAAAATCAGAAATGACCCTTGCCTCTAAAAGCGTAAATTTTTCCTTTTCTCTTTCAAATTTATAGGTAGGTAGGGTTTTTGTGTAGCTAAGATAAAACGCCGCAAACCAAAGCGCGCTAAGAAAAAATAGTACGATAAAAATGTCCGTTTTAAAAGGCGACCATTTTAAAAATAAAATCGCCAGCACAAAGCTATATAAAGCGCCGAAGACCGGAAAAAACGAATAGAAAAAATAAGGCTTTTTCCTAAAAAAATATATTATTTGCTCGTTCAAGATGGTTGCTTTTTGTTAAATTTTAGATACCGATTATATCAAAAATTAGTTCAAAAATTACTTTTTGTTTATTGTTTAGTTACGAATTTTAAAAATCTTAAAAAATCGCTAAATATAATCAAAGCTCGGATTATTCATAGTGAACCAAGCGCGCTTGGTTTAAATTTGCCCAAGCAAAATTGGTGTCGCAAAAAGCTAAAATGCATAAACTTTACCGCATTTTTACCGTTGAGCGCAGGATGGGAAGATGGGTGCGCCAAATAACAATCTTTAATGCCTGCAACGACGTTCAAAATATCAAAAGGACAAACGAAGCGGTAAAATTTTTATCTAAACTGTGAAATCTTGCCGCCCAAAAATCAATTTTGCTGTGAACAAATTTGGTTGCTACATTGCGTTTGCCCAGTGTTATGCGTCGGCAATCGTCATAATTTCATTAAAAGACACCCAAATTTACCAGCAACCGCAAACGCCTAACCTCAAATTTAAACCATTTTCAGCACCTCGACTATCTCGCCCTTTGCGATAAATTCGGTCTCTTTAGGGATGATTAAAAGCGCGGCGCCTCCCGTGAGGTTGTTTACGATCGCCGAGCTACCCAGCTTTTTTCCGTCTAAATTAACGTAAATTTTACCGTCGCGATTTACTAAATTTACCGCAGTAAACTCCAAAAACGGCGAGCGCTTTTTGTAGTCCTCGTCCATGATCGCCGTGATTTTGGGTTCGCTAGCGCCAAACCATGCATTTAGCAGCACGCGCACGTAGAGCACGCACATCACCATCGCCGAGTACGGGAAGC
>CAUSAR010000063.1:0-10983 GCA_963529735.1 uncultured Campylobacter sp.
GTTTTGGATGCCCGGGTGGGCTAAGATGATTAGAGTTTTCATTTTTCTCCTTTTTAATTGAGCAAATTTTATCAAATTTGGCTTAAATTTGAGCGGAGCATCGCGCGGCTTAGCGAAGCAAATTTAGTAAATTTTTACAAAAATGCTTGCAGATTTTGTAGATTTTCTTTTATGGATGCAGGGTGGTAGAGTGCCGAGATAATGGCGATGTAGTCGGGATTTAGCGCGGCGATTTGCGCGATATTTGCCGCGTTTATGCCGCCGATCACGCAAACGGGGATGCGTAAAATTTCTTTTGCGCGCATTATAGTTTCAAATTTGCAAAGCGGGGCGTTTGGTTTGGTCGGGCTCGCAAACAGTGCGCCAAATGCCGCGTAAGAAGCGCCCTCATCCTGCGCTTTGAGGGCTAAATTTAGATTGTCATAGCAGCTAACGCCGATGAAAGCGTCCTCGCCTAGGATCTTGCGAGCGGCTTTTACTCCGCCGTCGTCTTTGCCGATGTGCACGGCGTTCGCGCCTATTTTTGCGGCAAATTTGACGTCGTCGTTTACGATAAATCTCGCGCCGTAACGCTCGCAAAGCTCTTTTAGTGCAACAGCTACGCGCTCGTTTTTGGGTTCAAGCTTGGTGCGGTACTGTAAAAACTTCACTCCGCACTCTAGCAGCTCCCCGACCTGCGCTAGCACGCTACTCTCTGGCGTTAGGACGTCGTCCGTGATAGCGTAAATTTCAGCCACGGTTTGCACCGGCGGCTTTGTGATCTAGCAGCCGCACGCCGAAATTTGAGTCGTGAGCGTTTTTGATCGCATTTGAGACGAAGGCTTTGGCGCTCCTGATCGCCGTTATCTCGTCTGCCCCGCAAGCTAGAGCGCATGCGATAGCCGTGGCGAAGCTACATCCCGCGCCGTGCATGATCGTAGGACGCTCTAGCGGCTCGCCAAATTTAACTATCTCGCCGCTTTTTTTATAAAGCGTGTCCTCGCAAATCTCGCTCGTTTGCGTGCGTTTTAGCACTACATCGCAGGGCAGATCGGTGCTCAAATTTAACCTCTCGCCGTCAAAATTTAACCCCAAAATGCGCGCTTCGTCTAAATTTGGCGTCGCGACGCGAGCTAGGCTTAAAAGCTCCTTTAACGCGTTTATGGCGCCCTCTTGCAGCAGCTTTGCGCCTGATTTTGCCACACAGACTGGATCTATCACGGCTGGTATGCCGCGGTTTTGCTCTAGCCAGGCCTTGACGCAGGCTATGAGCTGTTCGTTAAAGAGCATGCCGATCTTTACGGCGTCAAATTTTAGCTCGGCACAGACTGCTTCTAGCTGCGCGTTTAAAAACTCGGGCGTTACGGGCATCACCGCGCTCACGCCGTTCGTGTTTTGCGCAGTTAGCGCTGTGATCGCAGTCGCGCTGTAGCAGTCATAAGCCTCGCAGGTTTTTATGTCAGCTTGCACGCCGGCACCTCCGACGCTGTCGCTGCCTGCGATGATTAGGATATTTTTTTTAGGATTTTTCATTGTTTTACCTTGAGCGGTTTTTGTTAAATTTGTCTTTAGGCGAATTTATTTGTCGCCAAAATCCTTGCCGAACTCGACTCCAAGTTCCCTTAAATTTACGGGGCCGTTTCCTTGCGACTCCATCGGTGGCGGTGGAGTTTGCGGCTGCGTTTGTTTAGGCTGTTCGCTCGCAGGGTTTTGCTCGGTTTGATCGTTTTTGGTGGCGTTATTTTCGGCTTTTTTAGGTTTTTTCTTCTCTTCTTCTAGCTTTTTGCCGGTTAGGCACTCGTAAATTTCCGCGTGATTTTTCTTCGCCCAGTCCTCTTTAACTTCGATTTTTTGGTATTCTTTGCTAGTAGGCGCAGCAAGGCCGTTTTTGACCAGGGTTTTGTTTAGGATTCTGCTTTCGTCGCTTACCTCGCACAGCCATCTATCGCCCATATTTTTTAGCGTGAGTACGTAGTAGTTGCGCTCGGGACGAAATATCTTTTTGATCTCTTTGTCGTAGGATTTGGTGAAATTTTCCAGCTCTTTTTTATCTTTTATGCATTTTGCGCCGTTATAAAATTTGACGTTTGCAAGCTTGCAAGGAGCGATCACGGCGGCATTTAGCCTAAAGATAAAGGTGTCGTAGTCTAAAATTTTTTCTAAAAACAGAACCTCTTTGATGACTTTTTCGCGTTTGGTTTTGGTAGTCTCGGTGATTTGCATGTCGGTAAACTGCGCGAGCGAATTTACCGACAGCAAGGATAAAGCGCAAAATTTAAGCAGAGTAAAAAATGCGCTTTTTTTCATTATTTTAGGTCGTATTTTTCTAGCAGTTTGTCGTAGCTGCCGTCTTTTTTCATTTCGTCAAGCGCGGCGTTTATTTTAGCGATTAGATCAGCTTGTTTGCCTTTGTCAAACGCCATAGAAAAGCCCTCGCTACCGTCGGTTTCTTTATAAAACTCCTCTAGCTCCGGATTTTTCTTTAAAAAGCCGTAACCGATCGAGCTATCTAGTACGACTGCGTCTATCTTGCCTTTTTTTAGTCCCATGATTAGCGGAACCGGATCCTCGCCAGGAACGACTTTAGCGCCTGTGATAGCGTTAGCGGCGATCTCTTGGACGGTGCCTTGTTGTACGCCTACTCTTTTGCCGTTTAGTGCGTCTTTGCTAGCGATAGCGTCATTGCCTTTAGCGCGCAAGTAGATATTTTCGGTCGCATAATAAGCCTGCGTGAAATCGATAGATTTGCGTCTATCGTCGGTCGCACTCATCGCGCTTGCTACGGCGTCGATCTTGCCCGTTTTTAGAGCTGGGATGAGGCCGTCAAAGCTCATATTTACGATCTTGTACTCAAAACCCGCGCGTTTAGCGAGCTCGGCTACTAGATCCATGTCAAAGCCGGTGATCTTGTTTTGCTCGTCCACGTACTCAAACGGCGGATAGTTGGCGGCTGTACCGATCTTTAGCTCGGCAGCGCCAAGCGTAGCTAGAGCCGCAAAAAACAGCGCAAAAATCTTTTTCATTTTCTCTCCTTTAAATTTGATTTCAAATTTAAGCCCGCGACCCGGTGCGGGCTCGTAAATTTACTTTAGGCCGTATTTTTCCATCATCTTGTCAAATTCACCGCTCTTTTTGAGCTCCTCTATCGCGGCGTCTATCTTACCGATTAGCTCTAGGTGCTTGCCCTTATCAAACGCTACGGCAAAGCCCTCGGTGCCGTCTGGAAGCTTTAAAAACTCCTCCAAATCAGAGTTTTGCTTTAGATACTCGTAGCCGATCGGGCTATCTGTTAGCACGACGTCGATTTTGCCAGCTTTTAGCGACAAAATCGCAGCCGCTACGGTCTCTGCAGGCACGGCTAGGTCGCCGCAGATGGATTTAGCCGCGCTCTCTTGCAATGTGCCTATTTGCGCGCTTATTTTTTTGAGGTGCATATTGGTCGCATTTACGTCGGTGCCCTTTTTGCGGATGAAAAGATTATCCGAAAAATAATAAGGCTTCGTAAAATCGACCGATTTTCTTCTCTCCTCGGTCGCGCTCATACCGCTTAGCGCGGCATCTATCTTGCCAGTTTTTAGAGCCGGGATTAGCCCGTCAAAGCTCATGTTTTGTATGTCAAATTTGACGCCGATTTTCTTACCGACGGCTTCTATCATATCGATTTCAAAGCCTACGATCTTGTTGTGTTCGTCGATATACTCAAACGGCGGATAGTCCGCGCTCGAGCCCACTCTTATCGTTTGTTGTACCGCTACGGGGGCTGCCTCGTTTTTTACTGCGGCGTCTTTGCTCGCTTTTTCATTCGAGCTTTGACCGCAGCCTGAAAGCATCAAAGCGGCGGCTACGAAAACGAAAAGTTTTTTAAATTTGCCGGCGGACAAAGCCGCAACGATGTTTTGTGACATTTTGACCTCCTTTTAGTGGTTTAAAATTTTACCTAGAAAATCCTGCAAACGCTGATTGCTAGGGTTTTCAAATACGTTTTTAGGCGTGTCGTCCACGGCTATTTTACCGCCGTGCATGAAAAATATCCTATTTGCCACGTTTTTAGCAAAGCCCATCTCGTGCGTGACGACTAGCATCGTGATGCCTTTTGCGGCGACGTCTTTCATGATGTCTAGCACTTCGCCGATCATCTCGGGATCTAGCGCGCTGGTCGGCTCATCAAAGAGTATGACCTCGGGATTCATTGCTAGGCTTCTAGCGATCGCTATACGCTGCTTTTGACCGCCCGAGAGCTTGTGCGGGAAGGCGTATTTTTTATCGCTTAGCCCCACGCTTTTTAGTAGCTCGTCGGCTCTTTTTTCCGCGCTTTCTTTATCTAAAATTCCTGCTTTTATCGGAGCTAGAGTTAAATTTTGCAAGACGTTTTTATTTGCAAAAAGGTTAAAGTGCTGAAAAACCATGCTCACTTTTTGGCGGATTTTGTTTATATCCGTTTTTTTGTCCGTTATATCCTCGCCGTTTATCTTGATGTGCCCGCCGCTTGGCTCTTCTAAGCGGTTTATGCAGCGCAAAAATGTACTCTTGCCGCCGCCGCTTGGTCCTATGATAGCGATGATCTCGCCTTGCTTGATATCTACGCTGATGTCGTCTAGGACGCGTAAATCGCCGTAATTTTTACTCAAATTTCTAATCTCAATCATGGCGATTTAGCCTCCTCTCTAAAATTTTAACCAAAAACGTAAAGAACTTCACGCTGACGTAGTAAACTATACCCGTGAAAATGACGGGCTCCGGGCTATAAAACACCGCTTGCAGGCTCTTGCTTTGCATCGTGATGTCTATGACGCTGATGTAGCCAACGACTGACGTCTCTTTAAAAAGCGAGATAAATTCGTTCGCAAGCGCAGGCAAGATGTTTTTAGTCGCTTGTGGGAACACCACTTCGCGCATCGAAACAAAGTAGTTTAGACCCATCGCCCTTGCGGCTTCCATTTGTCCTTTATCGACGCTATTTATGCCGCTACGCACGATCTCTGCGACGTAGGCGGAGCTGTTTAGCCCGAGCGCGATCAAAGCGACGTAAAAGTTATCGCTCCAAGTCGCGAAAATCACGACCGAAAATATAAGAAGCTGCAAAATAATCGGCGTTCCGCGCAGGATATCTACGTATTCGTCGATGAGAAAGCTTAAAATTTTGATATTTAAAAACTTTAAAAACGCCAAAATAAAGCCCAAAGTCACGCCGATGGCGGTGCCGCCGATAGTAAGTCCCAGCGTCACGCCGTAGCTTTTAAGGTAAGCTAGACGTTGCGCCTCGTTTAACTCCGTCGGATAAAAATAGTAAACGCCCGCGGAGACGATGAGGACGAAAAACAGCGCCCTAAAAAATTTTTCGTTTAGCATTTCTTAAACCTTAAAAGTGTAATGAGGGTTAATAATACGGAAAAAAATATAAATTTAACCTTTTTTACGCGAAAAAATTATCTTTTAAACAAATTTATCATATTATCGTAACTCAAAATTTAAAAAACCGAGGGAAATTTAATGGATTATGCACGCTATATCGCCATCGCGCTGTATTTTGGATTTTTGCTTTTCGTGGGGCGATACTCTTATAACAAAAACGCCAATATGGGCGAATACCTGCTCGATAATCGCCGCCTAGGGCCGGTCGTAACGGCTCTAAGCGCCGGAGCTAGCGATATGAGCGGCTGGATGCTGCTTGGCGTGCCGGGCGCGCTTTATGCCACGGGGCTAGCGACGATTTGGATGGTTTTGGGGCTCGTTATAGGAGCGTATTGCAACTACCTCTTTTTAGCAAAGCGCCTGCGCGTCTACACCGAGGTTGCGAGCGACAGTATCACGATTCCCGATTTCTTACAAAATCGCTTTAAGGACGAGACTAAAATTTTACGCATAGTCTCCGGCCTTTTGATTTTGATATTTTTCACGCTTTACGTTAGTAGCGGCATCATCGCGGGTGGTAAGAGCTTTGAGAGCTTTTTTGGATTGGATTTTAAATTTGGCGCCATTTTTACGCTTGCTATCGTCGTTTTTTACACGTTTTTTGGCGGATTTCGCGCGGTTTGTATCACGGACGCGTTTCAGGGTATGTTGATGTTTTTGGTGCTTGTCGCCGTACCCGTAGTCGCGTTTTGTAATCTAAATTTGCCAGACGGCGCTACCTTTTGGAACGAGGTGGCAAAATACGGCAAAAACCACCTAAATGTCTTTTACGACCAGACTTTTTTAAGCATCTTAGGACTCATGGCGTGGGGGCTTGGCTACTTCGGACAGCCGCACATCATCGTTAGATTTATGGCGATACGAAGCTCAAAAGAGCTAGCTCAGGCGCGCCGCATCGGTATCGGCTGGATGGCGATCGGTCTTGCTGGAGCGATGATGAGCGGGCTGATCGGCTTTGTGTATTACAGCGAGTTAAATTTGCCTCTAGCAGACCCCGAAAAGGTCTTTTTGCAGCTTGGTGAGACGCTGTTTCATCCGTTTTTCGTGGGTATTATCATTTCAGCCGTGCTTTCAGCCATCATGAGTACGATTTCTAGCCAGCTTTTGGTTAGCGCAAGCTCGGTGACGCAGGACTTCGTGTTTGCCTTTTATAAAAAAGAAATCTCGCAAAAAGCTCAGGTAGCCGCGGGCAGATACGCAGTCGTGGCCGTCGCGCTGGTGGCTACCGCGCTTGCTTTTAGCTTTAACGAAAGCGTACTAAACGTCGTGGGATACGCGTGGGCGGGCTTTGGCGCGAGCTTTGGGCCGGTGCTACTTTTTAGCCTTTATTGGCGTAGGATGAGCGCTCTGGCGGCGCTCCTAGGCATGATAACGGGTGGGGCGACGGTGATCGCGTGGATAGCGCTGGGGCTAAATTCTTACGTTTACGAGATACTGCCGGGCTTTGCGGTCTCTTGCATCGTGATTTATTTAACAAGCCTCTATGGCGACGCGATAGATAAGATGAGCAACGAGCCAAACTCGGCCACCGTACAGGATGAATTTGAAAAAATGAAAACGAGGCTGTAAATGCAAAGTAGCGTAAAATGCGGCAACTGTGGCGCCGAGGTCGATGTAAATTTAGCCCTAAAAACCGAGCTTGAGCTTGAAATGAAGCAAAAAATGGCGGCGGCTAGACGAGAATTTGATAAAGAGATCGAGACCAAAAGGGCCGAATACAAGGCGCATTTAGACGCTTTAAACGCGAAGGAAAAAGAATTCGACGCTAAATTTGCCGCAGCCCTAAACGCAAAAAAAACCGAGCTTGAAAACGAAATAAAAGCAAAGCTCGAGGGCGAAAATTTAAACATAGTAAATGCCCTAAAAACCGAGCTTGAAGCCAAGTCAAAGCAGATAAACGAGCTAAATTTAAAGACGCTTGAGATAGAAAAGCTAAAACGAGAAAAGAGCGAATTTGAAAGCACGCTGATGGCTAAAACCGAGGCCGAGCTAAGCAAGCGCCTAAGCGAGGAAAAAGAGCGGCTGGGCAAGGCTCTAGCCGAGCAAAACGAGCTAAAATTTAAGCAAAAAGACGAGCAGCTAGAAGCGCTAAAAAAGCAGCTAAACGAGGCGCAAAGGCGCATAGAGCAGGGCAGCGAGCAGCTACAAGGCGAGACGCAGGAGCTCGCCATCGAGGCGTGGCTACGGGAGAAGTTCGTATTTGACACCATAGACGAGGTCAAAAAGGGCGCAAACGGCGCGGACGTGATGCAGATCGTAAATACCCGCGAGGCGCAAAACTGCGGCAAAATCTACTATGAGAGCAAACGCACGAAAAATTTCTCAAACGAATGGATAGAAAAATTTAAGGCCGATATGCGCGCATCAGGCGCTGACGTCGGAGTGCTAGTTAGCGAGGCTCGGCCGCGGGAGCTAGAGCGTATGGGGCTCGTGGATGGCGTATGGGTGTGCAACTACGAGGAGTTTAAGGCGCTTTGTTTCGTGCTAAGGCAGGGCGTCGTAGAGCTAAATTTCGCTAGGAACTCCGCGCAAAACCGCTCGAACAAGATGGAGATGCTCTACTCGTATCTGGTTAGCAACGAGTTTAAGATGCGCATCGAGGCCATCGTGGAGGGCTTTTCTGCGATGAGCGAGGAGCTGGAGCGCGAGAAAAACGCGATGAAACGCATCTGGAAGAGCCGCGAAAAACAGATCGAAAAGGTGCGCGACAACGCGATCGAGATGTTTGGCTCGATAAAGGGGATCGCGGGAAATGCGATAGGGGAGATAAAGACGCTGGAGCTGGGATTTGATGCGGGCGAGGAGTAATTTTTTATAAATGATGGATTTTAGGCTTTAAAATTTGAAATCCGCTTCGGTTACGTATTTCATAAATTTACGTAATACCTATAAACAATGAGGCACAGTATTTATACCTAAAGATGTTCCTAGTAGAGCGGTCTTAATTGTTGTTTTCATTTTTTATTCTTTTAAAGTTAAATTTTTTATTTGTTTTGTCATATAAAAATACCATTAAAATAAATAAAAAAGGGTATATAAAAACATCAAATTTAAAGCAGTCATAAACAAACATATCAATGAAATCAGAAAAGAATTTGGCACAAGTTGGCATATAAAACAAAATAAAACTTATGCTTCTAATGGCAAAAACAAAAAATAATACTGTCGTTATAAATAAAAAATATAAAAAATACTCTTTTGCATATATGTATATAAACATCAGAAAACAGCCTGAAAGAATTATCATAAGATGTGGCGTTAAGTCTATTTTTGAGATATTAATATGTTTTATAATGCTGTTTTTATCTATGAAAGTATAAAGAATAAACAATGGCAATGATATTTTAATAATCAAATAAGCTAAGTTATACACAAAAAAATCAAATCTGTTTGTGATATTAATATTGAGACAATAAAACAAACAAAGTAAAACGATAAGAATTTTATACTTATTAAAATTCATTATGTTTTCTAAAACTACACCCTGTCTAATAGCAATAAATCCAAGTTCTTTACTTTGGATCTCGGTAAATAACCAAAATAAAATAGTTTTCATAATTATATAACCTTCTGTTTTTTATCGCTGTTTATGTTTAGGCTACTGCTAGATTTAGATCTCTTAAATTTCCGCTGCTTTGCGAATTTGTCTGACTGGTTTGCTCTCAATTCAGATTATATCATTTTTATATTTTTGAAGAGATGATGTCTGCATTAAAATATATATCGGCCACCTTTTGTTATTTATCTTTGCTTTCAGTGTAATTTCCTTCAAACATTACGTTATTGCTGTTGTCTGAGTCGTTATTTATTGTTTAAAGTTTTTATATCTGCGGGCTTTAAACTTTTTAGCTTATTTTCTTGGGGTATGCTATCGACCTACTTGTAACACTTGCAAACTATGCTTATATTGTCCTTAAGCACACTTGTTTAAAAAAGTGGGGGGATCGGAGTAATAGTGAAATAAGGCAGACTTTTAGCTTTCTATTCACTCACACTGTCTTGTTAGCGGTTTTTGGGGTGCTTTATCGCCCGCGCCGCCAGTTTTTAAATTTCAGCTCGCATCGACATAAATTTTATACTTGCCGCAGCGGGCGCAACGAAATAGATAGCCCGCTATATCGCCGCCCGCGACGAGGTAGCCCTGCGCGTCCTCTACCGCAAATTCGCCGCGCAGGGCGTACTCCTCAAAGACTTCGTCGGCAATACCCATCTCCTCTAACTCCTTCGTGCCTACGTCGCCTAAAAACTCGCAGTAATCGCCGCAGCAAGCAAGCCAGTGCTCTCCCTGCCAGCTAAAATACCCGGGCGTCCTTTTAAACAGCTCCTCGGTTTTGCTCTTCGCGTCTGCAACGCCCTGCGGCAGAGGATCCGCGTCCTGGATGAAGCCGGCGCCAAATTTTGCCGCAGCCGCGCCGCTAGCGATGCAGTGCGGGCAAAGGTAGTTCACATCCGTCACGCAGTAAACGCTAGCGCAATAATACACGTCCGTCGCCTGCTCGCAGCACTCTCAAACCACGCTCGCATCGTCCTTGAACACACCCGTTTTAAAGGGATTTGGATGATAGCGAAAATGAGGCAATGTCTTTAGCTTTTTGTTTTGGCGCACCGCTTCGCTCGCAGTCTTGGGTCGCTTTATCGCTCCCGCGTAGCCGTTTTGCGCATACTGCTTTAGATAGCCGAGCTTTTTGAGTTGCTTTTTGTCCTTCGGATCGCAAATTTGATCAAGCAGCTCGCAGGCGCTCTTTTTAAACCCCAGCAGCTCGTAAACGTCAACTAGCACGAGCTTTGCCTCTTTTTCATCGCATTTTTCAAGCTCGTCTTTGAACTCATACAGCGCCAAAATGCTCGCCGCGCCGCCGTTTGAGCCCCAAAACGCCTTTTGAAGCGCGATATATTTTTCTCTAAGCTTATCCATTTTCTCCCCTCAAATTTGCGGTTGCGTGCGGTACCGTCCTTAAAATTTACCGAGCGGACCCACTGTCTCATCGGACGCCGAATTTGGGTCAAATTTTACTCCGCGCAGATCGCTTGGAGCTTTGCTAAATCCAAAATCAAACTATGCGAAAATGCGTCTATCACGACTCCGGCGTATTTGCCCTCAGCGCTTTCTAGCATAGCGGCGTAGTCCTTTAGGCGCAGGTTTATCGCTTCTTGCTCGGCGTCGTTTCGCCATCTCATCATCTCGGCTCTACTGGAAAATGCCGGAAAATAGCTAAGTCCGCTCTCTTCGTCTTCAAGTAGGATAAATTTGATATTTGAGCCCTCTTCTTCATAAACCGCGCTGCCGTCTGGTTTTGCTAAGGCTTGGTTTATTAGTACGGGTGCCAAAAACTCTGTCTTTTTTAGCGCTGCGATTAGCGCCTTTTCGCTCTGCTCGCCGCTGTCTAGTAAAAAGGCGTCTATGAAATCGTTTAAATTTTCGTTCATCTTTTACCTTGGATTAAATTTGGCGTATTATACATTTTTGCGTTTTTAAATCAAAATTTAGCAGTAAATAAGCTTTGCGTTGCTATAATCACAACCTCACTTCAGCTGGCGGGTTCATAGCTCAGTTGGTTAGAGCATCCGGCTCATAACCGGATGGTCCCAGGT
>CAUSAR010000064.1:0-10908 GCA_963529735.1 uncultured Campylobacter sp.
GACCAAAAATCAAAAAATTGCGAGAGTATCACGTGCCAGAAAACCAAAACGCGCAGCAAAATTTCCTAGCCGAGATAGAGTCTGAGACCGCCAATCCGTACGGCGAGATATTAAATTTAGCAAAACACTTCGGCGTCGATAGCAAATTTATAGATTTTGATATCATAGAGATCAAAACCGAGTGTAAGGTGGCGGGCGAGAGTCAGCCTCGCCAAATCCCGGTAGAAAAACTAAATATCTTTGACGACGATAAATTTTTCGTAGAAAAAGTAGAAAGCATAAAACAAAACTATCTGGTTAAATTTTACGACACGAGGCAGGTAAAACCAACGCCTTTGCCTAATGTCGCCATAAATGCGAATAAAAATTTAACTAAAATTTTAGCCACCGTTTCGCAAAACGCCGACACGGTTTATTTTAAAGAATTTGACAAAAAGCTGATAAATTTTATCTACAAAAAGCTGATAAAAGTAGGCATCCTGGTTGGCATCAGAAACAAAACGATGCTAGAAGAGGTCGCTAAAATTTATTCGGTTTTAAGAGTAAAAGAATTTATCGACAAAGACTACACCTTTATCGTGACCGCAGGCGTAAACGTAAATCCGTCGGCAGACGACGCACTGGTGTTTTACTATAAAAATAAAAATAAATCCACAGATGAAAACGACAAGGTCGACTATGCAAACAGAGGCTATTTGCTAGGCGTAACCGAAAATGAATTGATATTTGAATACGTAAAACTAAGAGAGGGCGCAAACGGCCGCGACGTGAGGGGAAATCTACTGCCGACGCAAAAGCCTAAAATAACGATAACCAAAATGCCCGAACATACCGAAAATATATACTCGAAAGAAGGCGAGGAGGGGATAAAATTTTACTCCAAAAAGGCTGGCTACGTCCAAGAGGAAAAAGGCGTTTTTGATATCAAAGACGAGCTTGACGTAAATGAAATTTCGTTTAAAACCACTGGCTCGGTCGATACCGGTCTTGATACCAACGTAACGCTAAACGTAAAAGAAAAAGACCTAACAAAAGACGCCATAGGTACTGGTATGACTGTTGAAGCAAACGAAGTAAACGTCGATGGAAACGTCGCCGCAAACGCCGTAGTAAAGGCAAATAAAGTAGTGATCGGCGGACAAACCCACGCTAAAGCCCTCATCGAAGCAAAAGATGCGAAAATCGCCGTACATATCGGTAGCTTTGACGGAGAATACGTCGAAATAGATAGGCTAGAAGGCGGCAAAGTAAAAGCTAAAAAAGCCGTGATAAAATCAGCGATCGGCGGAGAGATAATCGCCGAAAGCGTCGTCATAGATACGCTCGTGTCAAATTCAAATATCATAATCGCCGACACGCTAGAGATAAAAAAACTAAAAGGCGTGAATAATAAAATTTTAGTCGATTTTAGCATGATAAAAAACACGGGCGAGCAGATTAACGAGCGTATGACAAAGATAAAAGCTATCAGAGAACAGATCGTAAAAATGCCGCGCACTTTGGAGTCTAAAAGATGCGTCATCGAGGAAAACAAAGGCCCGATAAACGTCATAAAAGCTAAAATCGAGGAGCTAAAAAGCACTAACAACACTCCGCCAGTGACATTTATGAAAAAACTAAAAGAGTATCAGCAACTAGTGCACGAGTATAACGCGCTTTTAAAGGAATTTCGCGAGAAAAAAGCTGTGATAGCCGAGCTAAAAAGCGAGATAGCCAATATTCAAGACGGAATATTTAGCTCAAAAGTGATAAATCACAGCAACTGGCGCGAGTTTAACGAGATAAAATTTAGGCTCGTTGATCCTGCTCGCGACATCACGTATAGCACCCGCGAAAACGAGATCGCCCGAGTCATAACGATAGCCAAGGTCGAGACCGAGGATGGCGATATAGACTACGTAGTTAAGAAAAACAACAACGTCAGAAAGGCCTAAATTTGCCTCTTTTTTTAAAATTTGAAAGCGAATTTTACAAGTGCGAGCAAAGTAGCGGCAAGCTAACTATAAATCTAAAAAACGACTGGAACTACAAGCTGCCGGCTCAAATTTGGACCCAAACGGCTGCACTCATCGGCTCAAAGAAATTTAACAAAATCGTTTTAAATTTTAAAGACGCAAAAGAACTCGACTACGCAGCGGCGCTGTTTTTTAAAAATACCTTTTTAAATGCCAGTAAAGAGTACGAGCTCGTAAATTTAAACCCGCACGCGCAAAAGATTTTCGCCTCGATAAACAGCGAAGTAAATCCCAAAATAAAACAGATCATAAAATCCAAACCGCACGGAAATCCGCTCTCGCAAATCGGCAAAAATTTGACCGCGTTTTTTGCGGGATTTTGCGCGTTTTTAAATTTTATGGGCGAGTTTTTGGTCAAATTTAGCAAGATATTTATGTTAAAAAATATCCGCGTGAAGGAAATTTTAGCTTATTTTGAAGATGCAGGTATAAAGTCCGTTTTTATCGTGTGTCTCACCTCTTTTCTCATCGGCATCGTGCTGGCATATCAGGGCTCGAGCTTGCTCGAGAGTTTCGGCGCTACGATAATAATCGTCGAGATGATGGGGCTTTTGACCCTGCGCGAGATAGCTCCGCTCATCGCCGCCATCATCGTTGCCGGGCGCCTGGCGTCAAGCTTTACCGCTCAAATCGGCGTCATGAAAATCACCGAAGAGATCGACGCGATGAAGACGATGGGATTTGATCCGTTTAAATTTCTAGTTTTGCCTCGCGTGATAGCTCTTATAGTGGCTATGCCACTTATCGTGTTTTTAGCCGACGTGGCGGGGATTTTTGGCGAGATGGTCGTGATGGAAAACTACCTAAACATCAGCTTTGATAGCTATCTGGCGAGATTTGGCCAAGAGGTAGATATAAAACACCTTTACGTCGGGCTTTTTAAGGCTCCGTTTTTTGGCGTCGTGATAGCTTTTATCGGCTGCATGAGAGGCTTTCAGATCAGCGGAAACACCCAAAGCGTGGGCACTTATACGACCGTGAGCGTTGTAAACGCAATATTTGGCGTGATCATGGTAGACGCGCTGTTTTCGATTATTTTCACGCAGCTAGGCATATAAATGATAATAAAAGCGACTGATTTAACGACGAAATTTGGTGACCGAGTGATCCACGACGGGCTAAATTTTCACGTAAACGAGGCTGAAATTTACGGGCTGCTCGGCGGTAGCGGTACGGGTAAATCGACGCTGATGAAAACGATGATATATCTAAAAGAGCCAAGCGCCGGCAAGGTCGAGATGCTAGGGCGCGATCTGTGGTCGCTGGACGAAGCGGCTAGACAGGAGATAAAGCTCGCTTGCAGCGTGATGTTTCAGTTTGGCGCGCTTTATACCTCGATGAACGTACTGGAAAATATCTACATCCTGCTAAAAGAGTATAGCGGGATGAGCGAGCGCTCTATGCGCGAGATAGCGATGTTTTGGCTGCAAAAAGTAGGCCTTAGCGAAAACGTCGCGCTGCAATACCCAAGCGAGCTAAGCGGCGGTATGAAAAAGCGCGTGGCGATGGCTAGGGCTCTAGTGCTAAGTCCTAAAATTTTGTTTTTAGACGAGCCAAACTCCGGCCTTGATCCAAGTAGCGCGCGCGCCTTTGACGAGCTAGTGGTGGAGCTGCGAGATACGCTTGGCGTCACGGTCGTGATGGTAACGCACGATATAGACAGTATTTGCACGATTTTGGATAGATTTTTGATACTTCAAGATAAAAAGATAGCCTTTGAGGGGACGTTTGAGCAGCTAATGAAAATGTCAGAAAATCCGCTCGAAGAGCTTTTAAAAACAAGGAAAAACGGTGGGAAATAAAATAAATTATACTTTGATAGGCCTCTTTTTCGTGCTAGTAGTGAGCGCGCTAGGCATCGCGGCGTGGTGGCTGGGCGGATACGGAAAAAAGGCTGATGATTACAGATCGTATTTCATCAAAACTACAAGCCTGCCAAGCGGCATCAAAAAGGACTCCACGGTCAAATTTATCGGCGTAGACGCTGGCACGGTCAAGGATATCCGCTTTGCTGACGAAAAAGAAGCCCTCATCGAGCTTGAGCTCTCTGTAAGGAAAGACATACCGATAAGAACCGATAGCACGGCGTCTGCAGAGATACAGGGCATCACGGGTATCGGCTACCTAAATATCTCTCGCGGTAGCATGGATAGCCCGCTCTTTGATAAAAATGAAAAGGCCTACATCGGGCTTGAGGCGAGCTTTTTTGATAAAATAGGCGACAGAGCCGAATACTTAACGCAAAATTTGGAGTCGACGTTTAAAAATATCAATAAATTTTTAAGTGACGAAAACGCAGCTAAATTTTCGTCTATCCTAGTTTCGGTTGATGAAGCCGCGAAAAAGATAAACGCCGGAAATCTCGATATAAACGCGACTATCGCAAACGCCAACGAGGTTTTGGCTAATGCAAATTTGACGCTAAACGAGCTAAAAAAAGCGCTAAAAAACGCCTCTGGCACGCTTGAGTTTGTAAATTCGTTTACGACCAAGGCCACGGACGCCGCGCAGGCGCTAAAAAATCTACAAACCGCGATCTCTGAAAAGATAAAAAGCGGCGAATACGACGTAAAAGACGCGCTAAATACGCTTAGCGACGAGACGGAAAGGACGCTGCTAAGCTTTCAAAAGCTCATTTCGGATTTTAGAAACACCCTTTTTAGACTCGAGGACGACCCGTACGAATTTTTCTTTAAAGACACGCAGAAAAAGGACGAAAAATGAAAATTTTAAGCACGGTTTTAGCTCTGGCGGCGCTGTTTTTTAGCGGTTGTAGCGTTTTGGCAAAGCCTGCGCCTAGGACGAATTATTTTATGCTAGGCGGCGCGGAGGATAAATTTAAAGAGTGCGAAAACAAGCCCGAAAAAACGGTTTTTATCGAGGAGGTGAGGGTTTTTGGCGCGTACGAGAGCCGTGAAGTCCTAAAAATAGACGCAAACGGCGAGATCCGTCCGCTAAAAAATATCAAATTTTTAGCGCTCCCAAGCGAGATGACGAGGCGAAATTTGATCATAGCCGCGAGCGATCAGTGCGCGTTTAAGCCCTCTTTCAAAAACGCAGACATTAGCGTAAAGTCAAATTTGCTCACCCTTCAAATCAAAGATCAAAAGGCGCAAATTTCGATGATGTTTAGCTTTTTTAAAGATGGCAAAGAGCTAAAAAGCGTCGTGCTAAGCTCGCAAAAAGACGCAGGCGCGGACGAGGACGAAATCGCGATGAAGGCGCTAAATGCCGCCTTTAGCGAGGTAACGGATAAATTTTTGCAAGAATTAATCAAATTTTAGAGATAATCGCAAATTTTAAAGGAAAATAATGATAAAAGCGATCGAGGGCGTCATAACCAAAAAAGAGCCCGCAAATCTCATCTTAAAAACAGCCGGCGGCGTGAGCTACGGCGTGGCGATCTCGCTTTTTTGCTCGGCAAAGCTCGAGCGAGGCCAGAGCGCGGAGCTAAACATCACGCAGATTATACGTGAGGATGCGGACTTGCTTTACGGATTTTTAGATAGCAACGAGCAAAAGATGTTTGAGATGCTAATAAAACTAAGCGGAATCGGCGCGGCGACGGCGATGGCGGTGTGCTCGAGCCTAAATCCCAACGCATTTTTAAACGCGGTTAAAAGCGGAGACGCGGCGGCGCTACAAACGGTGCCGGGCATCGGCGCAAAGACGGCTAGACGCATTATCGCCGAACTTAGCGACGCAAAGATGACGATGGACGAAAATCTGCCTAGTTATCAGCACGAAGCGATCTTGGCGCTTGAAAGCCTCGGCTTTAAAAGAGAAAAGATAACCAAGGCGCTTAGCGAGTGCGACGCGCAAAATACGGGCGAACTCGTCAAACAAGCCCTAAAAAAACTAGCATAAAAAAGGAAAAAATATGAAATTTGCTGTGATATTCGGCGCAAAAAGCTACGAACACGAGATCAGTATCGTGAGCGCCATAGCCCTAAAAAAGGTGCTAAAAAAAGAACCTTTATTTATATTTTGCGATAAATTTAGAGAATTTTACTTGATAAACGGCGCCGATATGAAGGCAAATTTCTTTAGCTCGAGCAAGTATAAAAAGGCCAAAAAACTCGCTCTTAAGCAGGGAGGATTTTTCGCGGGCGGGTTACTCGGCGAGAAAAAGATCGAGGCGGACGTGTTTATAAATTTAGTCCACGGTATGGACGGCGAGGACGGCAAGATCGCGGCACTGCTCGAGTTTTACGGCCTTAGCTATATCGGCCCTCGCGTGGAGGCTAGCGCGCTAAGTTACAACAAGGAGCTAACCAAACTACTAGCGCAAAAAGCGGGCGTAAATACCCTAAACTACGAGGTTATAAGCAGAGAAAAGGCGCCTAGCCTGCCGCTGCCCGTGATTCTAAAGCCGCTTCGCCTAGGAAGCTCGATAGGAGTTAGCGTGATAAAGGACGCTGGCGAGCTAGAATACGGCCTAGACGTGGCATACGAGTTTGACAAAGAGATCCTAGTAGAGCCCTTTATCGAGGGCGTTAAGGAGTACAATTTGGCAGGCTGCAAGGCAGACGGCGAGATAAAATTTTCCATCATCGAAGAGCCTAAAAAGAAAGAATTTCTAGACTACGAGCAAAAATATATGAGCTTTTCAAACGAGAGCAGGGCGCGCGAGGCCGACATCGGCGCAGAGCTAGCCGCCAAGCTAAAACAAAGCTTTGAGCGCATCTACAACTGCGGCTTTGACGGGGCGCTGATACGCTGCGATTTTTTCGAGGTAAACGGCGAAGTCTATCTAAACGAGATAAATCCAAATCCGGGCAGTATGGCCAATTATCTATTTGACGACTTTGAGGGGACGCTAGGTCGCCTGGCCGCAAGCTTGCCCAAAGAGCGCGAGATAAATATCGACTACAAATTTATCAACTCCATAACGTCCGCAAAGGGTAAGCTGTAAAATTTTGCTTGCCTTTTGCTAAATTTGACGTTTGATTGCCGCCTTAAACGGATTGCTTCTGGCGGCCTTTTAAATTTTTATGCCTTATCGTATCGCTAATAAATTTGGTCGGTAGTTTTTAAATTTAACGATTATTACGCTTGCTAGGTAAAAGTGCGGCTTATTTTTCAACATTTTATATTGCAAAATTGCCAATTTAGGCCAAATTTAACTCGCTTTATTATTTGATGAAGCCGCTACTTTCATCAAATTTTACTACCTCGTCTTTTATATACTCGCAAATTTCACTCTAAAAATATAAAACGCTCTAAAATAAATTTTAAAGAACATAATGCGCCATTATATTTTAATTTGAATTTAAAGATAATATGCTATATTTTACACAAAATTTTACGTAAAGAGCAGAAATGACTACTTTTAGCAAAGATGAAATTTATACGGCAACCGAAGTGGTGCGAAATTTCAGCGCCGTTTTAGGCAAGGTCGGCAAGGCGCAGATGAAGCGCGCGGTGATCGTCAAAAATAATAAATTTGAAGCCGTGCTGCTAAATATGGGCGAATACGAGCGCCTATGCGAGGCCGTCGAGGTGCTCCAAAGCATATATGAGGCTAAAAAACGAGCCGGAAACGGCGAATAATGGCGGTCAAAGAGGTAAAATACGGCGGCAAAATTTACCGCATCAGCTACGAAACCGTAAATCCCGCAAACAAGGACGTCGCGCTATTTTTGCACGGTTGGGGCGCAAACAAGGAGATCATGAAAAAGGCTTTCGGCACGTATTTTAAGGACTTTCGGCACGTTTATGTCGATATGCCGGGCTTTGGCGCGAGCAGTATGCACGGTGCGCTAGCGACGAAAGACTACGCAAAAATCATGAAAACATTTTTAGACGAGCTTAGCGCGAATCCTAAAATCATCTTTGGGCATAGCTTTGGCGGTAAGGTCGCAACCCTGCTAAATCCTGAATATCTCGCTCTTTTAAGCTCGGCCGGCATCGTAGCTAAAAAGCCGCTTTGGGTGCGATTTAAGATCGCTTTGTTTAAGTTTTTAAAGCTGTTTGGCCTTGGATTTTTATACAAATTTTTTGCCACGAAAGATGTAAAAGGTATGAGCAAAACGATGTACGAGACCCTAAAAAACGTCGTCGATGAGGACTTTAGCTCTAAATTTGCGGACTTTGGCGGCAAGGCGTTTATATTTTGGGGCGAGGAGGATAAGGCCACGCCTCTAAAAAGCGGCGAACGCGTAAGTCGCCTCATCAAAAACAGCGAATTTCACGCGTTAAAAGGTGATCATTTTTTCTTTTTACTCCACGCGCGCTATATCGACGGCGTCGTGAACGCGGGGTTAAATTTGACAGATTTGGACGATGAAAGCGGGATCGAGAGCGTAAAAATTTTAAGCCCGAAAAACCGTGAAAATTTGAGCGAGGGAACCTGGAGCACCGACGAAAATGGCGATCTTAAAAGCGACACTGAGCAAAATTTGGCCGAACCTGCTCGTGCGGATTTGGAGACGAGCGTTAAAACCATCTCTCAAAATAGCCTCTTTGACGAGCAACCACAAAGCGGCGGCCTTGTGGATCAAAAGCCGCAATTTGACGATGTAAACGCCAAAAACGGTCAAGTTTTTAAAGAAAATTTGTTTGATGAGCAAGAAAGCGCACAAGACAAGCCTGGGCCTAAAAACGACGTTTTAAACAGCGACGAGCAAAATCAAATTTTGCCAAAAGATGAGCCGGGCGATCAAAAAATCCCAAAAAAGCCGGTGCAGCAAACGTTTGATTTAAGCTAGCATGCAAATTTGGGATTTTAGGTATCAGCATTAAATTTATGCGGGTTTGGCAGGTCTGCATCAAATTTACGAGCTAAATTTAAGCCCAAAATCTGTAAAATCTCGGCTGATAAATTTGCGTTTTACGGCGTAAAAAAAAGCAGGGCGGCTAAATTTGCTCTCAAATTTAACGCAAAAACTATCAAATTTACGCCAAGCAAGCAAATTGCAAAACGCTAAATTTGGCAAAAAGGGCGCAAACAAAAGCCTGCCTAAGCGAACCTAGGAGAAAAAATGAACGAAACCCTCATAAATATCGGCCTTGCCGCGACGCAGATTTTATTTACGTTTGCGCTCGGATTTTATCTCATCACCTGCCTTCAGTGGTTTTCCTACAAGTTCGAGCGCGTGCTGTTTCACTTCACCAGGCCGCTGTGGCACGTGTTTTTTCTCATCGTGCCGATCGTGCTTTTTTATGCGGCGGAGCGATTTTTTTGGATTTATTTTTACTTTGCGCTGGTGCCAAGCCTT
This sequence comes from uncultured Campylobacter sp., assembly GCA_963529735.1. Classification (GTDB taxonomy): domain Bacteria; phylum Campylobacterota; class Campylobacteria; order Campylobacterales; family Campylobacteraceae; genus Campylobacter_A. Next base: position 9,236 of record CAUSAR010000064.1, read on the forward strand.
GCTCTTTGGCACAAAAAACTCGATAAAAAGCTGGTTTTTACGCCGCGAGTCAAGCGATTTTTTGTTATCTTAGCGCTCGCCGTTATCGCTAGCTACGCTGTTTATCTAGCGACTCAGTACCGCGTAAATCTAGGCGTCGTACTGCCGCTCGTGCTCTCTTTTGCGCTTAGCTTTTTGCTGGAAAAGGCTAAATTTAAGGCATACGAAAACAGCGCGCGCAAAAAGCTAGCCTCGATGTCTGAGCTCAAAATCATCATGATAACTGCAAGTTTTGGCAAAACCAGTATCAAAAATTTCCTATTTGAGCTGCTTAAAAATGACTTCGCCTGCCGCAAAACCCCTCGCAGCGTAAACACGCTAGCAGGCCTCATCCAAGACGTAAACAACGAGCTTGCCGCCGGTACGCAGATCTATATCGCCGAGGCGGGCGCACGCCTAAAAGGCGACATCGCACAGATCACGGAGTTTTTGAGCCCGCACATTGCTATCGTCGGCGAGATCGGCGCGCAGCATATCGAGTACTTTAAAACGCTTGAAAATATCCGCGCCACAAAGCTCGAAGCTCTTAGCTCAAAGCGCTTAGAAAAGGCTTTAGTGCACAGCAGTACGCAGGCAAACGAGGGTGAAAAGATAGAAATTTATGATAAAGATCTAAGCGGCGTGGAGGCGAGCTTGGATGGGGTCAAATTTAAGCTTGGCCAGAGGGAATTTACTTCGCCGCTGCTTGGTAAATTTAACGCCGCAAACCTAGCCGTCTGTGTCAAAACCGCGCTATATTTGGGGATAGACGAAGCCAGGATCGCCGCGGCTCTAGCGCGTCTAAAAAACGTCGAGCATAGACTCGAGCGCATCGATGCTGGTGGCAAAATCATCATCGATGACGGTTTTAACGGTAACTTTAACGGTATGAGCGCGAGCTACGAGCTGGTCGCCGGCTACGAGGGACGCAAGGTGCTCGTGACGCCCGGCATCATGGAGAGCTGCGACGAGGAGAACGAAAAACTAAGCAAGATCATCAACAAGACCTTTGACATCGTCATGCTAACAAGCTCGCTAAACGCCGTCGCGCTGCTAAAGCACCTAAGTAGGCCAAAAGTTATCGTCATCAAGGACAAATCAAAAATGCAAGAAGCCCTGGCGCAAAACACCAAAGCGGGCGATCTGATCCTTTTCTCAAATGACGCGCCGAGCTTTATGTAGGGGTAAATTTGATGCTTTGGAGCGCAAAGTTAAATTTGACGACTCCGCTTTTAGATTTGCAAATTTGAAATTAAATATACGTTTTAAAATTTGAAAATACGCCTTTAATTTTGAAGCTTAGATAAATTCGGCATTTTCAAGGTGCGGGTTGCGCCACCAAGCACCAAATGCGACAGATGAGAGATAAAATAGAGCAGCTAAATTTAAACGACTCAAATTTAGCTAAATTTAAATCCCCACACTAGCCATCCCAGCCTCAATCAAAAACTGACTAGGCTGGTAGTTTATCTTTTTGATTTTGTCGTATTTGGCGTAGCTTAAAATCAGCTCGTCGCGCGCCCTCGTGACTGCGACGTAAAAGAGACGCCGCTCCTCCTCAAGCGAGCCGCCCATGCTCATGAGTTTGAGGTTCGGGAAGCGATTTTGCGCGAGATCGACTACGAAAACGAGGTCAAACTCAAGCCCCTTTGAGG
>CAUSAR010000065.1:0-10762 GCA_963529735.1 uncultured Campylobacter sp.
AAGCCCGCGAGTGGAGCTAGAAAAAGCGGCTTTTTTGAAAAATCTATCAGCAATGGGCGTGCTTGAAAAATAGATCGGTCGGGACGTTTTTGCCGCTTTGTCTGAGGTAGAGCAGGGTGCGGAAATTTTGATATTCGCCGGCTTCAAGGCCTGCCAAAACCTCCTGCGCGCGCTCGAGCATCTCAAACTCAAACAGCAGATAAACGTAAGCTTCCTGCGCCTCTTGGCGTTCGTTTTTAAGGCGCTCGAAGATACCAATGATAGCGTCCGGAGCGATTTTGCTTTTTAGCGTCGCGGCGCTGATGTCAAAGCTATCTTTTAAAATTTTATCCGAATTTAATAGCTCCAAAATCTCGTCGTTGCTCAAATTTATCTCGTCTTTAGCAAAGCGGGCGATAAGGCTCATGATCTCTTTTTCGTCCAGATCTGGAGCAAATTTTTTGATATCGGCGAGCGAGCCTATATTTATTAGTTTTTGCCTTGCTTTGCGAGCGATTTCGCCTTGATCGCCCATAGGTTTTTTAAGTGTTTCTAGATAGTATCCGTCCAAATTTGCTATTTTGTTTAGCTCATTTTTGATAAAGAGCGGATTGTCTTTAGGCAGCTTAAATTTCTTTAGGTCGGCGACTTCGCCGTTTTTGACCGTACGCACGGTGTCTAGGACGTTTTGTAGCTCCTCGCCATCTATCTTTGCGTCTTTGTATCTATCCCACGGCGAGAGGACTCTGGCTATCTGGGACGGGATTTTATAAAAGTTCGTTTTAAAGTCTTTGTTTGTATCAAGGCCTAGCAAAATTTCCTTACCGAGGTCTCTATAAAATTTCTCGTCGTGCGAAATTTTGCGTTTAAATGCGTAAAATTTAAACCCGTGATAGGCCATGTGAAGCACGCAAAATATCGTCAAAATCGCAGGCGGCAGTATCATCCAAACGGCGACTGGTAAATTTAATGCATACTCGACGTCGCTACCGAAAATGGCAAATTTAAGATGAAGCTCGTAAGAGCCGCCCTCAAAAAGATAAACGATCGCACCGACTACGACCAGGTAAAGCACGGCGTAGACTATAAAACGTTTGATTTGCATGGCGTACCCCTATTTTGCGGTTTTTTCCACTATCTCACGGCAGGTGATGCAGTATTTTGCGTGCGGTTTAACGCGCAAACGCGCCAGTCCGATATCTTCCTCGCACATCTCGCAGATGCCGTAGGTTTTGTCGGCGATCTTTCGCAGCGAGACGTCGATCTCGGCTAGTTCTTGTCTTTGTTGAGCGCTGATTGATTGCTCGATGAGCTGATCGGCGTTTACGGAGGCGATATCAAACTCGTCACTGACGCCGCTTTGGCGTAGTCCTGCCATCTCGTTTGACGAGTCTAAAATATTTTTAGTTATCTGAGCTTTTCGCTCCAGTAAAAGTGCCTTAAACTGCTCCAGGTCGCTTTTGCGCATTTTTTTCCTTTATTTGTGATATGGGTGGTTCGCGTTTATGCAAAGAGCTCTAAAAATCTGCTCGTGAAGCATAAGTTTGGTGATCTTGTGCGCCATCGTCATGCGGCTTAGGCTGACGACGACGTCGGTTTTTTGTTTAAAATTTTGGCTAAGCCCGTAAGCTCCGCCAATAAAAAACGAAACTTGAGCCTTGTCCGAGATGAGTTTGGCAAACTCCTCGCTGTTAAATTCGCGACCCGCTTCGTCAAGCGCCACGCAAAAGCCGTTTAAATTTGGCTCATAAACCTCGTCGTAAGCTTTTAGCGCTTCGTCTCGCCCCTTGCTTTGGGCTTTGGCGATCTTGTCGTTAAAGATAACGACGTCTGAAATTTTGGCGAATTTCGACGACATCTTCGCGTACTCTTTGATCTCGTTTTCAAAATTTTCACGTTTTGACTTTTGGATGCAAAACACGGAAATTTCCAATTTTATTCCTCGTCGTCCAAGTTTTGAGCGCTCGGCTGCTTGGCGGCGTAGGCCGGGTTGTTTGAGAGTAGCCTTATCATATCGCTTAAAAACTGTTTATGCTCTTTGCGCTCGACTATGGCGTCTATTAGGCCGTGCTCTAGCAAAAACTCAGATCTTTGAAAGCCCTCAGGCAGATCGGCTCCGATGGTTTGCTTGATAACGCGCTGTCCGGCAAAGCCGATGAGAGCGCCGGGTTCTGCGATGATGACGTCGCCTAGCCACGCAAAAGACGCGCTCACTCCGCCCATCGTAGGATCGGTTAGGACCGAGATATACGGCACCTTAGCCTCGTCAAGCAGCTTTAGCGCAGCCGAAGTTTTTGACATCTGCATCAGCGAAAACGTACTCTCCTGCATCCTCGCTCCGCCCGAAGCCGAAACGATGATGAGAGGTTGCTTTTTATCGAGTGATCTTTTTACGGCGCGCACGATCTTTTCGCCCTCTACTGAGCCTAAAGAGCCGCCCATAAAGCTAAAATCAAAAACCGCTAACTGCACGTTCATACCGTCGATCTTGGCCTCGCCGCAGATCACGGCCGAGCTTCTGCCGGTTTTTTCCTCGTTTTCGCTTATGCGTTTTTTATAGGATTTTTTATCGACGAATTTGATCGGATCGACGGGCTTTAGTTTGGTATCAAGCTCGATGAAACTACCCTCGTCGCAGATCATCGCTATCCTCTTGTCGGCGGTTAATCTCATGTGAAAACCACACTTTGGACAGACGTTAAAATTTGCCTCGACCTCTTTGTAATACATCAGCGAGTGACAGCTGTCGCATTTGACCCAGTGCGCCGGAGCCTCGCTAGGAGCGGATTGTTGCTTTCTCGTTTTGGAAAAAATATCTAAAAAGCTCATGATTCCTACTTTTTAAAAAATTTAGGGATTATAGCCAAAGTTAGCTTATGTTTTGCTAGACGGGTATTAAATTTACGCTACGCGCTCTTGAGAATAGGTGGGTAGAATCGCGTCAATTTGCGCTATTATTTTTATGTTTTTCGTAGAAATTTTAAATTTACGCGGAGGTGGTTTTAAGATTTGAAAGGTTAAACTTGAGAGATTTGACTGTGGTGTGTTTTAACTTTGCGATATAAATTTAAAGAGCTCAAATTTGTAAAATTTAATCCAAAATTTGACGGGATATTATCTTGAATTTGAGCCTTTAAATTTGGGGCTTACCACTCGATATAGGTTTTTGCCTTTTTTATATTTGCAATTTTTATTTTTAAAATTTGGCCATCGATTTCAAGCGAGATTTTATCGCCATCGGCGGATATGATTTTGCCTTTTAGCTTTTTATTTTCGCCGTCTACTTCGGCCGAGATTTTAGCTAGTTCGCCGATGCTTGAAATAAAATGGCTCGGTTTTTCTAGCTTTCGCTCAAGCCCGGGCGAGCTAACTTCTAGCACGTAGTCTCCGCTAAGAGGCGGCTCGACGTCAAATATCGGCGAGAGTAGGCGCGAGACCTTTTCGCAGTCGTCTAAATTTACGCCGCCGGGCTTTGCGATGTAGATCCTATAAATCGCTCTGCCGTTTTCGTTTGCGACCTCGACGTCGTAGAGTTGCACGCCGCACTGCGAGATCAAATTTTCAAGATTTTGCATTTTTATTTAGATCCTCTGAGATTTTTTCAAACAAATCGTCCATGTGGTTTTGGTACTCGAGCCTATCGTCGAATTTAAAGTGAAAATTCGGTGCTCTATACCAGCCCTCGGCCGCCATGCAGTGGTTTTGTAGGTGCTTTGATACGCGCTTTAGGCGGTCTAGTATATAGGCCTGCTCGCGCTCGTCAAGCATCATTTTATCAAGATAAACGAATGCATCGTATCTACCCTTTTTACACTCGACGTCGGTCACGCAAAGCCCGCGCAAAAGCTCGTCCTCAAGCGCAGATAGAGCTTCTGGTAGTAGCTCTTTTAACACGCTTTGCGTGCGCAGGCGTTTTATCTCCGAGGGGTTCATAGGCTAGCTTGCTCCTCTACTTCTTTAAAGCTCTCAATGTAGTCGCCTTCTCTGATGTCGTTGTAGCCGTCGATGCCTACGCCGCACTCAAAGCCGCGCGCAACCTCTCTCACGTCGTCTTTGAAGCGTTTTAGCGAGCTTACAGTGCCTTCGTGTACGACCACGCCGTTTCTGATTAGGCGGATTTTCGCGCCGCGGTTTATTGTGCCTTCGGTCACCATGCAGCCTGCGATCGCGCCCACTTTAGGGACGTTGATGACTTGGCGTACTTGCGCTTGACCGAGCTGCTCCTCGTGGATGACAGGCGACATTAGACCGCTTAGGATCGCCTTGACATCGTCGATCAGGTTATAGATGACGTTATAGGTTTTGATCTCGACGCCGCTTTCTTTGGCTTTTTCTTTTACTTCGCCCGTCGGCCTGATGTTAAAGCCTAAAATCACGGAGTTTTCGCTTGCTCTGGCTAGCTCTACGTCGCTTTGGGTAATGCCGCCCACGCCTGAGTGAATGATATTTACTTTTATCTCGTCGTTGCGAAGTTTTTCTAGGCTTGCCTTGATGGCTTCTAGCGAGCCGCCCACGTCGGCTTTTACGATGACGGGGAGCGATTTTAGCTCGCCCTCGGCGATCTTCTCGCTAAGCTCTTCTAGGCTTACTTTGGTAGTCTTGCTGAGCTCTTTTTGACGCAAATATTCAGCCTTTTTCTGTGCGTATTCGCGGGCTTCTTTGTCAGTTTTGACGCTTATTAGCGTTTCGCCGGCTTCCGGAATTTCGCTAAGACCCATTATCACGCCGCATTCGCCCGGTTTTATCTCTTTTAAAATTTTGCCCTGATCGTCGGTTATCGTTCTTATCTTGCCGTATGCGACGCCTGCGACCACGATATCGCCGACTCTTAGAGTACCGTTTTCTACGATAACCGTAGCTACCGGACCGCGCCCTTTTTGCTGCGAGCTTTCTATTATGGCCGCTTTGGCGTTTGCTTTTGCGTTTGCTTTTAGCTCTAAAATTTCAGCCTGCAAGAGTACGATCTCAAGCAGATCGTCTATGCCCATGCCCATCTTTGCAGAGATAGGTACAAACTCGTACGTGCCGCCCCAGTCGGTAGATAGGATATCTAGCTCGGCTAGCTCACTTTTGACCTTGTCTGGGTTTGCAGCCTCTTTGTCCATCTTGTTTATCGCGATGATGATAGGCACGCCTGCGGCTTTTGCATGACTCACAGCCTCTTTGGTTTGCGGTTTCACGCCGTCGTCGGCTGCGACCACGATGATGACGATATCGGTGATCTTGGCGCCTCTTGCGCGCATGGCCGTGAACGCTTCGTGGCCAGGAGTATCAATAAAGGTAATATTTTTGCCGCTTTTATTTACCATGTAGGCGCCTACGTGTTGCGTGATGCCACCCGCTTCGCCCGCTGCCACGCGCGAGTTTCTGATGTAGTCTAGTAGCGAGGTTTTACCGTGATCGACGTGACCCATGATGGTGATAACGGGAGCTCGGACGGTCAAATTTGCATCGTCTAGTTGCTCCTCTTCTTCGTTGTAGGCCTTAACGTAGTCAAACGCTTCTTGCGTATCGACTATATTTACCTCGATGCCGAATTCATCTGCCAAAATTTCTATCGCGTCTTCGTCCAGGAAGTCGTTTTTGGTCGTCATCATACCGAGCATAAAGAGCTTGCCGATGATTTCGCTGGGTTGCTTATTGATCTTGTCGGCAAATTCGTAAAGACGGATCTCTTTTGGTATCTCAACGTAGGTTACCGCCTCGCCGTTATGGTCGGCTCGTTGTGACTTTTTATGTTTTTTACGAGGCCTGCGCGCAGTACCTTGCTCTAGAAATGAACTTACCGATGTATTTAGTACCGGTTTGTAGCTAGTATTTGCAGGTTGTCTTGTTTTTTGAGGCTCAGGAGTTTGTGTTCGTACGGAAAAATCAGGCAATATAACCACGTCCTCATCGTCTATCACGATGTCGGCCATGTCGCGGTCGCCGAGTAGATCCATCTTTGTAGCGCCATCTTTTTTGGTTGCGATGACCGGTTTTTTCTCTTTTTTCTTTTTGCGTTCGATCTTTTCGTCGCTAAATTTAAACATACTTTCCAAATTTAACGCCGGCGCAGACTCTCTTCTCTCGCTTGCCCTAGGCGCTGGCTGCTCGTCTTTTTTCTTTTTTACGATGACTAGACCGCGTCTTTTTTGTAGGCTAACGTCGGCTAGGCTTTCTTTTGGCTGAACTGGCTCGGTAGCCACAGGTTGGGCTTTTGGCTCCTCTTTAGAAGCTGCTTGGATTTTTGGCTCCGACGCTTTTTCTGCCGGTTTTTGAGTGACTGTTTTTTGTTCTTTTTCGGATTTTTCGTCGTTTTTTGTTTCTACTTTTTCTTTTGGCAAAGGCTTTTCTTCTTTTGCGGAGCTTGGTTTTTTGGCCTCTTTTGGCTTGCTTTCTTTTTCTTCTTTGCTCTCTTTGGCTTCCGCTTTTTTAACGGTCGGTTTTTTCTTTTCCGGTTTTTTCTTGAGAGCTTCGGGGATCTCGCCGGTTTGGATGTAGGTGTATAGCGCCGCCGCTTCTTCAGGACTAACGCCGCTTGAGTGCGTTTTGACCTTTAGCCCAAGCTCAATAGCCTTTTCTAAAACCTCTTTGCTATTGTAGCCGAGCTCATTTGCTATCTCTGAAATTCGAACAGTCCCCATTTAAGAGTATCTCCTTTAAATTTTGCCCGTTTTGTAGCGTCGCTATAAAGCTGCCTGCGACTCTTCCGAGCGATTTTCTTAAAATTTTCTCGTCTTTTTTTAGACATTCTTCGCAAAGATAAAAGCTGCGTCCGTTTCCGTTTCCGAAAAATAGCGAAGAATTTATCAGTCTGTATCTATGCAAAATTTGCTGTTCAAAGCGCTTTTTGCAGACCACGCACGTCCTGATAGGGATAAATTTTTGAGCCATTATTATAACTTCTTTTAGCTTTTTTTTAGCTTTGTAGGATTTTTATCCCGTCGTTGTCGAAATTAAAAATTTCAACTCGAAAGCTCTTAAATTTATCTTGCAGTTTTTGTTTTAAATTTGCCGCATCGTCTGCGTAAACGATGTTTAAAAAGCTAGATCCACTGCCAGAAAGCGTACTCAAAAGAGTGCCGTTTTCGTAGGCTATCTTGCGCACTTCAAAGAGCTCTGGCAGGTTTTGCATGCGGATTTGTTCGTGCATGACGTCTTTTGCCGCCGTCCTTAAAAGCTCGTAATTTTCGCTAAAAAAGCAAGCCGTAAGAAATGTGGCGTGAGAGAGGTTGCTAACGCACTCGCCCATAGTGAAATTTTTAGGTAGCTTGGCGCGAGATTCGTTTGTGCTCATCGGCTTATCCGGGATCACGACGACGGCTTTGATATCGGCGCTTAAAGGTTTTTTTAGAGATTTTACCTTGCCGTTTTCAACGACCGAGCTAACAAAGCCGCCAAGCGTAGCCGGAGCGATGTTGTCGGGGTGGCTTTCGTAAACTAGAGCTTGGTTTAAAATCGCGCTTTTATCAGCCTTAAATCCTGCCGCCGCGTAAGCTGCCGCGATGGCTGAAGTAATGACCGCAGAGGAGCTGCCAAGACCGCGAGAAAACGGGATTTGATTGGTAAAAATCATGCGAAAAGTATCTTTTTTACCTGTTAGTTTGACATAAATTTCATTGAAAATAGATAAAAAAATGTTGTTTTTCTTAAGAAGCGCGTTATCTTTGCCTTCGCCCAAAATGCTCACGGAGGCGAAATTTGCCCTCGTTATCTCGACTGTGTTGTGTAGCTCTAGGGCAAGTCCTAGGGCGTCAAAACCGGGACCGATGTTTGCGCTCGTGGCGGGAACTAAAATTTGCAAGAAATCTCCTAAACGGCTTGAATAACGTAATTTGGTAGGGTATCTAAATTTAGATTTAAAACGGCTAAATTTTGCGGCAAGCCAAATTCGCCCGCTTGCGCTTTTTGTAGATTGATGCCATCAGGAGTATTTACGAAGCTTAAATTTTTATTCGCCCGTATCGGTGCGTCGCCGTTTAGCTCAAAGCCGCTAACAGCGTAAAATTCGCACTCTTTTACTATACTAATCGTCTTTAAAACAACGTATGCGACCTTGACGCCCATAAAGCTTCCCGGGCCGTTTGCATAGATAATTTTTTGTAGATTAAATTTGCCGTCGTTTAAAACCTCGTCCATTATTTTTACGAGGGAGACATCGGATTTTTCTTCGCTAGAAATTTGTTCTAAAAGCTCGCCGTTTTCGTCATAAACGCCGACGATTAGCGGCGAGCTAAGAGCGATAACTAAAATTTGGATATTTTTTATGCAAATACCTTTTGATATTCGCGCGCGAAATCGCCTTTTAGTGTGACGATCTCGTAGTTTTTATCGTCGCTTAGGATAGCTAGCGTTAGCTCGTGATTTAGCTCGTGACTGCCCGCAAAGCTCGTATAATCAGCCATCAATGGCGCGCCCATCAGGCTTAAATCGCCGATCGCGTCTAAAATTTTATGACGAACGAATTCGTTTTCAAAGCGCAAGCCTTCAGGATTTAAGATTTTGTTATCGTCGATAACCACGGCGTTATCTAGGCTACCGCCGAGGGCTAAATTTTGCGCTCTTAGCATCTGCACGTCTTTTAAAAATCCAAACGTCCTGGCGCGTGCGATCTCCTCGATGTAGGCTTGTTTGCTAAACTCGAACACGTAGTTTTGCTCGCCGATTATCGGGTGGGCAAATTTGATAGTAAAGTCAAATTTCGGGTTATTTGACGGCGTTACTCTGGCGAATTTTCCGTTTTTATTTACTTCTACTGGGCGCTTGATTACGATTACTTTTTTATCTGCTTCTAGCTCAGCTGTGCCCGCTTCATCCAGCATCATGCAGTAGCTTATCGCCGAGCCGTCCATTACAGGCACTTCGTTGGCATCTAGGACTATGCGGATATTGTCGATGCCGTAGCCGTTTATCGCGCTAAGGAGATGCTCGATCGTCGAGATGTAGCCCTCTTTGCCACCGATAACGGTTGCCATTTGAGTGTTTATGACGTTTTTTGGCTCCGCTTTAAAGCTCACTCCGAGGTCTTTTCTATAAAATATTATTCCCGAATTTGCCCCGAGCGGTTCAAGCGTGATTTTTATGGGTTCGCCCTTGTGAAGCCCGATACCTACGCCTTCTACGGCTGATTTTATAGTTGTTTGTTTCAAAATTTCGCCCTTATTTTCTTATTCTTGCCATTATACAACAAATTTACAACAAAATGGCAAATTTATTCGACCATTTTTTTAGCAGCGCTCAAAACGCCGGTTACGTTATCCTTCATCCAGCCGTTATCCATCCACTCCTCCGGGCGCACTTCTATGCCTTGCACCAGCATGCCAAAGTGCAAGTGATCACCCATCGCTAAGCCCGTAACGCCAGTGTTTGCGATGACGTCGCCCGCCTTGACCGAATCGCCGGCTTTGACATTTAGCGAACTGCAGTGTCCGTAGAGCGAAAATAGCCCAAATCCGTGGTTTATCAGGATATTGCGCCCATAGATGCCGTTATCCGCGGCAAATTCGACCGTGCCGTCGTTGTTGGCGACGATGTCGGCTTTTTGCGTCGAGGCTAGGTCGATGCCCATGTGCCAGCTTTCGCTGACGTCTTTATCTTCAAAGGTGTAGTATCTGTGGTCGCCGAAGCTCGCTACCGCTTTGCCGTTTTTTAGCGGGTAAAATTTATTTACGCTAAAGTTTTCCGCCGCGTCTATCTCTACTTTTGCGGCGATTTGCGAGATTATTTTCTCATTTGCCTCGCGGAGATTTTCATTTACGAATTTCATCTTTTCCAGATTACTCATAGTTTCGTAGTTTTTAGCGTATTGTTGCGCTAGTTCCGGGATTTTTTCGTTTAAAAATCTACTTTGGCCGTCTAGTTTTATCTTTGAGGTGCGGTATTTTTTGTCTTGGTAGAAAAATCTTATCTTGCTTTTGGTTATATTTCCCGCCGCATCAAGCGCCACGACGTCGGCGCTAAACGAGCCTTGCTGCGCCGGCCAAGCTACTAGCGAGGCGTAGTAGCCGTCTTTTACGAATTTGCTCGGGATAAATTTTTTACCGTAGTTCGTCTCGATATAGACCTCTTTTAGCATCTCGTCAGTCGCCTTAAACACGACCGTCGCGCTACCGCCTTTAGTGATGGCGTATGAGTGGTTTAGGATGTTTACGTCGGGCTTTTTATTATCGACGGTGATTTTGACCTCTTTTTTTTGAGTGTTGCCGAGGAAAAATCCCCATTTGCTAGTATCGGTGGCCTCGATCACGATGTTATAGATATCTTTTTGTGCGCCAAATCCCGTTTTAGGAAAGGTCAAATTTAAATCTACGATTTCAGATGGAGCTTCAAATTTTTGAGTTAGCAGATTTACGCTGCCTTTTTCGTCTACGAGTGAAATTTTAACAGATTTCACGCCGCCTTCGTCGGTTATTTTGATCGGTAGAGGCGAGGTTAAGTTCCAGTAAATTTGATCTGAGATAGCGATGTTTGGGGCTTCGCGCTCAAAAGTTTTTGATGTAAATAAAAAAGCTATCGCCGCAACTAAAAGTAGAATAATAACGCCAAAAAATATCAAATTTGGATTGCCGCGTCTTCTCATAAAAGTCTCCTAAATCTTAAAGAGACCGATTTTACTAAAAAGCGATAAATTTAAGGTAAATTTGCGCCCAAATTTATAAAATTTCGCGTATTTTTCTAGCTTCTCCCATCCATTCTCGCAGCTCTTCCCACTGCTCGTTTTTGATTAAATTTTCGCATTCGTCCAGCTCTTTTTTGAAAAGGTCTATCGAATTTATCAAATTTTGCTTATTTTGTTTAAAGA
>CAUSAR010000066.1:0-10473 GCA_963529735.1 uncultured Campylobacter sp.
TAATGGCTAACATCAAGCAAATTTCAGAGATCGTAAACACGGACGGCAACGACGTTATCTTAGCGTCGCTACCGATATTTCACTCGTTTGGGCTTACTGCGGCGACCTTTTTCCCGCTGAGCGAAGGTATCGCCTCCGCTCACGTGCCTGATCCTACGGACGCCTTTGCCGTGGGTAAGATGGTCGCCAAATACCACGCGACAATAATGTTTGGCACATCGACGTTTTTTAGACTCTATACCAAAAACAAAAAGCTAAATCCGCTGATGTTTTCTACGATCCGCTATGCGATCGCGGGCGCAGAAAAATTAAATGCGGTGGTAAAGCGCGAGTTTAAGATGAAATTTGGCGTCGAAATTTATGAGGGCTACGGCACGACCGAGACCTCGCCCGTTGTCAGCGTAAATACCGCAAACGTGCTAGAGCCAGAGTTTTTTAAAGAGCTAGTTTTCTCAAAAGAGGGCAGCGTGGGCCTACCGACGGCCGGCACGATAATACGAATCTGCGATCCAACGAGCCTAGCAAAGCTAGAAAACGGGCAGGCGGGCCTCATCCTAATCGGCGGCCATCAGGTGATGAAGGGCTACTACGAGGACGAGGAGCGCACAAAAGAGGCGATCGTCGAGCTAGACGGCGTGCGCTACTATAACAGCGGCGACATCGGCTTTTTGGACGAGGCGGGCTTCCTAACGATCACGGATAGACTATCTCGCTTTGCCAAAATCGGCGGCGAGATGATAAGCCTGGGCGCGGTCGAGGCTCAAATTTCAGCCGTGCTGGGCGATGAGGCGACATTTGTCTGCACCAACGTAGCCGACGAGAAAAAGGGCGAGCAAGTGGTTATGCTCTTTAGCGGCGAGATCGGCGAGGAGGAGCTAGCCGCGCGCATCAGAGCTTCTGCGATACCGTCCATCATGCAGCCTTCAAAGATTTTTAAAGTAGAAGCCGTACCGGTGCTAGGAACGGGCAAAGTGGACTTTAAATCAAGCAAAAAGCTAGCGGCCCAGCTGGTCGCGGGCGAGGGAAATTTAGGCGCGGCGGAGGAAGCCGAGGCTTAAATTTGCCGTCGTAACGATTGGGTTAAATTTGATAAAAGGGCTTAAATTTGCGAGTTAAATTTAAGCCCGAGAGGTAAAATTTGATCAAATTTGACCACCGCAAAACGAGTCAAATTTACACCAAATCTCTGCTGCTAAAGATAAAATATCCGCCCACAAGCATAATCGTGCCTAAAATCAGCGGATAAAAAATAGAGTAAATAACAAATCCAAACGCGCTAAAGTTGTTTAGTACGAAATTTGACGCTACGCCGATCACGGCTAAATTTGGATCAAACAAGCTAATCGCCGCAATCCTAAAGACCTCGATGGGGTTAATGAGCGCGATAAAAAAGATGATATCCTCGCGCACGTTGCTCTTCATCAAAAAGCCCATCAGCGCGAGGTCCAAAAACGCTAGCAAGATAAGCCATAGCAAAAACGCGACGCCTTGACCCATTTCTTGATTTTTAATCATCGACGAGATGAGAAATCCAAACGACAAAAATACGAAGCTAAGCGCGAAAAGTAGGGCTGTGTAGAGGGTTAGGATATCCCACGGGATTTCTATTTTTTTAACTAGACCGGCAGCCACGGCTAAAACAAAAGAGAGCAAAAGCGGCACGAAAATAACGAAAATGCGCCCTAAAGCCTTGCCAAAATAGTATTCGCCCAGGCTAACGGGAAAGCTAAGCATATACTCAAGCAGGTTCGTGTCGCGGTCGGCGCTGATGCTACGCACGGTCGAGATGAGGATAAAAATAGGCACGATAACGATACAAATTTGGATAAAAAGCAGCAAAAGCCGCGTAAGTCCGCTAAAACCGAGCACCCGCGAGTCCGTCACGCCGCTAAAGATAAAAGTAACGATAAGCCCCATAAAAACCAGCATATAGATGAGAAACCAGCGCGAGCGCAGCGACTCGGCGACGTCTAGTTTGGCGATAAGTAGCAGGTTACGCATGCGCGCCTCCTTGAGAGATTAGCTCGTCTTTTATGATTTGCCCCAGATCCATCTCGACGTAGCGGTTTGATATGCCTTGCACCTCATCAAGCCTGTGCGAGATGAAAACCAGCGTCTTTTCGCGCGCAAACTCGCCTAGCAGATCCATAAAATTTCGCCTGGCTTTTGGGTCTAAATTTGCCGTCGGCTCGTCAAACATCATGGCCTCGGTATCTTTGGCAAAGGCGATCGCGATTAGCATTTTTTGCTTCATACCGCCTGAGAGTTTGTAAAAGGGCTTGTGAAAGTTTCCTTTTAGATCAAGTTCCATTTTTTCGCAAAATTTCTCTATATTTTCTTGAGCGACGTTTGAACTTTTGCAGACGAACTCGCAAAGCTCTTTTAGGTTAAATTTAAGCGGCGGCGGCGTTTGCGGGACGAAAGATATCACGCTAAGAGCTTCTTTGCGCGCGGTAAAAGGATCAAAGCCGTTTACTCGCACCTCGCCGCTGTTTGGCTTAAATTCGCCCAGGATTATGCGCATCAGCGAGCTTTTGCCGGCGCCGTTTTGCCCGAGTACGACCGTTTTTTGCCCCTTTTTTATGCTTAAATTTACGTTTTGCAGTATCTTTTGCGAGCCAAAGGCCTTGGTGATGTCTTTTAAGATTATCAAATTTGTCCTTTTAGATGAGCTTTTTAAAGCCGTTGTCAAATTTTAGCGCGTCGTGGTGACACACGTCGATACAGCGCCCGCAAAGCGTGCAGTCGCCGCCCACGAGACGAAATTCTTTTTTATTTTCGTCGCCGTCAAATTTAGCATTTTTCTTCGTGATCTCTAGCACGTGCGGCACGAGACAGGTATCGATGCAGACTAAACAGTGGTCGCAGCGATCTTTGTTCCAACTAACTTTAACGGCGTTAGTGCGGGTTAGCAGCGAGTATGTCGCGCCGATAGGGCAGACGTAGCGGCACCAGCCTCTGCGGGAGTAGAAAATCTCGACTAAAAGTACGAAGAGGGCAAACCAAATCGCATGAAAATAGCCGTAAATAACGAACCTCGACACTATGCCCGTCACGCTAAAAATCTCAAACACTAGCTGCGCGCTGGCAAAACTCATCGCGATAAAAAGCGCGGTAAAGACGTAGCGCCATTTGGGGTCGAAATTTCGGCGTTTGATTATCTTTTTGGCGGCTAAATTCTCGTGGATTTTCTCGCCGATCTCGCCCAAAAATGTATATGGGCAAACCCAGCCGCAAAACGCTCGCCCGCCAACAAGCGCGTAAAAAAGCAAAATCGTAGCCGTGCCGATGATCAAATTTATCGGAAACTCGTGCGTCGCGGCAAATACCTGAAAGCTCATAAAAGCGTCTGTCAAATGAAAGCCTAAGATCCTTGATCCACTGATGTCGCCTTCTAAAATTTGAATATCCGCGCGGTAAGAAAGCACGAACAAAATATGCACTAGCGCGATCGTCATAAGCCGCCAAGCGCGGATGCTAAGGCGCTTTTTGCCCTCGGCGTTTTTTACCGTGAGCGTGCTTAGAAATGGGACTTTGGCGACCGTGCAGCGCGTGGCGTACTTGTCCATTTTCTACTCTTTAAATTTTGAAATTTCATCAGCTAGCGCACCTAGATCCTTGTCTGATACGTTGTTTAAAAGTCCCTTCATTAGGCTGTTTGGTACTTTATTTTCTTTGTAGTCTTTTAGCCTAGCTAAAATTTCGTCCTTGCTTTTGCCTGAGATTTTAGGCGCCATCACGCCCTTGCCGTTTGCTCCGTGACAAGGCGCGCAGGAGGTTAGGTATCGCTTGCTAACGCCCTGGCTAGGCTGATTTGCGACGCTGTTTTGTAGCTGTTTTATTTTTTTGATCTCTTCGCTATCTTGCAAATTTAGCTCTTCATTTACGACTTTTGGCTGCGTTTGCTGTGCCGGCTTTAGCTCGGGTCTGCTGGCGTCCTTTATGGGTGCCAAGGGCTGGCTAGTTAGCATAAAAACCATGAGCGCAAGTACCAAAACTCCAAAGATTATCGCTATTTTCTTTCCCATTTTAGCCTCCTATTTTTTTCTAAATTGCTCGTTAAATTCGCTGATTTCATTAGCTAGCGCCCTGATCTGCGCCTCGTCCATGCCGCGAACTAGATCTTTCATCAGCGGATTTGCCTTTTGCTTGCTCTTATACGCGGCGATCATGTCGTAAATTTGATCCGAGGTTTTATTTAGCAGCGACGGGCCGATGATGCCGTTAGCGTAGTCGTCGTGGCAGGCGGAGCATTTGACGATAAAGTCCTTGCTAAGGCGCCCTTTGATGAGTTTTAAATTTATGCTTTGCAGCGGACTTCGCACCATCGCTAGCGCGCCGACCGAGCGGCTAGTCTCGCTCTCCTCGTCATCTAGGCCAAATTTGACCCTCTTTTTGCCGTTTATATCGTAGGTTATAAACTGATCGTAGTCTTTTTGCGCAGTTGCGTTAGCGTCCGCTTTTTGCGTCTCTATCATGCCCGCGGCGGCTGGCGTCGCCTGCGTTTTTGCCGCTTGCGTCGCGCTTTTTTTATCATCCTTGCTTTCGCAGCCCGTTATCAGCATGGCGGCGGCGAGGACGACAAGACAGCCTAAAATTTTATTTCTCATTTTTATCCTTTGTAAATTTCGTCATAGCTGCGGTTTGGCGCGATGTCGATGATTTGCGCCGGGCAAACCTCGGCGCACACTCCGCATCCGACGCAGCCTTGTTTAAATTCGGGCAAATTTCGCCCGTCGCTTTTAGCCATCGCTATGGCGGCGTCTCCGACCGGGCAGAGGCTCACGCACAGATCACAGGGCTTATCCACGCTATTTTGGACGGCGTCTTTTACGGCTTGCTCGCGGTCGTTGTAAATTTTACGCTCAAGCATTTTCGTAACGCCGCTTAAATTTACGTTTTCGTTTTTGTACGCTAGACAGGCTTCGCGCCCTCGCAGTACGCCCACGCCCATCTTTACGTCGCTGATCTGTGTCGTAGCGTGATCTAGCGCACCGCTGGGACAGGCTAAAACACAAGGGAAAAGGTCGCACAGATAGCAGCCTCGCTCGTGCGCGTCGATATAGGACGTGCCGTTTGAGTAACCCTGCGTTATATCTAGTAGCTCGATGCTGTGATACGGACAGACCTGCACGCACTGGCCGCATTTTATACAGAGCGATTCGAAATTTTTAACCGCTCCCGGAGGCCGTAAAAAAAGCTCGTCCGCGTGCGTTTTGGGTAAAAAATATCCGATGCCGTAGCCTGCGGCCGCCGCACCTGCCGTTAGGGCGATAAAATTTCGTCTATTCATAGCATTGCCTTTTGAGCATTATTTGGGCGCATTTTAGGAGAGCCGTCCTCTAAAAGCTTGAGCGGCTCGGAAAAGGGAGCAAGCTTAGCTAGGAAATTTAGCCCGCTAATCACGGTCGAACCGTAGAAAAAGCGCAGAGTCGGATAGTACTGCCAAAGCTTGTCGGCGTAAACGAAGTGCAAGTATGGCGTATCGCCGATACCGTCTCTATCGACGTCTAGGCCTTCGTATTCGTCGAAATAATTACCGCTCCACTCGTTTAGCTCGATCTTTGAGCCAGGAGTGTCGTTGATAGCCGTTTCCATGTTGCCGATAAAATCGTTGCCCTTAAACACGCTTTTTTCCTGCGTCGCGTGCATTTGCAGCCCGATGACGTTGTATAAAATTTGATTGTTTTCGATCAAATTTACGGTGCCCGGATTTAGCGGCGAGCGGTCGGAGTAGATGCCGCGCGAGTTATACAAAAAGGTATTTTCGCTCACGGTAAAACCCGAGGTATCTTTTAGCGCGATACCCACGCCAAAGGCTCCGTTTGAGTTGATTATCACGTTTCGGCGCACGAGGGAATTCGTAGAAAACATAAAATACATCCCTACCGCGCCGCCGCTAAATTCGTTATCCTCGATGAGGTTGCCCGCAGAGTACATCGTATGCACGGCGTAGCGATTGTTTTGTCCGTAGTTCTTGCGGATTACGTTATTGCTAGAAAACCACGCCACGATATCGCGGCTGTTATAGACGTAGTTTCGCTCGATCAAGTTTTCGTGCGAATACCACGCGCGCACGGCGTCTCCGCGTCTAGGCACGTCAAAGCCCTCTTTTGAGGTGATGTTGTTATCTTTGATGACGGCTTGGTTGCATTCTGATAGCTCGATACCGAAAAGCACGTCTTTAAAGCGGTTTTTCTCGACTAAAATATTATTGCCCTTTGCGCAGCTGATGCCTGCATCTAGGTTCATCTGGCTCGTGCCGCTGCCTTCGATGTTTAAATTTATAAGCTTCACGTTTTTTGCCGTTACTTTTATCACGCTTGATTTGCGGTCACCTCGTATCACGGCGTTCTCGCCTTTGCCTATTATCGTTAGCGGCTTATCGACGATTATATTTCCTTCGTAAAGGCCGTCGTTTAGGCGCAAGATGTCGCCCGGTTCGGCGGCGTTTATAGCGTCTTGTAGCGGGCCGGCAAAGACCGTCAAATTTAGCGCGCAAAAGAGCAAAAGCTTAAATTTCATTTGGCTTCTTTGAGCTCTTTTTTCTTAGAAAATACGGCTAGGATACAAAGCGCGCTCATAGCTATCATCACCCAAAATCCTATGCTAGGATACGAATGCGTCGTAAACTGCGCGACCTTGCCGTCGCCAAGCACGGTCGGCATAAAAGGCTTAATCTTAAACGCGCCCCACTCTTGCATATTGTGCCCGTACCAGTAAAGCCAGCCTGCAAACGCGCCCATAAAAAGCAGCGGAGCGATAGCGGGAAGCACCATGAGTAGGGAGTTAAATTTGCCGTCGTAGTACAAAAAGGCTAGCATGCAAAGCGTGGAAATGAGCAGATAATAAGGCGCAATCGCGCGCTCGACGTTGCCGCCGTGCTCCATCGGATACATGCCGATGTAGTGGTTTATGGTGTTCATCTCGTGCACGTCGCCGCCGTATCCGTCAACGTGAAAATAAACCGGAATGCCGTCCGGAAAGGCGTCTTTAGGGTAGTTTGGCGCTTCAAGCGCGACGTACCAGATGGGAAAAGAGGGCGTACCGATCTCGGCTTTTTGCTCGATCGCTTTTTGTAGGCTGGCTTTTACGTCGTCCGGCATTAAGTGATTTTTGTACTGAAACGAGGTGTAAAGGTCGTAAATTTTATACGAATACCCTGCAATCGGCTCGCCGGCTGCGATTTTGGCCTTCGCGCCGAACCATCCAAGGACCGGGATCGTAAAACAAACGGTCATCAAAACTAATGCGATAATAGTGTAAATTTGATACTTCTTCATCGTTTCTCCTTTATTAAATTTAAAAAATTTTTCGCGAAAGGCTTTTTAAATTTAACGAAAAAGGCTCGGATTACGCGTCCCGAGCCTTAAATTTAGCGGTTAAATTTGAGCCGCTAAGCTCAAATTTAGATTACATTCCCGCGTTTTCGTCGATCCATTTTAGATATTCGATGATATCTTTGATCTCTTGGTCGCTCATGTGCTGATTAGGCATCCTGAGGTTAAAGAAATCTATCATAGATTTGACGTACTCGTCGTTGTAAAATTTAGCAGGATCTTTGATAAAGTCAAACACCCATTTCTCGCCGTTTTCGTGGCGCAAAAGAACGCCGGTTAGATCTGGGCCCGAGCTAACTTGACCGATGACGTGGCAGCCGTTACAACCGCCTTTTAGATAGGCTTCCTCGCCTTTGGCGGCAGCCGGGCTCATAGGCGTGGCGATCTCTTTAGCTAGGTTGTTTTTAGCTCTTAGGCCGACGTCCGCGGTTTTAACCATATACTGCCATACTTGGTACTCCCATAGGATCGCGCCGTTTACGTCGCCTTTTTTGTAGGCTTCGTCGGCTTTTGCTTTTACTTCAGGGATTTTGCCGTACTGATCCAGTGCGTCGGTAACTAGCTCTTTTACCTTAGGATATTTTTCGTAATGCTTCTCTTTTAGATACGTAACGACGCTTTGGATAACTTCGTCGGTAGCTTTGTTTGTAGCGATTACTTTATCGTACTCGGCTTTTAGAGCTTCCGGGCTTAGGGTTTTTAGCTTACTTACTTTGGCGGATTCGTATTTTTTGTTCGGATCTTTAACTAGCAAGTAACCCATCATCTCAAGGTGCAATGCAGAGCAAAATTCGGTGCAGTAGTAAGGGAACACGCCCTCTTCGTCTGCTACGAAATTTACGGTTGCGGTTTTACCCGGCTCTAAAGAGGCGTGGATGTTGTAAAGATCCACGGTAAAGCCGTGCGTCTCGTCCTGGGCGCGCTCTAGGTTTGTTAGGTGGATAGTTACGTTGTCGCCTTTATTTACCTCGATGTGCTCAGGGTTGATGTGGCTTCTGATCATCGTAGCGTAGACGGTTACGTTTTTGCCGTTGCGCTCGACTCTCTCCTGTCCGGCAAGAGTTACGAACGGACTTTCTTTGCCCGTGCGAGAGTTTGTTCCCATCGTATAGGTAGTGGCTGGTTTTAGCTTGCTAGCCGCGATAGAAACTACGTCGTGAGGCTCGCCAAGAGGTATCGGCATATCGTATAAAAGCTCCATCTTTGCACCCGTGATGTCGATAAGCTGGTGGTTTTGCGGGTGAAGAGGACCTACCGGGTTAAAGCGATCGATCGAAAGTTTATCAAGAGCGATAGCGTATTTGCCCTTAGGTTTTGACGATTTGCCCTCCATAGTATCAAGGTGTCCGATGTTGTAGTGGACGTTGATCCTATCTAGAACTTTTAAATTTTTATAGTCCCATTTCACGATCTGGCTATCGACGTAAAGAGAGGTGTAGATGATGCCGTCTTTCTCGTCAAAAGAGTTGTGCAGAGGTCCAAGGCCAAGCTCGACCTGTCCTTGCAAGCTCTTTGCCATATCAAGCACAGGGACGCCGTACGGATCGGTGCCGACGAACTCTTTTTTGTCGATTAGGTTTTTGATCTTTTTAAAATCATAAACCGTCGCGTGAGTATCTAGCTTGCCGCCGATAACGATATAGCGGCCGTCAGGAGTGACGTCTACGCCGTGCGGGCTCTTTGGCTCAGGGATCAAAAATAGCGCACCGGCTTTAACCGCGGCGTCTATGGTAACTACTCTGTGGCCGTTTATTTCTCTGTAGTTTTTCTTATCTTGAGCTAGTTTTTCTAAAATTTGCCAGTTATAAACGTGCAAATAGTCCGTATCGTTTCTACTAGCGCCCGCTTCAAACGGAGGCAAGCCCTTTTCGATACCTCCGGTGTACATCTCCGAGTTTATGGAGTTGGAAAACGCCCAACCAAAGCTCTCGCCCTTACCGGCGTCGCTTAGATCCTGCCAATATGGAGGAAGCTCAAGCGAGAAGGAAGCTTTCTCGTCTATCTTGCCTTTTGGATAATCGAATTTCCAAAACGTTACCGCGCCGCGGTATGCGCTTTCGTACTCGTCTATCGAGTGGTAGCCGTTATCTAGCGGAGCCGCGTACTGCGCCGCTTCGATGACGTATTCGCTATTTGGGGTGATAAAGCTGCCGCCGTGTTCGCTTTTTACGATTGGATTAACGACGATTTGCGTAGTTTCAAAATCGTGCAAATTTATTACCGCGATGCGAGGGTTGGCCTTGTCGTTGATGAAAAGATAATCGCCGACATATTCGCCGTTTTTCTCGGTTAATGCAGGGTGGTGAGTGTCGCCCCACGAAAGTTCCTTGCCCCTAATCGCGCCGCTTTTTAGGATAGCCTTAGACTCCTCATCAAAGCCGTATCCCTGCCAAGGCTCGGGCGTAAAGACGCCGATAAATTTGTAAATCCTCATCGAAGGCACGCCGTAAACCATCACCTGTCCGCTTTGGCCTCCTGAGGAAAAGACGATGTAGTCGTCTTTTTTACCGCTTGGCTGATACGTTTTAGCAGCCGCTAGGACGTCTTTTTCCGTTAGCCCGCGCGCTTTCATGATAGCTTGTAGGTCGCTATCTGATGCACACGCACTGCTAACGGCAAACGCCATACACGTCGCCGCAACGATGCCTGAACTAAAAAATTTGTTCATTGAAAATCTCCTTTCTTAAGATTTTTTCTTGTAAATTTGGATCTCGCCGTTTATACTAACGGCTATGACGCTATCTTCGTCGTTAAAAATTTTTATCACGGCGTCGGAGTTTTTGCCCATTTTTTCTATCTGTTTAAACTCCGCGTCGCTTCGTAAAATTTCGCCGTTTCCAAGCCCGATATAAACTTCATCCTGTACGACTAGCAGGCTTTTAATACGCGAATTTGAGATTTTGTAAATTTGAATTTCTGCGTACGTCAAATTTGCGTTTGTTTTGTTGCTGGTCAAATTTAGATCCGCTTTATTTTGCGCGTTTTTAACTGCGGTCAAATTTGAGCTAGCGTTATCTTTGTCGTTTGTTTTCGTCAAATTTGCTTCGGTATCTAAATTTGTCGCACCAGTTTGCTTGCTCGTCAAATTTGCTTCGGTATCTAAATTTGTCGCACCAGTTTGCTTGCTCGTCAA